>JAYVKZ010000133.1:0-39937 GCA_043767985.1 Betaproteobacteria bacterium
TAACGAACACGGTTGGCGCAACATCTTTGCCACCGGTTGGGTTGACATCGGTGCCGCGATACACGCCGTTGTTGTTAAACACAATGGTGGTGACTGGTAATTCGTAGCGGCAAATTGTCTCGATCTCCATACCGCTGAAACCGAAAGCGCTGTCGCCTTCAATTGCGACTACGGGCAGCCCGCTGGTCACCGCCGCGCCAATCGAGTAGCCCATACCAATACCCATAATGCCCCAGGTGCCCGAATCGAAACGCTTGCGGGGTTGGTACATATCGATGATGCTGCGGGCGAAGTCGAGCGTATTGGCGCCCTCATTGACCACGTTGACATCCGGACGGGTCCTGAGCACATCACGAATGGCACGGAGCGCACTATGGAAGTTCATCGGTGATGGGTTTTGGTCAAGGGTGACCGCCATCTTGGCAAGGTTTTTCTCGCGGCGCTCCGTAATGGCACCAGTCCACTCGGCTGAGGGCTTGGTGTAATCGGAGGAAATACCTTTGAGCAGCGCGGCGACACATGAACCGATATCGCCAATCACCGGTGCAGCAATGGCCACGTTGCTGTCTACTTCGGTCGGTGAGATATCGATTTGGATGAACTGCTTGGGGCCGCCCCAGGTTTTGCCTTTGCCATGTGACAAAAGCCAGTTCAGACGCGCACCCACCAATACCACCACGTCGGCTTCGGCAAGCACATAGGAGCGAGCGGCGGAGGCTGACTGAGGATGGGTGTCAGGCAGCAAGCCCTTAGCCATCGACATGGGCAAATAAGGAATGCCTGAGGTCTCCACAAAGGCGCGAATATCGGCATCAGCCTGAGCATAGGCCGCGCCTTTGCCCAAAAGAATGAGAGGACGCTTAGCCCCTTTTAACAAGGCCAGTGCACGGTCCACAGCGTCAGGCGCGGGGATTTGGCGAGGCGCCGCATCCACCACGCGCACCATTGATTTCTTGCCTTTTTCTACATCGAGGGTTTGGCTCAAGAGTTGCGCAGGCAGGTCGAGATACACACCGCCAGGACGGCCAGACACGGCAGCGCGAATCGCACGAGCAATACCGATACCAATATCTTCTGCCTTATTGATTCGGTAAGAGGCCTTGGCATACGGCTTGGCCGCATTCAATTGGTCCATTTCTTCGTAATCGCCCTGAGCCAAGTCCACGATTTCGCGCTCACTTGAGCCGCTGATCAAAATCATCGGGAAGCAGTTGACAGTGGCATTCGCCAAAGCGGTTAAACCGTTCAAAAACCCGGGCGCTGAAACGGTCAAGCAAATCCCTGGCTTTTGCGTCATGTAGCCTGCAATTGCAGCAGCATTACCAGCATGTTGCTCGTGACGAAAGCCGATGAAGCGCATCCCTTCAGCTTGAGCAAGACGAGCAAGATCAGTTATCGGGATGCCGACAAGGCCAAAAATGGTGTCGATATCATTGTGCTTCAGAGCGTCGATCACAAGGTGAAAACCGTCGGTCAATTCTGTTGTTGGGGCATCAGTAGTCATAATGATTGCTCGTCTTTTTGTAGCGATTGCATAAGGGTAGCCTGTGACAATAGGCTCCCATTTTTGGGTCTATAGCAAGGTCCGGCGATGATAGAAGTGGATTCGGCTTTCGCCCTTGATCTCGGTCAATTTATGGCGCAATAGTGCGGCTAGAGTGTCGCTTGGAGCCTCTTACGCCCTGTTCGCTGAGGGCCCCGCTTCGTCTTATGCAGGGCTATGACGGATCGCATCATTCAAATTCGCGGACGTTGCGTGGTGCCCGGCGCTGCCAGTGCGCACGTCTTGATGAGCATCACTAAGGTCTAGTCAGACCAGTTTCTTCACCAGATCCTGTGTCGCAGCAACAAAGTTGTCGATTTGTTGACGATGGTTCCAGACACAGGCATTGACTCGCTGCGGATGGTCCATAGGCGCTGGCGCCAGTGTCTCTGGATGGCGGTTAGGGATCGTGCCGTCAGGAAAGGCTGAGGCTTGCGGGTCCGGCTTGCGCGTGAGCCCATTGTTGCCGACACCTAGACCTGAGATTCGAAATCCGTAGTCCTTCAGTAGGCGGGCGCGAAACTCTATATTCAGTTTCTCGTCTTGGCGTTGTGCCTTGGTCGGGAAGGGGTTGAACGCGATGATACCGGATTTCAAGGCTGGGTCCTTTTGTGCGCCGAGCACGGCCTCAGACCCAAAGTTGGTCACTAAACGATCACGAAAATAGTCGCCTAGTTTTAAATGCCAAGTCTCAATCCTTTTGCGTCCGACCTTGTCCCACATCTCACAGGCATCACCCAAGCCGCGCCAGTCGGCTGACTCCGGAAAGCCGTAGAGCGAAAGCGCCTCACCGATATCCCAGGAGCCGCGCGAGCCATCAAAGGGAACCACACGCGACTGGGATCGAGGAATAAAAAACTTTGGTAGCTCCGTTTGGTTCATGGGAAGCTTTCGGTTTCGGATATAGAGTGCGCCCGTGCCTCCAGGCCCGTTTTGCCACTTGTGGCCACACAGCGCAAAGAAATCAATACCCGTCTCGTCTAGCCTTGGATCAAACATGCCGTTGTAATGTGCGCCATCCACGATGGTGATGGCGCCCGCCTTTTGCGCGAGCGCTGCGATGCGCTGCTCGGGCAAGCGCTGACCGGTTGGCCAAAGTGGTGATGAGAAAAAGACAGCCTTGGTCTTTCCGGGCACGATGCGTCGTTCTAGCGCAGAAAGCACTTCTTCAACAGTGACATTGGCTTGCGAAGGCACGCCCCACTGTTTGATGACGACACCATACCTGGCGGCGGTACGCAGCGCAAGGGTGATGCCAGTCGGATGCTCCAGAGGTGTCATCAACAGTTCGTCGCCAGCCTTCCAGTCGATGCCATTGAAGATTAGAGACAAGGCATCGGTGGTGTTACGGGTAATGGCGATTTGATCGGCCGTGGTGCCATAGCAGCGCGCAATCATGGCTCGGGTTTTGGCGGAGGCTTCAACGTAAACTGGAAACGGATCGTGCGCGGACTGATCTAGCCCCTCTTTCATTCTTGCCAGTATTGCTCGGGGTACTGAACCCTTTTGGGCGGCCATGAAATAGACCACTTTAGGGTCGAGTGTGAATTCTTGAGCGAGTTGCCTGAAAAAGGGTTCTTCGGTCGCAAAATAGGCTCTTTGTTCTTCGGTGAGCGCACCATTTGTGGGCGCGACACCGCCTGTGTTGCCCAGGGCTAGAGCCTGCGCCTTTGCCGATGAAGGAGCAATCAACGCGCTCGCCAAACCTAAGGTGATACTGCGACGCGACTCGTCATACGGCTTACTCATCTTGACTCCCATGCGGATAATCCGGCAAAGTGATCGACCGCCGGGTGATCTAAGAATCATACTGGAACTTGGGCCTGCTGTTAACCAGTATCGAATGGGGAATCTCATTGTTTGGACTCAGAACGTACGAGGCCCTGGTCGTTTGGGCGTGGCTTACTAGGTGCCATCGGACGCCCAACGCGGCCAAAGGCGACGGCAGTTTGAGTTATGTCCAAATTGATATTGGGAGTAATTTAGACTTGACTATTTTGCAGTGAGCTATAAAAATGACGAATGCGTTATATTGAAGCTGAACTCATCGCCGATCTTCAAAAGAAAATGGTCTTTGTCGGCGGCCCTCGGCAAGTGGGCAAGACCACACTTGCAAAAAGCTTGCTGGCGAATGCTCCAGGGCGTTACTTCAACTGGGACTTTGATGAAGACAGGCATGCGCTGCTTGCCAAGCGATGGGTGCCGGAAGACCGGCTCTTGGTTTTTGATGAATTGCACAAATATCCACCGTGGAAGAACTGGGTTAAGGGGATTTACGATGTTCAAGGTGCCCGAGCAAGCAACCCAGTAGGTCATCGAATACTTGTGACAGGATCCGCCCGCCTCGATGTATACAAGCAAGGCGGCGATTCATTGTTGGGCCGTTACCACCATTGGCGTCTCCATCCTTTTACTCTGGATGAGCATCCGAGCCAGATTTCTCATGACGATGCGATGCGTCGTCTTTTGACCGTGGGCGGGTTCCCAGAACCTTTCTTGGAGAACGATGAGCGCCAGGCAAGGCGTTGGAGGCAAGCTCGATTTGATCGAGTGTTACAAGAAGATATTCGTGACTTAGAGAGCATCAAGTACATCCAGCAGTTGCGTATGTTTGTTGATCTCTTGCGCCAAAGAGTGGGTGGGGCGGTGGTGCTCTCGAAATTGGCGAGTGATGTACAAATTTCTCCCGCGACTGCCAAGGCTTGGCTGGCGGCTTTAGAGCGAATGTATTTGGTTTTTTGTGTTTATCCCTACACGGCCGCTAGTGAACGCAGTATTCAAAAGCCACCTAAGGTTTACTTCTTCGATAACGCGGATTTATTGGACGATCCGAATGCTGCCCGAGGCGAGGTCTTGCCAGGCTTGCGAGTCAGCGGCGCTAAGTTCGAAAATTTGGTCGCTACGCATCTGCTCAAGCGGCTTCATTACACTGAAGACGTTGAAGGCCATCGCATGGAGCTTTGCTATGTGCGCGATAAGGATGGGCGCGAAGTAGATTTCGCGGTCATCAAAAACGGAAAGCTTGATGAACTCATTGAAGTGAAGCTCAATGATACCTCTGTTTCGGGTCCCTTGCGCTACTACCAAACGCGATTGACCTCGACCAGAGCGACGCAAATCGTTGCAGGCTTGAAGCATCCATTTGACGTTGAAATCGCTGGCAGCCTACCATCGACTAAGGTTCGGGTCAGCAGCTTGAGCGACTATCTTGACCGGCGCGAGATCGATGAGCCTGATTAAGGCCTTGCTAAGTTAAAATCGATGACCATGTCTTTCGTTCACAATGAGCTTGGTCAATCGACTTTTCCAATTCGTTTCACCGCTGCGGCCATGCGACCAACCTCGGCCTGCACATAGCGATCAAACTCAGGTGCATCAAGATAGGCCAAGGGTGAGCCGGCCGAGTTAAGCGTTTGCACAACCCGGGCATCTGTCGCAGCTTGTTTTGCGCTGGCTCTAAGTTTGGCAACAATGGGTTCAGGGACGCCTGCGGGCACAAACAACCCAGCCCACTGGGCGAAGTTAATCTTGACGCCTAGCTCAACGAAACTAGGCACGTCAGGCAATGCTGACAAGCGTCCCTCGCCCCAATGGGCCAAGGCGCGGACTTTGCCCGCTTTGATATGCTGAACAATGCTTGCAGGGCCTGTGGCCAAGACATCAATCTGTTTACTTAACAAGCCAACCACCGCAGGGCCAGCACCGGTATACGGCACATGCACCATGAAGGTGTTGGTGGCCTGCTTGAGCAATTCCATCGGTACATGCATCGTGCCGTAGGACCCAGACGAGCCAAACGTAAGTGCAGCGGGTTTACCGCGTACGAAACTCAAGAACTGCTTGAAATCCATAAACGGGCTGTCGGCATGAACCACCAAAACCGTAGGGTCGGCGGTAAAGCGCGCGATAGGTTTGAGCTGGTTAAGTTGATACAGGGGCGCACGGCTCAAGACCTTGTCGGCCTCTGGCAAAATAGTGATCGAGGACAATGCCATCATGATGGTGTAGCCATCCGGCTTGGCTTTGGCCGCGATGCCCATGCCCACACCGCCGCCAGCGCCCGCGCGATTCTCCACCACACGGCTTGCTTGAGTATGCGGCCCAAGGCTTCTGCAACCGGACGTCCGACCGCGTCGGCCACGCCGCCTGGTGGGAAGGGAACGATCATGGTGATGGGCCTTGAAGGGAACTCGTCGGTGTCGGCCGAGACCTTGGTGGCGCCAAGGCCTAGCACTGCACTCGAGCCTGCGAGTTTTAAGATTTGTCGGCGATCCATTTTCAATACTTCCCTGGGTGAACTAGATGAGCGGCACGGTCATGGGGTTGTAGGGATACAACCATTCATTCCTAGACTTCGCAATATTGCGGTCGTGAAAAGCTTGGCGCATGCGCTCGGCGTCGTCGATATGATAAAGCTCGCCCATCTCGCTGGACTCGTGCACCACGCGAGCGGTGCGAGGCGCGCGGTGGTCTTGGTAAATCTTGAGTGCATCGGCGATCGGCATGTCGAGATCCACGGCCCGTGCAAGTACTGCGGCGTCTTCAATCGCCATGGCGGCACCCTGGGCCATATAGGGCAAGGTGGCATGCACGGCATCGCCCAGCATGGTGATTCTGCACGTGCTCCATTTCATGATGGGTTCTCGAAAGTTCAAGGTCCAACGGAAACACTGATTTCTATCGGCCTGATCGATCACCGCCCTCACCATGGGGTGCCATCCCTTGTAGTCGGCGTCCAGCTCTTCCCATGGGCGCAAGCTCGTCCAGGACTCACTCTCTGCGGGTCGCTCCACGCAACCTACAAAATTAAGTAAGCTTCCTGCTTTGAGGTAGTACATCACGGCGTGATTCTTGGGCCCACACCAAATACTCGACACCCTATCGGTACGCAACTCAGGCGCGATTCTCTCGGTAGGCACTAAGCATCGCCAAGCCACTTGGCCAGTAAACACCGGTAGATCTTTGCCATATACAAACTCACGCACGACAGACTTGATGCCGTCACCACCAATCAATAGGTCGGCCTCTACTTTTAAGCCGTGTTCAAACTCAACCAGCACTTTATCGCTGTGCTCTTCGATCTTGCTGGCCTTGGCATTCAAAACAATCGCCTCCGGGTCAAGCGTTCTGACGACTTGCTGAAGTGAGGCATGCAAGTCGCTGCGATGGATCTGAAAATAAGGCGAGCCGTGTTTTTGCTCATGCTGCTCGCCCAAGGGAATACGGTGTAAAAGCTCACCGTCATCAAAACGGCGGAACTCGAAACCCTTGGGCCGAACCGCTTGGGGCTCGATCATGGGCCGCAGCCCAATCGCATCCAAGACCTTCATTGCATTGGCACTCATTTGAATGCCTGCGCCTACCTCGCCAAGCTTCGCGGCTTGCTCATAGACCCTAACCTGATGACCCTTCTGTAGTAAACAAGCCGCCGCGGTCAGGCCGCCAATGCCTGCACCGATAATAATGATCTTCATGCCTAATCGGCCTTAATGTTTTGTGCTTTGACCACCTGCGCCCAGCGCTCGGCATCTTTCTCAACGAGTGAGCGAAATTCCTCTGGCGTACTGTAGCTTGGCGTCATACCCTGAGACTCAAAAGCGGTCTTGACCTCGGGCAGGGCAAGTATGGATTTCAGCTCGAGGTTCAAGCGATCCACCATCTCCTTGGGTAAGCCCTTAGGGCCCATGATGCCAAACCACATCTCAACATTGAGATTGCCAAGCTTGAGGGATTTCAGTGGCGGCACGCCAGGGAGCAGAGGGCTTGAGCTATCACTACTGATGGCCAGGGCCTGCAATTTGCCAGCCTTCACATGCGCCAAGGCGACGTGAATCGGCAGGAACATGATGTCGATTTGCCCGCCGATTAAATCAGTGAGCGCCGGGCCTGTGCCCCGATATGGGATATGAGTTGCAAAAATCTTCGCCTGATTTTTAACCAGCTCCATGGCGAGATGATGCGGTGTGCCATTGCCCGGTGAGCCATAATTGAACTTACCGGGTTGCGCTTTGGCCTTGGCGATAAAGTCCGCCGCACTTTGAATGCCCGAAGGTTTGCTGGCCACCAAAACCAATTGTCCCCAACTGGTCAACACGATAGGCTCAAGATCTTTGAGCGGGTCAAAACTCGTCTTTGGATACAAGGAGCGATTCATCACCAGGGTGTTAACGGTGACGAGTAAGGTGGCGCCATCAGGCGGCGAACGCACCACCATCTCAGTGCCAATGTTGCCTGAGGCGCCCGCTTTATTATCGACCAAGACTGGGCGCCCAAGTTTTTCCGCGAGTCGCGGCCCGACTTGGCGAGCGACGATGTCGATACCGGTGCCGGGTGTAAAGGGCACAACGAGGCGGATGGGTGCTTTTGCGGCCGATGCTGATGTCGATGAAGCCGCAGGGCTCTGCGCCTGCGTGGGCGCAGTGCTTAGTCCCAAGACGCCTAGGCTCAGCATGGTCAATACACTGAGTTTGAATGAAGTATTGGCCGCATGAGCGGCCAATCTATTTGACACTCCAAGCCGTGGCAAGAGGGTCAGATTCCGAAATTGAAGCATGTTTTAAGGTTTAGAGCGACGTGAGGCGGCTATGGTGACACGTTCCTGCCGAAGCGCCAACCTCAGTTCCACCCACTCTCCACCGAGACCCAAGGGCGGGTAACTAATGGCCTCGACGGCAATCAAGGCCTTGCCTGCGCCGACTGCGGGTGCTTCAGTGTGGGCAATGCTGGGCAGGCCATCGCCCTTGGGAATCGCTTGATTGCCGTTGCAAGTGGAGAGCAGGGCGGGCGCATTAATCCTGACCTGCTTAACGGTGGCGAGCAGGTCCTTGGCGGACTGCTGAGTTGCGACTCGCGGTTGGACCAGTTTTCCATCGGCGTCAAGCAATTCAAGGTTTTTAAACCTTGGTGCCCATTGCGAATCGCTATCGATGCGGCCGGCCAAGATGCATTGGCCTTGCTCTGGGCTTGTCGCTGCGGATTGCGCGAAAGCTAGCGGTAGTGTTTGCGCGCCTAGTGCCAGCAGGCCGGTGAGCGCGCTGAGCAGTAGCATCATGCGTAATCGCTTACCGGTGTGTGGCGATGAATGTTTGTGAGCAGACCGTTGGGTTTGCGTTGATGTCATGACGATGCTCCTTGATGAATGATCGTACTACTGCGTCCCGTCGCCAAGGAGACGCTTACAGCGAAGTAGGACAGGGATAACCCTAGGGAGTGCATCCAGGCAAACCTCAATCAAGCCGTCGCCAGACCTAGGCGTTTGCTAGGCTTAAGGTTCATTGACATTTGCATCATGCCCGCGAGAATGCCGATGATCACGGCACCTTTCCAAGCCCATTCGTAAGAGCCTAGCGAGGTGTAAATGAGACCGCCACCCCAAGCGCCTAAGAAGGACCCCACTTGATGGCTGAAAAATGCGAGGCCAGTCAGTGTGGCGACATAGCGCAAGCCAAACAAATGAATCACTAAACCATTGACTAAGGGCACCACCCCTAACCAAAGCGAGCCCATAGCTGCTGCAAAAATCAGGGTGGTGGTCGGCGTCGGTGTGCTCATAAAGTATGCCGTAATGATGATCGAGCGGAGGATATAAATGCCTCCCAGCAAAAAGCGCTTGGAGTAGCGCCCGCCCAGCCATCCAAAGGCCAGCGAGCCGAAGGCATTAAAGAGGCCAATGAGAGCTAGCGCCTGCGCGCCCACGCTCGGGTCAATGCCGCAAATGGCAAGATAGTTGGGTAGGTGAGTGGTGATGAATACCAACTGCAAGCCGCAAACAAAAAATGCAATGGCCATGACTACATAGCCAGGATGGGAGGCGGCTTCCTTGACGGCCTCGCCGATAGATTGCGCTGGCCCAGCGATCTTTTCTACAACGAGTTTGTCGGCGATGCCCGCTGAATAGGCCGCGGGAATCATCACAACCGCCAGGGCCAAGAAGGCGAGCATGGCCGACTTCCAGCCGCCCGTCGTAATCATGCTTTGGGCGAGTGGCGAGGCAATCATCAATCCAAGGGATCCAGCGGCAGACACTGCGCCCATGGCGAAGCTGCGTTTAGCGGGGGATACTGTGCGGGAAGTGACACTCATGGCGACATTCGATGCACAGCAAGACAGCGCTAGGCCGACGCATAGGCCAATGCCTAAGGTTAGCACCAGTGTGGAGGGCGCAATAATGGTCAGTATGAGTCCTGCGGCATAGATCAAGGCGCCCGTCACTGCAATCGGCCGAGCACCGTATTTGTCTACCATCATGCCGACGAAGGGTTGGGTGACTCCCCAAACAATATTTTGCAAGGCAATAGCAAAAGAGAAGTCGGCCGCCGTGATGCCGAGGTCCTTAATGATGTGTGGCTGAAACAAGCCCATGCTTTGGCGCATGCCCATAGCTAAGGTCAGCATGGTGGCCGCGCCGATCAGGATGGCCCAGAACGGGATGGTTTGCAGATCAGTTCTTTGGATAGTCGCGGCTGTCGGTTTCATACCCTCAATTTTAAACTTAAATCAAGACGAGCCTGTGTTCTGTGCCGCTTCTTCTTATTAAACGGCCAACCGTTCAATTAATGCTACACTTTCTCGCTGTGAACCCAAAGCTCAGAACAAGGTCAGCAGCGATAACAAGGTGAGAGACGATCATTGAGTAGAACCACCGGATCAGACGGCGCACGTACCGAGGAGTTAATCCGCAAGACGGCGATTGCACTCATTGCCAAGCATGGTTTTGAGGCCATGACTTTGCGTCAGCTCGCCGAGCAGGTGGGCATTCAGCCCGGATCGGTGTACCGTTATTTCCCCAGTAAGGGTAAGTTATTGGCCCAACTGCAAATCGAGCATCTTGAGTATCTCCTGGCCCGCTGGGCGGACGAGATCAAGAACCTTGACGATTCAGCCCTAGTGCGTTTAAAGGCTTTTGTTGATTTTCACATTCGTTCTCACACGCTTCGTCGTCAAGAGGTGTTTGTGGCGAATATGGAGCTGCGAAGCCTTGAGCCGGACGACTATAAGCTGGTCGTGGGTTTGCGCAGGCGCTACGAGAAAGTTTTGCAAAGTATTTTGCAGGACGGTGTCGCCCAGGGTTTGTTTCGCATTGGTGGTTCCAACCGTGCTCAATCCAAAACTGCTACGCTCCCCACAGAGATCTTGGTGACCAGCTATGCGGTGTTAGCGATGCTTACCGGCGTAGGCACTTGGTTCAATGAATCTGGCCGCATGGCCAAACAAGACCTAATCAATTTCTATACCCAAATGGTTTTTCAAAGTTTAGGCGTGGCACTGAAGGACGGTGAGCGCCTCGGTATTTCAGGAGTTTCCCTTGAGCACGCTTGAGTCAAAATTAAATCCGCGCGACGCGCAGTTCCAAGCCAATGCGACGCTGATGCGCAGTCTCGTGGCCGACCTAAAACTTCAAACTGAGAAAGTCATTTTGGGCGGAGGCGATGCCCCTCGGGCCAAGCATCTGGCTCGCGGCAAACTTTTGCCGCGTGATCGGGTCACAGGCTTGCTCGACCCCGGCACACCCTTTCTGGAGTTTTCACCGCTTGCCGCTCTCAATATGTATAACAACGACGCCCCTGGCGCCGGGGTCATTACCGGTATTGGTCGGGTGAGTGGCCAAGAGTGCGTGATCGTTTGCAATGACGCGACCGTGAAGGGGGGGACTTACTATCCGATGACAGTTAAGAAGCATTTACGTGCCCAGGAAGTCGCTCGAGAAAATCACTTGCCGTGCCTGTATTTGGTGGATTCCGGTGGTGCCAATTTACCGAACCAAGATCAAGTCTTTCCGGACCGCGAGCATTTTGGCCGCATCTTTTATAACCAAGCCAATATGTCGGCCCAAGGTATTCCGCAGATTGCGGTCGTGATGGGCTCCTGCACGGCGGGCGGCGCTTATGTCCCGGCGATGAGTGATGAGACCATTATCGTCAAGAATCAAGGTACGATTTTTCTAGGTGGCCCGCCCTTGGTCAAGGCTGCGATTGGTGAAGAGGTGAGCGCAGAGGACCTGGGTGGCGGCGATGTACATACTCGCTTGTCCGGTGTGGCCGATCATCTGGCGCAAAACGATGAGCATGCACTGGCTTTGGCGCGCCAAATTGTGGCGGGCTTAAATCGCAAGAAATCCCCCGATGTGCTGCTGCAAACACCGCGCGAGCCGCTCTACGCCGCAGACGAAATTTATGGTGTTATCCCAAGCGACACCCGCAAACCCTATGATGTACGCGAGATCATTGCACGTGTGGTGGATGACTCGCAGTTTGACGAGTTCAAAGCACGCTTTGGTACCACCCTGATTTGCGGCTTTGCGCATATCCAAGGCATGCCGATTGGTATCGTCGCCAATAACGGGGTGTTGTTTTCAGATTCCGCCAACAAGGGCGCACATTTTATTGAGTTGTGCTGTCAGCGCAAGATTCCTCTACTTTTTTTGCAGAACATTACTGGCTTCATGGTCGGCAGAAAGTACGAGAACGAAGGCATCGCTCGGCATGGCGCCAAGATGGTCACTGCGGTGGCTTGTGCCCAAGTGCCCAAGTTCACCATCATCATCGGCGGCAGCTTTGGCGCGGGTAACTACGGCATGTGTGGCCGCGCCTACTCGCCGCGCTTTATGTGGATGTGGCCCAATGCGCGCATCAGTGTGATGGGCGGAGAGCAGGCGGCCAGCGTGCTCGCCACCGTGCGGCGCGAAGGGATCGAAGCGAAGGGTGGGAAGTGGACGGCGGAGGAAGAGCTAGCCTTTAAGAAGCCACTGCTTGAACAATTTGAACATGAAGGCCATCCTTACTATGCCACCGCTCGAGTATGGGATGACGGGGTGATTGACCCGGCGGATACGCGCCGCGTACTGGGCTTGGCTCTGAGTGCGACCTTAAACGCACCGATACCCGAGACGAAATTTGGCGTGTTCAGAATCTAGTTGAAAAGTTAAACCAATGAATCTACAAACTCCTAATCTTCTCTCGCCCACTCAGTACACCACCATTGAGACCGTGTACGCGAACGGCATCGCTCAAATTTGGCTCAATCGCCCCGACCTTCGTAACGCCATGAACGATGTGATGTTCACCGAGCTCTTCGATGCTTTTGCTGCGGCGATTGCCGATGAGGATGTTCGCGTTATCTTGCTGGCGGGGCGCGGTAAAGCCTTCTGTGCCGGCGGTGATCTCACATGGATGAAAGCGGCTCGCACCATGAGTGTCGAGGATGCTCGCAAAGACTCTGTGAAGTTGGCGATGGTGCTACGGCAAATCTATGAAAGCCCTAAACCTGTGGTGGCGCGAGTGCAGGGCTCGGCGTTTGCGGGTGGTATGGGCTTAGTCTCGGCGTGCGATATTGCGATTGCCAGTACCGATGCAAAGTTCTGCCTGTCGGAGGTGAAGCTGGGTTTGATTCCCGCCATGATCAGCCCCTACGTGATCAAGGCCATGGGTGAGCCAAATGCGCGCCGCTATATGCTGACCGCCGAGATTTTGGATGCAGCGGAGGCCTATCGTATTGGCTTCGTTCATGACATTGCTCAGCCTGATGATTTTGATGCCAAGGTCAATGCCATTCTGGGTCACTTAATTCAAGGCAGCCCCAACGCTTTGAACGAGACCAAGCGCCTCATTCGCGATGTGGTGACCATGCCAATTGGTGATGAGGTGATGAACGAAACTGCCGCACGTATTGCCAAGGTGCGTGCCTCTGACGATGCTCAAGAAGGCATTGCTGCGTTTTTCGACAAGCGAAAGCCCGCCTGGGTGCCGACGTTGGAGGTCTAGGCCTTGCGCCTGGCATCACTTCTCTCGCTTGAACCCCAGGTTGCATCTATTATGAATATTCAGGAGCTTCGATGTTCACCAAAATACTGATCGCCAATCGTGGCGAAATCGCTTGCCGAGTCGCTGCGACGGCGCGCCGCATGGGGATCAAAACGGTCGCTGTGTATTCCGATGCGGATGCGCTCGCCAAGCATGTGCAAGTCTGTGACGAGGCTTACCGACTTGGCCCAGCGGCGGCGAAGGAATCTTATCTGTTAGGCGACAAGGTGCTGGAGATTGCCAAGGCCTGCGGCGCACAAGCGATTCATCCGGGCTACGGATTCCTGTCTGAGAATGAAGCTTTCGCGCAAGCGGTGGCCGATGCTGGTTTGGTCTTTATCGGTCCGCCCTCTTCTTCTATTGCTGCGATGGGTAGCAAGTCGGCCGCCAAGGCCTTGATGGAGAAAGCGCAAGTGCCTCTGGTGCCTGGCTACCACGGCGACAATCAAGCGCCCGAGTTTTTGCAAGCGGAATCGGATCGCGTCGGTTATCCGCTCATGATTAAGGCCAGCGCAGGTGGTGGTGGCAAGGGCATGCGCATCGTGCGCAGTAGCGCGGAGTTTGCAGCCGCCTTGCTCAGTTGCAAGCGCGAGGCGATCAATGCTTTTGGGGATGACAAGGTTTTGGTGGAGCGCTATGTCGAGCAGCCACGCCATGTCGAAATTCAAGTGTTTGCGGATTCACTTGGGCATTGTGTTTATTTGTTCGAGCGTGATTGCTCGGTGCAGCGCCGTCATCAAAAAGTGATTGAAGAAGCGCCTGCGCCAGGGATGACGGAGGAGCGTCGTAAGGCGATGGGCGAGGCGGCCGTTGCTGCGGCCGTTGCCGTGGGCTATCAAGGCGCGGGCACGGTTGAGTTCATTGCTGATCAGGCGGGCAACTTCTTTTTCATGGAGATGAATACTCGTTTGCAAGTAGAGCATCCGGTGACCGAGATGATCACTGGGTTCGATCTTGTAGAGTGGCAACTTTTGGTCGCGGCAGGCTTGCCCCTGCCTGCAACTCAGGCTGAGCTACGCATTGATGGCCATTCTATCGAAGCACGGGTCTATGCCGAGAACCCCGACAAAGGCTTCTTGCCATCGGTGGGCAAGCTGAAATATATGAGAACGCCGCAGGCCGTGAGCTTCACCGGCCAGCAGCGACCCCATCCTGCGGCGGTGCGGGTGGATAGCGGTGTGCGCTCTGGCGACGCCATTACGCCGTTCTATGATCCGATGATCGCTAAACTCATTGTCTGGGGCGCAGATCGCGAGCAAGCGGTGTCGCGCATGCGCACAGCGTTGGATGATTTCCAAGTGGTCGGCCCGAGTACAAATATCGAGTTCTTGAAACGTTTAATGGAGAACTCGGCCTTCAAGGCGGGCAAGCTCGATACTGGTCTGATCGAGCGTGACAAAGCCCAGCTCATCCCCGTCAATAAGGCCCCGAGCCTGGCCAGTTTAGCCATGGCTAGCGGCCTCGTGATGATGATGGAGGCCAAGGCTCAGGCCACGCGGCAACGCCACTCTAGGTTTCCGGCCGACCCTTGGGCCGCACAAGATGGCTGGCGTAATACAGGGCGCCAGCAAAGAGTGATTCGCTTCGAGTCCGCAGGTTCAGAGGCTACTGAAATGCATGCGGTCCAGGTAACCTATGCTGCCAAAGGATATCTGATTCAAGCTGCATTGACGCCGAGTGCAAAAGGCGCGATCGCCCCTGTCCCGGCGGCGCAGCCAGGATCAAGCGCTGACTCGTCGCCGGTGTGTTTGGCTGAACTTGTCTGGGACGCCGATCTGCACGAGCTAAGTGGCCTACTGGGCTCGGAGCGCTTCCAGGTGCACGCCTACTATGATGAAGTGAGCCATCAAATGAGTCTCTTTAGTGAGCAGGGCTTGTTAAGCGTCAAGCACCGCCCCCTCACCGCTGACGTGCAAGGCGAGGCTGCAGCGGAAGGCAAGCTCACAGCGCCGATGCCCGGCAAAGTCATTGCGTTGTTGGTTGACAAAGGTGCGGTCGTCAAACAAGGGCAAGCCTTATTGGTCATGGAGGCGATGAAAATGGAGCACACTTTGACGGCACCACGCGATGGCACCGTGGCCTCTTTTGCCTATGGTGTTGGTGATCAGGTCGCTGAAGGCGCGCTACTACTGGAGTTTCAAGCCTCATGAATATTGTGATCTGTTGCCCAAGTGCGAAGGAAGCGACTCGTTGGGCTGAACTCGTACGCGAGAAACTGCCGTTGCTTGGCCTCTCCGCTCAAGTGAATGCACTTCAAAAAGAAACCGACAGCATGCCGGAGGCCGACTACGCCATCGGTTGGCGTCCGCATGCCGAGTTCTTCTCAAAGCATCCTCGCCTCAAAGCCTTCTTTAACATGGGTGCGGGTTTAGATTATTTCTTTAATACGGCCGAGATGGTGGGCAAAGTGCCCGAGCAAGTGCCGATTATTCGACTCGAAGATGCAGGTATGGCCCAGCAGATGAGCGACTATTGTCGTCATCAAGTGCTCGATTGGATGTACGGTTTTGCGCGCTACCGTGATCAGCAAACGCGCAGTGAGTGGCGCGGCTGGCGTGAGCGGCACGCACTTGATCGTTCGCAAATGTCGATCGGTGTGTTTGGCTTGGGTGTGCTCGGTGCGGCTGTGGCGCGAGCGTTTGCAAGCGATGGTTTTACGGTCGCGGGCTATGCACGAACGCCCCAAGTGATTGAGGGCGTTCGCTTTGAAGGCAATCTTGACGCTTTTCTAGGCGCGAGCCGCGTGTTGATCCTTTTGGCACCAGCAACCGCGCAGACCCATCACGTGGTTCGAGCGGAAACCTTGAGCAAGATGCCGAAAGACTCCTATGTGATTAATCTCGCTCGCGGGGCGCTGTTGAATGAGCCAGATTTAATCGCCGCTCTGGATACCGGGCACTTGGCCGGGGCTTGCTTGGATGTGTTTGAGCAGGAGCCACTGCCGCTGACCAGCCCCTTGTGGCAACACTCGAAAGTGGTGGTGACTCCGCACAGCTCCGCGCCTACCTTGATGCGACCGGCGGCTGATCAGATACTCTCAAAGCTCGCCCGGATGGAGTCCGGGCTATCCGTAACGGGCCTCGCAAATCGTTCAAATTCCTAGGACTTAGTAATCGTCAAATATTACGGCGGAGACCAACATTTATTGCTCTAGCGAGGAAATTTTTTAGAGCAACCTGGCACTTCCCTAAATCACCGAGCGTCCTAGTTTGAACTTAACCCAAAAGACTTTGCTGGTTTGGCGAAACAGACTTTGAGTGATTTCTATATGTGGGCCAATCTGGCGAATAGTCATCAGCTTGATTTCCCCATGTTGACCAACCGGGGCGTGAGCCTCTCGCGAATAATTCCAAGAATGGTCCTGGACTACAAGCCTCTACGATCGGATAGAACTCATCCGGCTTTCTAGAGTGTTCTCGCTTTTGGGTTTTAAGAAAATTGACTTGACTGCGACCAGGTTGAAGCGTTCTCGCACTTTTTCCTTTGACTCCGAAAAGAACTAGTTCTGTCACATTACGAAAATAAAAGCCAACACCTCGTCCATCTGGACCCCCATCTTTTCGAATCTTGTGCCAGACGATATTGCTTTTGTACTGGAATCCCCATGCCTTCAGCACCGAAAGCCCGTCGGGCAACAAGGCATTCGGAACCCAAAGATAACAATGGGAAGTGTCGTTCGCAATGCTCTCAACAGGGAGCGCTTTGATTTCGTCAAGACTCATCGTTCCATATCGGGCTAATCGCTTATGTTCGGGCGCCACCTTGCCTGTGCGATTCTGGAATTGCCAGGGAGGATCCGCGAGAATCGTAGAAAATTTTTGTGACCCGACACGATCAATTAGGTCTAGGCTGGCTTTACTGTTCACGGTATTCTTTTAGGCAATTTAAGAGGCCATTTGCATGGCGTAACAACTGTACGTATGTTCAGTATACGCTAGCCAATTGCTAAGTGACAACCAAGATTTCGGACTAGTTCATTCGTCGTATAGAGCGGGTTTAATTCCAAAAACAAGTAGTGGACAACCACCCCCACCTCCGCCGCGAATTCGTGGTAACAGCTTGGACATATGCGTCGTAGAAGCTCCATAGCTACTACCTCTATCGAGCTGCTTGAAAATGTTCTGGAGCTCATCGCAGCGGGTCACTATGATGCCAACGCTTATTGCGCGTAGGTCAAAGAGAAGCCGAAAGTTATTTAGGTCTCGATCAAAAAAAGGGTCTTTGTTGTTCCACTCGATTTCCAGTGCAATCCGATTCTTGAAGCAATCAATCGAATGAGTTGGAGATTCGATTGGAACCGAATCTACGGAAATCTCGGTATCAAACTTCTTCTCTACCCAGCCTTTGGCATATAAGGCAGTATCGATGAATTTAGAAACCTCCGACTTACTGCCGCCGCCCTTTGAGATCCACTCCTTACGCAACCTGAATGAGGAAAGCACCTCACAAATTTCGCCATACTCTAACGGGAAGTCAGTCGCAAGAATTGCACACGCGTGTTTCCATTCATGGATCTCGTAGTTTTCCTGTATATCGTTGGGGAGGTTTGTAGTTGACATCTTGTATCTATGATCGACCGTAAAGAATTTATTGACAAAGTTATCTACGCCGCTGTCGCGCTTGCTATGGGACACATCCTAAATGTCGAGCTTGAATCTCACCAGATCGAGCAAGTTATCACAGATCAAATTTGACTCCACTTGCGTGGTCCATATGGGACTTGGGTCTTTACCGTATTGGCATTTCCTATCTTCCCAAGGATAAGGCCGGAAATCAGTTTAATTCCGTCGCGCGACTACTTGACCAGGATCAAGCATTCGGTGACCTCACGGGAGCGGTCATGCTTTCGACCCAGTGTCATATGGGTATGGTCGGTCAGCAAGACCTCGATTTTCCGTCCAGCGAGGACTTTCTTTGCCAAATGGTGCATCTCATCAATGGTGATCATGCCAGTATTGCTATAACTCAACACCAAATTGGATTTTGAAATCTTGATGCCGTCAAACAAGTCAAGAAAAGCCTGTTTGACCTGTGATTTTATGCAGAATGGTGACTGATGTCTCGTCTCCCTATAGCGCCCTTTTACGTGCGTTCCCTTCATCTGCTGTACCAACGGGTCATCGTAAAGTACAAGGGTTTCGAGAGCGTGATAAAACCTACTGTAATGGACAAAGCAGTAGGGGGGATCGGCGTAAATTGTGCCACCGGGGAACTGCGCGAGACAATCCCTAAAATCGAGCGACGTTACTTGGTGAGGTTTCGAGGGACCGATCAGTGATAGCGAAGCTACAAATTCTTTGTATCGGCGTAAAAAGTAAGGTTCAAGACTGCGTTTCCGGTAGATATGAATGTCATTCATTCCACTTTCGGTATTTGCGTCGCGATACTGTGCATAGTGGCCCGTTCCTTGGCTGGTGTAAGCCATCGCATACATGATCGAAGAAAGTATTAGGCTGTAGCTAGGTTGACCTTTGTACTTTTCGGCGACCTCACGTAATGCATCTATCCACAAGCATTGATCGGCTGACCACCAAGTTCCGGAATATGTCTTTGTGAAGAAGTGCCATGGTCTGTCAAAATCACGATCAATAAGTACTTGTTGTTGGCGCTCGGCAAAATTGAACGCTTCAATCGTGTCTAATTTCAGATAATCGATGATCAGGCCAAGGTCTCTCGAGTTGCGATCCACAATCTTTCGGGCTTGACGAATAAGTTGTTCCGCTGTGGGTAAACCAGGATAAATGTAGGTGTTTAGATAGGTATCTGCGAGTACGCCGGAATAGGCTTGAATGTCGTTCGAATGCACGGTAACCTGTTGGCGTACCGCCCCCGCTAATGAAGCGCTTCCAGCGAATAGGTCGCATAAAATCCCACCCTCGAAGACTTCGTTAACTCCACCAAGTACGAAGTTCATTAACTTGGATTTTGATCCCATGTACTTGATGAAATTTGGATAGGGCTGCTCGGTAATCCTGAATTTCGGAGCCTTGCTTTTCTTCGGAACGGGAACTTCTGCTTCTCTCCTGTTCTCTAACGCTAAGGCTGTATACATAGGGTTTTCAAACTTCCATTTCTCGAGTTAGGTGGTTCGGATTCTGAGCGCTGACTCTCTGCAACAAAAGTATGACACGTCCGAAGGTCGCGACCGCAGTAGTCATTGATGTGGTTTGAACTTCCCACACATTTAGTCCGCTAGATCCAGGCAAATCCTTGGGTGCCCCGGATCGCAGCTCTAGGTCGTTTGTTCGCGCAAGGGCTTGCTTACCAAGTTGTCTCGCGCTCAGCCGTCGAAGAAATACGATGAATGCTTAAGTCAGCACCATTGAATTCTTCTTCTTGGCTGAGCCGCAAGCCCATTGCAGCTTTCAAGAGGCCGTACACAATAAAGCCTGCGAGCAAGGCCCAGGCGATGCCTGCCAATGTGCCAATCAATTGGGCGGTAAACGTCACCCCACCTAGTCCACCAAACGCGGTGGTTCCAAAGATGCCGCAAGCAATGCCGCCCCAAGCACCGCACAAGCCATGCAAAGGCCAGACGCCCAGGACATCATCGATCTTCCATTTGTTTTGAGTCCAGGTAAAGAACTGAACAAAGACCAGGCCAGCCACTGCGCCGGTCACTAAAGCGCCTGCGGGATGCATGATGTCCGAACCTGCACAGACTGCCACGAGGCCCGCCAGCGGGCCGTTGTACACAAAGCCAGGATCGTTACGACCAATCAAGGCGGCAGCTAAGGTGCCACCCACCATGGCCATGAGGGAATTCACCGCGACAAGGCCTGAGATTTTGTCGATGGTTTGCGCGCTCATGACGTTGAAGCCGAACCATCCTACCGCCAGAATCCAAGCACCTAGTGCCAAGAAGGGAATGCTTGACGGTGGATGGGCGCTGACTTGACCATCTTTGCGATACCGTCCGTGGCGTGCGCCCAGAAGAATGACGGCGGGCAAGGCCATCCAGCCGCCGAGGGCGTGGACCACGATGCTGCCTGCGAAGTCGTGCACTTCTGCCCCCGCCATCGCCTTGATCCAGGTTTGAACTCCAAACTTTTGGTTCCAAATGATGCCTTCAAAGAAGGGGTAGAAAAAGCCTACGATGACGGCAGTGGCGATCAATTGCGGCATGAATTTGGCGCGCTCGGCAATACCCCCTGAAATGATGGCGGGGATGGCGGCAGCAAAGGTGAGCAAGAAGAAAAACTTCACCAACTCGTAACCGTTTTTGGCGGCGAGACCCGTGGCATCACCCATGAAGCTGACGCCGTAAGCCACCGAATACCCGATGAAAAAATACATCACGGTAGATACAGAAAAATCGACCAGTATCTTGACCAGGGCGTTGACCTGGTTTTTATGCCGAACCGTGCCCAGTTCGAGAAAGGCAAAGCCTGCATGCATGGCCAACACCATGATCGCGCCGAGTAATATAAAGAGCGCATCCGCGCCTTGTTTGAGTTGATCCATCTAGCCCCCTGAAGCTTTTAGTATGCTTTTATTTGGGGCGAAAACACCCCTCGATTCATTTGAGTGCACCATATAAGCAAGAATCGTGCCTTTTTGGTGCGGTCTTAAATGAACCTCAGTGGTGCGTTAAATGAAGCTTAATTGAATTTCAAACAATTCTTGGTGAGCTTGGCAAGAGTTGTAAGCGCAATTGCACTAAAATAGTGCGACCTTCTTTTGGGCAAGAGTGAAGGATTTAGCGAGTAGCTGCGCCAGCCTTAAACCAAGCGCCTACAGCCGCGCGTTCTTGCTCCGTAATATTTGTGGAGTTCGCCATCGGCATGATCCGCAAGACGACCGCTTGCTGGTAAATGGCCTGCGCGTTCGCTACGATAAGTGCGTCCGTGTGCAGCTGGACATTCTTGGAAATCACCTGGGCGTTATGACAGGCAACACAGCGCTCTTCCACAATCGCCTTTATTTCACTAAAAGCGGGGGCGTTTGTGCCTGCACTGTTACTTGTCGCCGCGCTACGATCCGGCGCTAAGGCCACAATCACACCAACGATCAAAGCAATACCCGCGGCCCACCAGCCCCATTGAATGTTGCCTTTATGGCGGGCAATAAAGAACTGGCGAATCAATACGCCCGCCAACATCAAGACCACGAGCACCACCCAATTGTGCTTGTCCTGATACAACATGCTGTAATGGTTGGAGAGCATGGACAGCAATACCGGCAGGGTAAAGTAAGTGTTGTGAACGCTCCGCTGCTTGGCGCGCTTGCCGTGAATCGGGTCCGGGGCCTGGCCCGCCTTCATCGAGGCAATGACCTTTCTTTGCCCCGGAATAATCCAAATGAGCACGTTAGCACTCATGATTGTGGCGATCATGGCGCCCGTGAGCAAGAAGGCGGCGCGCCCTGAAAACAAGTGGCAAGCAGCCCAAGCGGCAACGACCACCCAGAGGCTGACCAACAGGCCCACAATAAGATCGGCCTTCTCTGCGCGCTCGCCGAACACGCGACAAATGGTGTTGTACACCACCCAGCCAGCAACAAGAAACCCTAGCGCCGCCGTAATGGCCATCGCGGGAGAAAGATCGAACACTCGTTTGTCGATCAGGTAAATCGTGGGATTGAACAAATACAGGACCACGAACAGCGCGAAGCCACTCATCCAACTGGCATAGCTCTCCCAATAAAACCAATGCAGATGATCGGGCAGTGCTTTGGGCACGCCTAGATACTTTTGAGGGTTATAGAAGCCGCCACCGTGTACCGCCCACAGTTCGCCCATCACGCCCCTCTCCTTGAGGCTCTGGTCCTCAGGCGGCTTCAGGCTATTGTCTAGCCATACAAAATAGAAAGAGGCGCCGATCCAGGCAATGCCAACGATCAGGTGTAGCCAGCGCAGCAGCAGATTGGCCCAGTCGATGAGGTATGCGTCCATAGCTGCTTAGGAACCTCGATAGGTGGAGTAGCTCCAAGGGCTGATCAGCAGAGGAATATGATAATTTTGCTCACTGTTGGCAATGCCAAATTCGATGGGCACGAGATCGAGGAAGGGAATTGCTGAACTGCTGGCCGTCGCGTTTTCTGAGGCATGATCAGTGTGCGTCGCGAGCTTGTCAGATTGAGCCTTAAAGTAGGCCGCGACATCAAACTCCAACCGATAGCGCCCAGGCTTAAAATCTTGCTCTTGCAAGAGTGCACTGTCGACCCGACCATCCGCATTGGTGGTCACTGTTTTGATCAACACGCTGCTTGTCGCGGAACGATTGAACAAACGAATGGTGATGCCTGCCGCAGGTTTGCCGCTGGCCGTATCCAGTACATGTGTGGAGAGTTTTCCCATAGCGCCCTTTCAATCGGCCGTTAAGGCCAGCCCCATATCAGTTTCTAAGGCGCTGGCTTTTGCACACAGCATTGTATACAATTTCTAGTATGCAAACTGAACGAATTGTTTCTACCTTGGTCCAGGCCATTGCCGACCATCAGCTTAAACCCGGTGCAAAACTTGGAGAGCAGCGCTTGGCTGATCATTTTGGTGTGTCACGCACCATTGTGCGTCAGGCCTTGTTCCGCCTTGCCGAAAGTAAGTTGGTCGTACTCTCGGCAGGTCGTGGCGCTTCAGTGGCTTGTCCGTCTCTAGATGAAGCCAAACAAATTTTCGCGGTGCGGCGCACACTTGAGGTGCAGTTAGTCAAGGACGTCACTCGAAGCGCCACGGCGAAAGATATTCAAAAATTGCGCCGTCACCTGAGGGAAGAGCAACTCGCCTTGCGTTCTGGGAAAGCGGGTGAACGCATCGGTTTACTGGCCGACTTTCATGTGATTCTGGCCGAGTGCAGTGGTAACAAGGTTTTGTCGGCCTTGCTTTTCGAGTTGTCCTCAAGGTGTGCCTTGATTACCATGCTCTATCAAAGTGGCTCGGCTGCGCAGCACTCTCATGATGAGCATGGTCGGATGATTGATGCTATCGAAGCTGGTGAGGCTAAGCTGGCGGCCAAGTTGATGGAGGAGCACCTGCGGGGCGTCGAAGGTGCCTTGGACTTGGATCTCGCGAAAGAAGACCTCGCCCCCAGTCGCTCCCTAGTTAAAGCATTGCAATAAAGGTCAGTATGTCACTTACTATTGAAGCCTTGAATCAGGCGTCGTTCAACGAAGCCCTAACCCTGCTTTCCGGGACTTACGAGCATTCTCCGTGGATTGCCGAAGCAGCGCTGAAACAACGGCCGTTCAAAAGCCTCAACCACCTCAAGCAAGTCATGGCTGGTATCGTGCGGGCCAGTAATACAGAGCTTAAGCTCACCTTACTGCGAGCTCATCCCGAGCTGGCGGGTAAGGCAATGGTGAGTCAAAGCCTCACTCACGAATCCACCGACGAGCAAAGCCGCGCTGGTTTGACCCACTGCTCAAAAGAGGAGTTCGACACCCTTCAGTCCTTGAATCGGCGCTACAACGAGAAATTTGGGTGGCCCTTCATCCTGGCCGTGCGCGGACCACGCGGGGTCGGCTTAAGCCGCCAACAAATTATTGATACTTTTGAGCGGCGCTTCGCGCAGCAGCCTGAGGCTGAAATGGCCGAATGCCTCAGAAACATTCATCGGATTGTTGAAATTCGCTTGAACGATAAGTTTCAAGTAGAGCCAGCGGATGGCAATAGGGTGTGGGATTGGGCCGAAACTCTATCGCAGCACAGCGAGCCAAGCTTCAAAGTTAAGGGCCAGCTCGCGACACTCTATATGACTGAGGCGCATCGTAAGGTTGCCGCGCAGTTAGCAACGTGGATGGCCGAATGCGGGTTTGATGAGGTCATTATCGATCCGGTCGGAAATCTGGTCGGACGTTACTTGGGTACAGACCCAACTCGCAAAGTGGTGATGACTGGTTCCCACTATGACACGGTGAGAAATGCAGGCAAGTACGATGGCCGCCTTGGCATACTGGCGCCTATGGCCGCTATTAGGCGACAAGCGCAGCAAGGCCAACGCTGGCCTTTTATCGTGGAAGTCATCGGCTTTGCGGAAGAGGAGGGGCAGCGCTACAAGGCCACCTTCCTGGGTGCCGACGCCATCATTGGAAAATTCAATCCCAACTATCTTGATCTCAAAGATAGCGAGGGTATTTTGATGCTGGATGCGATCCGTGCTGATCAAGGCGGCGACGCTCTAGGTAAGGACGCGCTCCTTTCGAAAATCAATGCTCGGGCGCGCAAGCGCGAACAGGTCGAAGGTTTTATCGAAATCCATATTGAGCAAGGCCCTGTGCTCCTGGAGGGTGATCATCCTCTCGGTGTGGTCACCTCGATTAATGGCTCGGTTCGCTTGATGGTTGAAATTCTCGGTGTAGCTAGCCATGCAGGTACGACGCCCATGGCCATTCGAAAAGATGCTGCGATGGCCGCTTGCGAGCTCGGCGTTTATTTGGAGGCACGTGCCGCAAGCGAGCCTAATCTGGTGGGCACGATGGGCATGTTGCAAGTGCCCAGTGGGTCAATCAATGTGGTCCCTGGCGCTTGTCAATTCAGTCTTGATATTCGAGCGCCCGGTGATGCACAGCGCGACCTGGCCGTGCAAGATGTGCTGGCTGAGCTCAAAGCCATTTGCGAGCGGCGAGGGCTAGCCTACTCGGTGGAAGAGACGATGCGCGCCGCCGCCGCACCAAGTGCACCCGCGTGGCAAGCACGCTGGGAGCGCGTTGTTGAAGACTTAGGCCTTGAGGTATTCAAATTGCCCAGCGGCGCAGGCCACGATGCTATGAAGATGGCTGAGCTATGCCCGCAAGCCATGTTGTTCGTGCGTTGCGGCAACGGCGGTATTAGCCACAATCCGCTGGAAACCATGACGAGTGATGACGCCGAGCAATGCGTGGAGGCCTTTACCCATTATCTAAATCTACTGAGCTGAGTTGAGCCACTTTACCCAACTAGACACCTGGATTGACGCGCATTTCGATGAGGAGGTCGCCTATCTGCAAAAGTTGATTCAGGTCCCCACCGACTCCCCGCCCGGCAATAACACGCCTCATGCGGAGCGAGCTGCTGAACTGCTCGCCGAATTTGGCTTCAAGGCTGAAAAGCATGCCATTCCAGAGGAAACCCCGGTCTAAATGGAAGCCGAGGTACGGCGGGTCATCCAAGAAGCCTTGCAAGGTTTCGCGGGGACGGTGGAAATCAAACGTATTTTGCTGGCGAATGCGCTGAAGCCCTTGCCGGGCAACAAGGCCTTGGTCGAAGCTCTGCAAAAACATCGTGGGGAAGTCTTCGGAGAGCCGATTCCAAGTTCGGGCACGCCTTTGTACACCGATGTTCGCCTGTATGGCGAGCACGGTGTTGGAATCGCACGCCAAGCGAGCCGATGAGCGCTTGGATCTTGAGGATCTTCGCAAAGCGACCAAGGTGGTTGCGAGAACTTTGCTTGAACTGTTGAAGTAGCGAACGTTCAAAAAGTAGTTGTCTCATCCTTTAGGATGACTCGCTAGGTCAACCCCCTTCACCTATACTCGTTCACTTATACAAAAGGGGTGGGTTATGGGCGGGTTGCTTCGGTTTCGGACGGGTCTGTTCTTGGCTTTGGTCTGCTTATTTGGCCCCAGCTTAGTTGGCTCCTACTCATTAGGTTCCTTCTCCCTCGGAGTCGCTCACGCGGCCGATCTTAAGAAGTTCTCGCCCGAAGGAGAGGTCGGCGGGGTCAGCGAAGTACGAGCGCAATTCTCACAAGCCATGGTGGCTGTGGGCGACCGTAAAGCTGCGGCGCCCTTTGCCGTGGATTGCCCGATTCCAGCCCAAAGCTATTGGGACGATGAATTCACCTGGGTGCATGCCTTTGAAAAGAGCTTGCCGGCTGGCCTCAAATGTTTGTTCACACCGCGTAGCAAGTTACAAACCCTCAAGGGTGGAGCGGTACGCACCAAAGCAGTTTACTCGTTCAACACAGGCGGTCCGAGAATTATCGGTAGTCAACCCGGCGCTGAATCTACGGTGGAAGAGCATGCCGCATTTTTGTTGAACTTGAGTGCTCCAGTTGAGCCAAGCTCTGTTCAAGCCCATGCCTTTTGTGCGCTTGAAGGCGTCGCCGAAAAAGTCCCTCTAAAGATATTGGACGGGAAAGACGCCCAAGCCATTTTGGAGAGTGCCTGGGGCAAGAAACCTAAAGAGCCCGTTGAGGCCAGTCGTTATGAAGATCGTGAGCGCAATAGCCTAGTCGTACAATGCGCGCAAGCTGCTAGCCCCAAGTCGCGTTTAGCGATTGTTTGGGGCGCGGGTATTCAAAGTACCAATGGCATCAAGCAAACCGTGACTCGCCGCGTCGAGTTTAAGGTGCAAGAAGCCTTCACCGCGAGCATGACGTGTGAGCGCGAAAACGCGCAAGCGCCTTGCACGCCCATTCGGCCCATTACTGTCCAGTTTTCTAGCCCGATCACGCTCAAACTGGCCGAACAAATTCGCCTGAAAACCTCGGACGGAACTCGCCAACCTAAGCTCAGCACCGAGGCCAAAAAAGATGGCATGGCGGACGAGGTCAAGTTCATGCCGCCCTTCCCGGAGAAATCCGAATTGACCATCGATCTGCCGCGCGACATGCGAGACAACTTAGACCGCGCACTCTCGAATGCGAGTCTTTTTCCACTGAGCGTTCGCACGGCTACCGCTCCGCCGCTCGCCAAGTTCGCCAGCGCCGAGTTTGGGCTGGTTGAGCGGAAGGCCGATCCAGTGGTGCCGATGACTCTGCGTCGTATTGAGTTGCCCAAGGACAGCACTAAGAACGGCGCAAGCTTGGCGCAAGTGCGGCGGCTAAATGTCGATGCAGATGACGAGATCTTGCGCTGGTTTGCGAAACTGCGTCGGGCCAGCAATGATGAGGGCAGCCAGGGCGCCCCTGACCGTAAGGACTCGCGTGCTCAAAGTTTATTGAATGCCAGCCAGGCCGAGACGATTCAATTGCCCAGCCCAAAAGGTGAAGCGAAGGATGGCGAATATCCCTTTGAGGTGGTGGGCCTACCCATGCCCAAGCCAGGTTTCTTTGTGCTTGAGCTGCAGTCTAGAAAACTCGGCGAAGCTTTGCTTGCCGACAATGGTGCAAGCAAGACCTCCATGTTTGTGAAGACCTCGGTGCTGGTAACCAATCTCTCGCTACATTTCCGGCAAGGCGCGGAGAACTCTCTCATTTGGGTGACAACACTCGATAAGGCCTCGCCCGTGAAGGACGCGGCCTTAAGAATTACCGACTGCAACGGCAAGAAATTGTGGGAGGGCGTGAGCGATGCGCAAGGCCAAGGTCGAGTAGATCTGCGTCTGTCTCAAGTGCTCGATCAAGCGGGCGCTTGTAAAGATGACAACGCGCCGCGCTTCTTGGTCTCTGCCCGTGCCAAAGGTGCGGATGGTGTTGCCGATCTGGGTCTGGTCTTAAGCGACTGGAATCGTGGCATTGAAAGTTGGCGCTACAACTTACCTTCTGCTGATTCATCTGCGCTTGGACTCAGGCATCAGGCCGTGTTGGACCGTAGCTTGCTGCGCACCGGTGAAACCGTCTCCTTCAAATTATTCTCGCGTGAAGAAGTCTCAAAAGGGCTGCAATTTTTACCCAAAGAAAAGTTGGCTAAAGCTTTGGAGGCGATTCATATTGGGTCCGGCGAGTCCTTCCCTGTACCAATCACCTGGAAAGAAGCCCGTTACGCCAAGGGCCAATGGGCGATACCCAAGCAAGCCAAGCTCGGCACCTACGAGCTTCGCATCCCTGGGAGTGATGGCCCGGCTGTCGCAAGCTTCAGAGTGTCTGAGTTCAAGCTGCCGACCATGGCCGGCCGTATTCAGCCCAAGGCCGATGCTTCACTGATTGCTCCGGGCAAATTACCGGTCGCTTTGCAGCTCGATTTTCTGTCCTCCGGCCCCGCCACAAATCATGCCATGACCGTGTCCGCGCTCATGACCGACCATAGCCCGAGTTTCGATGGCTATGATGAATTTCGCTTTCGCGAGGTGCCAAACGGCGGTCGCGATGGCCGAGCGGGCAACCAAGACGCCGACGATAGCGACTCGGGTTCGACCCGTCGCCTAGTGGCCGATAAGCTACGTGCCACGCTTGATGCCAAGGGTGCCGGTGCGGTGACGATTGAAAAAATCCCTACGCTCAAGGGCCCTGCCGAGTTACAGCTCGAAGCCAGTTATGCCGATGCCAATGGCGAGATTCAAACACTCTCTAACCGGGTGAAGTTATGGCCTGCAGGTGTGGTGGTGGGTATCAAAACCGAGAGCTGGGTGTCGGTGGAAAAGGCGCTCAATACGCAGTTACTGGTGCTGAGCACTCAAGGCAAGCCTGTCGCCAATCACACGGTTGAAATTTTTGGGCGGGTTCGCGATACCTTGAGCACCCGCAAGCGCCTTGTGGGCGGTTTTTATTCGTATGACAACAGCACGGAATACCGCGATCTGGGTCGCCTATGTTCGGCGACCACCAGTGCTGCGGGCCTGGCGTCTTGCAAACTAGAGATCAAGGCCGCTGGCAATATTGAGCTTATCGCTCAAGCCAAAGACGGTGAGGGCCGCATCTCCCAAAGCTATTCCGATATTTGGGTGACCGAGCGCGGTGAGCTCTGGTTTGAGGGTGAGGACCATGACCGCATCGATCTTATTCCTGAGAAGCGTCGCTACCAACCCGGCGATACCGCTAAGTTTCAAGTACGTATGCCCTTTAGGATGGCAACCGCACTGGTCTCGGTGGAACGTGAAGGGGTGATTGACAGCTACACCGTACAACTCACCGGCAAAGATCCCACCTTGGAGGTGCCGATCAAAGCAGACTATGGGCCCAATGTCTTCGTTTCGGCCCTGATCGTACGTGAGCGCTTGCGCGAGGTGCCTTGGTACTCGTTTTTCCAATGGGGATGGCGTGCGCCGTCGGATTGGTGGCAGGCCTTCCGTGAAAACCTTGCACCGACCGCGACGGTCGACCTAGCCAAACCCGCGCATAAACTTGGCATCGCAGAAATTCAAGTGGGGCTTACCGGGCAAGCGCTCAAAGTGCAGGTGAAGAGCGATCAGCCTAGCTACCAAGTTCGCGGCCTGGCCAAAGTCAAGGTATCGGTCACCGATCCTCAAGGCAAACCTTTACCTGCAGGCGCCTCGGTGGCCTTCGCTGCTGTCGACCAAGCTTTGCTTGAGTTATCGAACAACGATACTTGGGCGCTCCTGGAAAGCATGTGGGTGCGTCGTGGCTATGCCATGGAAACCTTCACCGCGCAAATGCATGTCGTCGGTAAGCGCCACTATGGTCGCAAGGCCGCGCCTCCGGGTGGTGGAGGTGGCATTGGTCCCACCCGCGAGATCTTCGACACCTTATTGCTGTGGAATGCCGAGGTCGTACTCAACGATAAAGGCGAAGCCGATCTTGAAGTACCGTTGAACGATAGCCTGACTCGCTTTAAGTTGGTCGCCATCGCCGATCATGGCACCAACCAGTTTGGCACCGGTAGCACCAGTATCGAAACCAAGCAAGACCTACAGTTGATCGCGGGCCTGCCGAGCTTGGCGCGCGCGGACGACAACTACCGAGCCAGTGTGACAGTCAGAAACACCACGGCGCGAGACATGAAAGTGCAAGTCGACGTCAGCTTGAGCAATAATAAACTGAAGTTCGAACCTCAGACGGTTACCCTGGCAGCGCAAAGCGCTCAGGAATTGTTTTGGACGATCAGCAATGCCGAGGTCCTGAAAAACCTGAGTGGCGATGCACTGCCTAAGAATGCCCTGTTTGCAGGGCTGCCGTTGGTATGGTCCTTTGCGGCTAGGGAGCTAGCCGGTACGGGTACCACTGAGGCCGCGAGTGGCCTCGCCAGCGACCGGGTCAAAGTCGCGCAAACACTGAGTCCTACGGTGAAGCCCGAAGTGCAAATGTCTAGCCTCTCCCAGTTGGGTGCGGAGAGCGGCAATCTTGCTTTAACTCTACCGCCTCAAGCGCTTCCAGGCAGTGGGCTGGCCCAAGTGAGCCTCAGCCGCTCGCTATTGGGTAGCCAAAACGGCCTGAGGCAATTCTTCGCCAACTATCCTTTTGCCTGCCTCGAGCAGCGCACCTCCAAGGCCATTGGTTTGCGCGATGAAGGCCTTTGGAAGACCCTCGTCGCCCAACTGCCACTGTATTTGGATAGCGATGGCCTAGCCATGTACTTCCCGGCCAATACAGGTGATGCCAAGGGGTACGACATTTTGACGGCCTATGTGTTGGCGACGAGTCATGAGGCGGCTTGGGACATTCCTGACGCTGAGTTGGCGAAAATGCATAAGGGTTTGACGGCCTTTGTTGAGGGCAAGATTATGCGTGAGTTTTGGTCGCCCCAAAAGGATCTCGCCGTGCGTAAGCTCGCAGCGATCGAAGCCTTGTCGCGTCGCAATGCTGCCCGTCCGGCCATGCTGGAGAGTATCACTGAAGACCTTGTCGCCTGGCCCACCCAAGCCCTGATTGACTACTATCAAATTCTCAAGCGCCTGCCGGAAATCAAGGACCGCGAAGCTAAGCTGAAGAACACCGACAACGCTCTGCGCGCACGCCTAAGCATGGCCGGAAACCGCATGGGCTTCAGCAATGAGCAGGGCGACTATTGGTGGTGGCTGATGGGCAATGCCGACTTCAACGCCAATCGTTTGATTCTCGCCACCATGGGTGACGCAGCCTGGAGCAGCGATATCAGTAAGCTGGTCGTGGGAAGTCTGGCGCGTCAGCAGCGCGGCACCTGGATGACCACGACCGCCAATGTATGGGGCAGTCTCATGCTGGAGAAATTCGCCAAAGACTTTGAGCGCGTACCTGTCTCAGGACAAACCAAGGTTTCCGTGCAGGGTCAAAAACCAGTGCTACATACCTGGGGTGAGGCTGGATCGGTCACGAGCACGGTACCCTTTGGTACTGGACTGTCCGGTGAAAGCACCGTCGCTACCTCAAACGGTGCGCTCACTATGCAGCACCTCGGCGAGGGCAAGCCTTGGGCACAGGTGAGCGTCTTGGCGGCAGTTCCGAGGCTCGAAGCTATTGCGGCGGGTTATCGAATCACTAAGACGTTTACCTTGATCGATCCGGGCAAAACAGAGAATAAGGACGACTCGAGTCAAGCCAAGGCTGACGGCAAGTCATTAAGCTTTAAGCGAGGCGATATAGTGCGGGTGAAATTAACGGTCACGGCCAGTGCGCCAATGACCTGGGTGGTCTTGGATGATCCCGTGCCGGCAGGCGCGGTGGTTCAAGATCGCGGCTTGGGTCGCGACTCGGCGATTGCTACACAAGGCCAGCAAAGCACGGGAAATGCCTGGCCAAGTTATCAGGAGATTGGCTACTCGGGTGTGAAAAGCTACTTCCACTATGTCCCGAAAGGCGAGTTCTCGATCGAGTACACCTTAAGGCTCAACACCCGTGGAGAGTTCGTGCTGCCTGCTACTCGTGCTGAGGCCATGTATGCGCCCGAGGTTTTTGGCGAAACGCCTAGTCCGAAGCTCATGGTGCAATGACGTTATGAACTCTCCTGGGTCTCTTAGGCTGCCCTCCTTAAGCGTGGCTACCATCCGCAGGCTTCTTAGCCTGCTGGCGGCTTGGACCGTTGTGGTCGGCGGTGCTTGGTCCGGGCATAGCTTGGCCACTCAAGCTTTGCCGTTGAGCGCACCAACGGACGCTAACGCGAGTTCCCCTTCGAGCTATGCGCAAGTCAAGGCCGAGCACCGGGCCTCCATGACGGCGATCTTGGATCGTCAGGGAGAGCCTCTTGGATATGTGCGAACCAATGTTCAGGTCTTACAGGCTGATTGGGCCGCATTGGAAGATTTTTCACCCGCTTTGTTAAGCATGGTGCTGCGCTCCGAAGACCAAGACTTTGCTCAACATTGGGGCGTAGATTTTTCGGCATTACTGGCAGCTCTTAAACAAAACGTGCAAGGCCAACGGCGTGGCGCCTCGACCATCAGCATGCAATTGGTCGGCATGCTCGACGCAGATTTGAAGCGTAGTGGCTCCAAGCAACGCAGCATGATGCAAAAGGTCGGTCAGGCTGCGGCGGCCCTGTGGTTAGAGCGGCGCTGGAGTAAGGCGCAGATCCTGGAGGCCTATTTGAACAAGGTCCCTCTCTCTGGCGAGATTATCGGTATTCCGATGGCCAGCCGTACCCTGTTCGGCAAGGCCGCGCATGGCCTCACGCTGGAGGAAAGTGCCATTCTCGCGGCTCTACTTCGGGCACCGAACGCCGCGCCTAGCCTCGTGGCGAAGCGAGCGTGCTTGCTTCTAAAGGCTACGCAATGTGACTTGCTGGAAGGCGCCATCAAAATCGCCCTGTCTCAAGCCAAAACTCCCGATCTTGGCTTGAAATCTTCGGCATCCCACTATGCGCGCTACATTCAAAGGAAGGCGCCAGGCCAAGTTCAGACCACCATCGACGGCAAGCTCCAACGCTTTGCTCAGCAGGCTGTGCAACGTCATTTAAGAGAGTTGCTGAATCGGCAGGTAGAGGACGGTGCTGCCTTAGTGCTTGACCGCCACACCGGTGATGTACTGGCTTGGGTGGGTTCGTCGGGCACCCTGTCCGATGCTGCCCAGGTGGACTTTGTATTGGCGAAGCGTCAAGCGGGTAGCACCTTGAAGCCGTTTCTCTACGCCCAGGCGATTGAGGAGCGACGTTTAAGTGCGGCGTCGTTGATGGATGATCGCCCGGTCAATCTTTCGACGGCAGCGGGCCTCTATGTGCCGCGTAACTACGAGCAGCAATATGCGGGCCCAGTGTCGGTACGAACGGCGTTGGCTTCTTCCTTGAACATACCCGCAGTGCGAGTCGCGGTGATGCTCACGCCAGAAAAAGTATTTCAAAACTTGAACGGTTTTGGTTTTAGGCTTCGCGAGAGTGGCGGTTATTTTGGCTACTCACTGGCACTGGGTTCGGCCGAGGTGAGCTTATTAGAACTAGCACAAGCCTATCGCCAACTCAGCGTGCTGGAGCGCAGTACGGCCGGTGTATCCGCCGCCAGCAAGTTCATTGTCGGCGACATCCTCGCCGATAACAATGCGCGCGCGCTTACCTTCGGCCTGCACAGTCCACTCGCCACTCGGGGTTGGGCTGCTGCCAAGACCGGTACCAGTAAAGACATGCGTGACAACTGGTGCATTGGTTACACCGATCAGTACGTGGTTGCGGTATGGGTGGGCAATGCTTCCGGTGAGCCCATGCACCGGGTGTCTGGGGTAACGGGGGCCGCGCCTATTTGGGCCGAACTGGTCAATGCCTTGCACCGTGAGCGTCCGTCGCAAGCACCGGCCGCGCCTGTAGGTTTAATTGAGCGAAGTGTTCAGTTCGCAACCGAGGCGTCCAGCACCATGCGACAAGAATGGTTTCTACCGGGCACAGAGCGCCACTCGGTTGCCGTCGATACAACGCAAGCAGAGCGCGCCAGAATCACGCATCCCGTGAGTGGCACGATTTTGGCACTGGATCCCGATATTCCCCCCGAGCGCCAAAAGCTTTTGCTCAGGGCGAGCCTTTCAAGTGAGACGCTATCTTGGCAGGTGGATGGCTTGCCCCTGCAAGCCTCGCAGACCTCGCCCTATGTACGGGTTGCTTCGTCGTCTTCCTCACGAGCCTATTGGTTCCCTCGACCGGGTAAGCATATGATCAGTTTGCATGACCGCGAAGGCAGACTTCTAGAGAAAGTGTGGGTGGAAGTTCGCGGCGCCCAAGAAAAACCTGCCAGAAAAGGCCCTTCAGGAAATGCGCTCGCGAAGAGGCGACTTTAATTTTGCGCTAAGCTTCTGCTCTTATGCCAGTTGACTCCCCTTGTATCTCCATATGCCGAATGGACGCCACCTCTAGGCTCTGTGAGGGCTGCCTGCGCACGCTCGATGAAATTGCCGCCTGGGGTGGCATGAGTGACCGCGAAAAGTTTTCGGTGATGGAGCTCGTCGCGCGCCGGAAAAGCTCGCTTGAGCCTCACGGTACACGAGATGCCGGCGCACTCTAGTGCCAATGCGCCTGCCTGAAAGTATCCGTTTCATTGAGCGAGATTGGCTGTCTTGTAACCAAGTACTCTTGTGTGACTCTTCTCCTAGTCGATGGCAATCGCATGGCTTAACCACAAGCCAGCCAAGCTACACCGTGATCGATACCGGCTATGCGAAACATCAAGACCTTACGTTGCAATTGCTGCGCTACTGGATGGGCTCGGGGCGCTTAGGCCGGATTGTGAATACCCATCTGCACTCTGACCATTGTGGGGGTAATGCCTTGCTCGCCAAAAGTACCGCGTGCAAAATCATCGTTCCGCAGGCGAGCTATGCCGATGTTCAGGGCTGGGATCGGGAAGCCTTGAGTTATGCAGGTACAGGCCAACATTGCCCGCGCTTTAGCGCAGACGGCGTCTTGAAGCCAGGCGATGGGTTCGACGCCGGCGGTTTGCAGTAGCAGGCCTTGGCAGCACCTGGCCATGATGCTAAATCCTTGATTTTCTTTGCGCCCGAAGAGGGCGTACTCATTTCCGCCGATGCACTTTGGGAAAATGGTTTCGGTATTCTTTTCCCCGAGCTCGTCGGCGACTCCGGGATGGCCGAGCAAGAGGCCGTACTGAATTTAATCGAGTCACTGAATCCACGATTGGTGTTGCCTGGCCACGGCGCAATGTTTGAGGATGTTGGCGCAGCGTTAAAACGTGCACGTTCGCGTTTGCAAGCTTTCAAGGAGAAGCCTGAGCGCAATCCTCGCAATGCCATCAAGGCGCTCGTGAAGTTCAGCCTGTTAGACCAGGAAAAGCTTCACATTGAGCGCTTCATTGAGACTCAGTCCAAAACCGCCGTCAACCTCGCGAGTGCAAAGCAGTTAGGCCAACCTTTGCCAGACTTGCTGCGTTGGGCGCTGGCAGATCTCAGTCGTATGGGTGCTGCGCGGCTTGAAGGCGAATATGCGTTTAACGATGAGCCGAATGCATTCGCGAGCGCACAGTAAGTAGAATCTATGTCTCGATGCTTCCTTTCGATTGTTTTTCCTTGCCTCGTGAACTCATAGGCCGAAAATGCACCTCACCCCCGAACACGAAACCCTACGCGACACCCTTAAGCGCTTCATCGACAAAGAAGTCAATCCTCACGTCGATGAATGGGAAAAGGCAGCGATTTTCCCTGCCCACCAAGTCTTCAAAAGATTGGGAGACTTAGGTTGCCTCGGCCTCACCAAGCCCGTTGAGAATGGCGGCTCAGGCCTGGACTATTCCTTCGGCGCGGTGATGGCCGAAACCCTCGCCTGCATCAACGGTGGCTCAGTGCCCATGGCGATTGGTGTGCAAACCGACATGGCGACACCGGCCTTGGCGCATCGTGGAAGTAAAGAACTGCGCGACGAGTTTTTAACGCCGGCCATCACGGGCGAGTATGTCGCCTGCCTCGGTGTGTCGGAAGTCGGCAGTGGTTCCGACGTGGCGTCGATCAAGACTACGGCCCGCAAAGACGGCGGCGATTATGTGATTAACGGTGGCAAAATGTGGACCACCAATGGCACTCAGGCCGACTTTTGTTGCGTGCTCGCCAACACCTCAGAAGGTTCCGGCCATCGCAATAAATCTCTGATCATTGTGCCGATGAAAACCAAGGGCGTGTTGGTTGCTCGCAAGCTTAAAAAAATGGGTATGCATGCCTCAGACACGGCTCAAATTCACTTTGACGATGTGCGGGTGCCGCAGCGCTATCGAATCGGTGAAGAGGGCATGGGCTTCATGTACCAAATGGAGCAGTTTCAAATTGAACGCTTGTGGGGTGCTTTAAACAGCTCAGGCATGGCCCAGCGGGCCATCGACCTGACGATCAACTACACCCGCGAGCGCAAGGCTTTTGGTCGCTCGATACTCGACAATCAATGGGTTCACTTTAAGTTGGCCGAACTGCAAACCGAGGTGGCTTGCCTCAAGGCAATCTGCTGGCAAGGCGTGGCGGAAGTGGTCGCTGGCAAAGACGCCACCCGCACCGCTTCGATGGCGAAGCTCAAGGCAGGTCGGGTGGTTCGCGAGGTCACCGATGGCTGCATTCAGTTTTGGGGCGGTATGGGCTATATGGACGAGAGCTTGATCTCGCGCATGTATCGCGACGGACGGCTGACCTCGATTGGCGGTGGTGCTGATGAAGTGATGCTGCAAATCATCAGTAAGTTTATGGGCACCTTTCCGTCGCACAGCTAGTGGGCTGAATGCGACTTTTATTGCGGAAAGCCCAGCGAGGCCCAGGAAATCCGGGGCCGCTGTGGCGGTACTTCAGTGAGAGCGCTTGCAGGCTTCAAACCAATCAGACTGCGTTTGGCCAACTCCACATAAGACTCCCCGTTCAGGCGCGACCAATGAATATCCTTCTCGGTCAGCGCACGGATCAATTTTGCGGGAGTGCCAGCGACCAACACCCGCGCAGGGATGTCCGCTTGTACCTTGACCATAGCCAGTGCCGCCACAATGCTCTCCTCACCAATTTTGGCTTTATCCAGCACGACGCAATTCATGCCGATTAAGGCCCCGCGACCCACGTAGCAACCATGGATCACGGCACCATGACCGATCTGGCTACGAGTATCCATAATGCAATCGAAATCGGGGATGGAGTGGGCAACGCAATTGTCTTGAAAGTTGGCTTCATCACGAAGTTCGATACGACCGAAATCGCCTCGAAACACCGCGTTGGCACCCACGTAGCAGCCTGGGCCAATCAATACGTCGCCAATTAGCACCGCGCTGGGGTGAACATAGGCGCTTGGATGAACAATTGGGGTGATACCCTCAAAACTAAAGACTTGAATCATTTTCTACCTGGTCGATTTGAGCGCTAACTGACGGTCTAGCTCGGCCACCATCGCGCGGGCCTCATCACCTTGAGGAATTGCCTTGCCCGAATCACGCCACTTGACCGCTGCTTTAAAGCCATGCACTTGTGCATAGCGCCTAAACCAAAGGCCTTCTGGGTTATGGCGAGTGATGCCGTCAAACATCGTTGCACTCATTTGACTTTGAAGTAAGCCCATATTCTCTACCGCTTGATTCACGATCAATTTTTGCATCATCAAGTGGCTCTTTGGGATTCCGGCCATTTTGGTGGCAAGAGCATTGACCGTGGCATCGAGTTGATCACTCGGAACAGCATCAATCACTAGCCCCCATTCCTTCGCAGTCTTGCCATCAATTAAATCGCCAGTGAGCACCAAGCGCTTGGCGCGCTCAGGCCCAAGCCGATAAATCCAATGCGCCGTGGTCGGGCAGCCCCACACTCGCACGGGCATGTAACCGATACGGGCTGTGTCTTCCATAATGACTTGATCGCAGCACAGGGCAATATCGGAGCCGCCTGCAATGGCATATTTTTGTACGCGTGCAATGGTGGGTTTGTAGGAGCGCCAGAGCGACATAAAATTGTCAGTACACTGGCGCATGTATTGATAGTCGATCATGGGGTCCCAAGGGGCACTCTCCTGCTTACAAGGGTGATCCCCGAGCTCCTCCCCGAATAACCCAATATCATAGCCCGCGCAAAAAGCCTCGCCCTCACCCTGCACGATGATGACGTGGATGTCCGAGTCCGCATTTGCATGTGCCACGGCTTTGCTAATATCGCCGGGCGTATCGCCCGTGATGGCGTTAAATTTCTCGGGGCGAGTGAAGGTGATTCGGCCGATTCTTGGATTACCTTTGTCCTTGGTCAACTTTAAGGTTTTAAAGCGCTTGAGCATCATCGCACTTTTACCCATGTCGCTCTTTGATGTATTTGTCATAATCCTTGCTCCTCCTTGGTTTAGGTCTTTTGCCCATGCGTTCGCAGACTAGAAGAACATGATCCTCGCTTCAAAACTTGAATTAGGCGTGCAACGCGAACTGTTTCGTCTAGGGTACAAGAATATCCTAGCAAGCCTCATCGGTGGTTTCGCCGCCGCAACCTTGCTGGGGCTTACGCTGTGGAGCATGCGCCCGACCCGAGGCGTCGTCATTTGGATGTTTTGTGCCTACCTGGCCAATTCTTTCGCTTGGTTTCTGCGCTTTGCCTTTCGTGAAGAAGCAAAGTCTTCGACTTTGGATGAGCGTATGCATCCGAGTCTCTCGGTGCTTGCCCGTTGGCGGCTACTGCATACCTTCTTCGTTGTGGCGAGCGCTTGTCTTTGGGCGGGTACCTGTGCCTTACTGGATATCTCGGACCCACGTGCCAATGTGTTGATCTTGGTGTGCGTACTCGCCGTACTAGCGTTTGCGGCATCGAGCCACGGTGTCCATAATATTCAGAGTTTCGTACTGAGCGCCGTGATCAGTATTCCGATCATGTTACTGTTTTTGCCCAACGCCTTTGTACAAAGTGTCGTGCCGATTGCGGTTCTCTTTGTCATGTTCGGGGCGGCTTGTACCCTCACAGCGATCAATGCGAATCGCACAATGATTGAGGCGATTCGCTTGAAACTCTCTAACCAAGAGCTGGCTCAACAACGCGCACTTGAGGCCGGTCGGGCCGATCAAGCTAACAAAGACAAGTCTAGTTTTTTGGCGGCCGCAGCCCATGATATGCGTCAGCCCGTGCATGCCCTCCTGATGTTGCAAGGTTTGTTACGTCAAACCAATGAGCCTCATCAACATCAGGCGATTTTGGATCAAATGCAGGTGGCAACCAGTACTATTGGGCAACTTTTTGACTCGGTCATGGAGCTGAGTCGTCTTGAATCGGGCTCGGCGAAAGCACGCATGGAGCCCCTGGACATTGAGAGTTTCCTAGCGGAGCGGGTGGCGCAGCATTTACCGATGGCAGCCCAAAAAGGACTTCGGATTCGGGTGAGAAAGAGCCCTAGCGTACGGGGCGCTTGGGTCAATGCAGATCCTTTTTTACTCATAAGGGTTGTTGATAATCTCATCGGAAACGCCTTGCGCTACACCGACACGGGCGGCGTCCTCGTGAGCTTGCGCAAGCATTCGGCCCGGAAACTCTATCTTGAGGTATGGGATACCGGTATTGGCATGCCGGAGATTGAGCTGGCACGTGTCTTCGACCCCTATGTACAGCTTGGCAATGAGGCAAGGGGCCGCGACAAGGGACTGGGCTTGGGGTTGGCGATCGTCAAAAACTCCGCGCAGTTGATGGGCCTGAGCGTTGAGTTGAAATCAACACTGGGACGCGGTAGTCGCTTTCGCCTGATCCTGGGTCGAGTTGCAGCAGCTTCTACCGTTACTTTGCCAAGCCGCGATCAAAGTCACCCTGCGCAAAGTGCGATTTCATTGGCGGGGTATCGGGTATTGGTGATTGAAGATGATCCCATGGTCACGAATGCGCTGCTTGCTGTCCTCGCTCTGTGGGGCGCGGAGGTGCGCCATGTGATGAGCTATGAAGAATTGGCGCTTGGGTCTTGGCTTCCCCGAGTGATCCTTTGTGATCACCGCCTACCAGGAAGCTTGAATGGTCTAGACACTTTGGATCGACTCAAGGCCTCCTATCCCCATGCGGCGTGCATTCTTCAGACCGGCGAAATCTCACCTGAGATTCCACTCAAAGCGCAAGCCAGGGGGTATACCTTGCTTGCGAAACCAGTGACGATTGACATGCTAGCTCAGTCGATTAGACGAGCTACTTCTTAGTATTTGTCGTGATGATGTAGGACCACAGAAACTCATACTCCTCCTGCTTGAGGTTATCCCCCC
>JAYVKZ010000134.1:0-5107 GCA_043767985.1 Betaproteobacteria bacterium
TCTTTTCAGGATGCTCAATGAAGGAGCTCTCGGTGAGTTCGAGTTGCAACAGGTTGGGGGGAAACGCCTTGGCGGCCAACATTTGATTGACTCCGGCCAAAAAACCCTCTTCGGCCAATTGCTTGACCGAGACGTTGACCGTCACTGCGACATCTGGAAAGCGTTCCAAGCCAATCGTGATGCGATCTTCGATGGCCCGCTTGATCGACCACATACCCACTTCGCGAATCATCTTGGTTTGTTCCGCCATGGGCAGAAACTTATCAGGCAATAACATGCCCTTGATCGGATGGCGCCACCGCATCAAGGCTTCATAGTTGACGATCCGGCGCTGCGCAACATCCAGGACCGGCTGGTACCAGAGGTCAATTTCACCGCGTTGTAGGGCAAGGGGCAGCTCGGCTGCGAGTTGAAGTTGCTCGGTGCGCTCATCCGACATGGCGCCAGCAAAGAAGCGAACATCGTTTCTACCCTCAGACTTCACTTGGTACATGGCCGCATCCGCCGCCTTGATCAGTAAATCGGCTTCTACCGCATCATTCGGAGCCATGGCCACACCAATGGAAGCAGACAAGAAGTAGGCACGGTTCTGCAAAATAAAAGCCTTTTCAATAGAGGCCAGCACGTTCCTTGCGATTTTCTCAATCTCGACCTTATCAGTGAGCCCGGGAAGCAAAATGATGAACTCGTCCCCGCCCATGCGACCCGCAACATCGCGCGGGCGAATCGATTCACGCAGGCGCTGGGCGACTTCAATCAGCACCTTGTCTCCTGCCGCGTGTCCCAGTGTGTCGTTGATCAGCTTGTAGCGGTCCAGGTCAATGTACAACAGCGAAATCGGCTTGCCTTTTTTGAGACGTTCGCCAAGTTGATGATTGACATACGCTCGATTAGGCAGGGACGTCAGCGCATCGTGTAAGGAGGTAAACGTGAGGCGTTTTTCTGCAGCTTTGCGTTGCAGGTAAAGCGACAAGCTGCGCGTCATGACTTGACCTATTTCGCTCAGCAGGCGGCTGTCGCGATAGTGGTTAGGCGACATGAACACCAAGAGACTCGTTGTCTGACCGCTTTCATCGACAATGGGTGAAAAAAAACAAGCCTTGACCTTGAGCTTGTCAAGACCGTAGCGGTTATAGAATCCTTGGTACTGCTGGGGATTGCCAAGCCAAAATGCGCTATTACGTTCCCAGACCTTTGATTCGACATCGGCCTCGGAATAGGGGATGACGTCTGGCACGTCACTCATTGTGGCGTTGAAGGCGGCATAGCCCCAGCGTTCCATGGTTGCGAAGCCCGCACTTTGCCGGGTCAGCCGAAACCCCCCAATCCAACCAAGACGCCCGCAAAGCGTGATGATGGTTGCAGTAATCACGCGCTCTGGGTCGGATTGCTCTCGCATGATGGTTGCAATATCGCGATCAAGCTCAAGCAACATTCGCTGCTCTTTCTCCTGGGAGATGTTGTGTCCTGTGCCTCTAAAGCCAGTGAATTGCCCTTTATCATCGAAAAGGGGACGACCGCTCAAGGAGATGTGATAGACCGAGCGGTTCGGGTCAAGCAAGGTAAATTCAAAATTATCAAATGGCTTTTTCTCTTTGAAGGCCTCTTTGTAAATATCCCATTTCGTAGGCAAGGCATCATCGTTTTTGGCGTAATGCCAGGTCTTACGTTCCAATGAACTTTTGGCCCAGGGCCCCAACACCGCGTCGGCACTGGGCGATAAATAAGTAATCCGATTGTCGGTATCGGTCTCCCAAATCCAATCCGAACTCAGGTTGGTCAGGTCACGAAACTTCGCCTCGCTCGCTGCGAGTTTTTTTTGCATCATGCGAATCGCGCTAACGTCCTGGATCACCCCGGTGAGATGCGTGACTTCGCCACGGCTATTGCGGTGGGATTTGGCGACACTACGTACCCAAATTGTTTCTCCATCGACTTGCTTATAACGATACTCAAGCTTGGCATCGGTCGCCTGGCGCATAGCACGGCGGTGCGCTTCGCTCCACCTCACCTGATCCTCTGGGTGCACCGAAATGAGGAACCCTTTGAGACTAGGCATGACCGACCCTGGGGCCATCCCAAACAGCGATAAGGCCGAGGGGCTGAACCACAGTTGCTCGGTATCGAGATCATGTTCCCAGGTCCCAAAGGACGCTAGCTCTTCCGCCTCTTGACTTTTGGCGATATCTGCTCGAAGCGTGTCAATCAGGTGCTCCTGCGCCGCCACGAGCTTAAGTCTTTGTCTCAGGGCCAGGGCAATACCAATCGTCACCACGCAAGCGAGTAAAGGGGCGAGCATAGCGCCTGGCAGGACTTCAGGGAACATAAACGCCACGACGCCCATGATCAGCATCAAGACTAGCGTGAAGGCTACAATCCTGAGGAGCTGGGCGCGGTCGACCGACAGCGGCCCGACCCGGTTCGTCGGAGCGGGGTCAGCTGCGAAAACTGGAGGGTGATCCTCGTCCTCGAACTGGGTATCGGCGTTTAGTTTGTCCATGCCCAGTGACTAGGGTCCAAAGTAACGGTCTGATTTATAAGGATTTTGACTCATGGATGCTGTTTTGACGCAAATACAAGATTCGCACAATCTTAAAGCGAATGAATGGGTGGTTTCTTGGCTTCGGCGGCTAGTACCTCAAGCCAAGGTGTTGGATTTTGCCTCGGGGCAGGGGCGCCACGCCTTGGCGGCGTTTTCCTTAGGTCTGCAGTCCTATGCCTGGGATCTGGACGGCAGCGCCTTGCAAGCTCTCGAGGCTCGCAGCAATGGCCAGGTCCACACAGTGGTTTGTGATTTGGAGGCGCAAGCCTGGCCTCACACGCAGGGTAAGTTCGACGCCGTGGTCGTGACCAACTATTTGTTTCGGCCTCGGTTGCCTTTTTTGGCTGAATTACTGAAGGTCGGAGGTATATTGATCTATCAAACTTTTGCGCTGGGTCATGAGACCCTTGGACGGCCACGTCGGCCCGATTTTCTATTAAAGCCAGGTGAGTTATATGACATGTCGCTTGCGATGGGGTGCCATGTTTTGTTTTACGAGGATTCAGTCGTCAACGAGGTGGCGTGTCGGCCGTCTAGTATTCCAAGCTCGCGAGTGCAGCGATTAGTCGCGCTGAAGCACGATCATCTCACAGCGTCTCCCAAGGCCCTAGGTGCTTGGCCTGTTAATATTCTAGGTTAATTAGAAAATTTAATATTCCTGAGAAAGAGTTCTAATCATGTTCCAGGGCAGTATTGTTGCCATTGTTAGTCCAATGCATGCGGATGGGTCACTAGACCTTGTCAGCTACCGTAAGCTCGTTGATTGGCATATCGAGTCAGGCACTTCTGCCATCGTTGCGGTGGGTACCACTGGCGAGTCTCCGACAGTGAGTGCAGAAGAGAATGTCGAACTAGTTAAAATCGCGCTTGATCAGGCCAAGGGTCGTATTCCTATCATTGCTGGTACGGGTTCGAACTCTACTCGCGAGGCCGTTGAAATGACTCGCGAAGCGGCTAAGTTAGGTGCAGCAGCTAGTCTTCAGGTGGTGCCCTATTACAACAAACCAACGCAAGAAGGTTTGTACCAACATTTCAAAACGATCGCTGAAGCGGTGGACCTACCGGTGCTTCTCTACAACGTGCCGAGCCGAACGGTTGCGGATCTTGCAAATGATACGGTGATTCGCCTGGCTCAAGTTCCTGGCATTCAGGGGCTCAAGGACGCGACTGGCGATATGCCCCGTGCTTCTGATTTGATCGCTAGATTGCCTGCTGGGTTTCCGCTACTTAGTGGTAATGATGATTCCTGTTTGGCGCTCATGGCCCTTGGCGGTTCTGGTGTGATTTCGGTCACCGCCAATATTGCGCCTAAACAAATGGCGCAAATGTGTCGCTTGGCGCTTGCGGGCGATTTTGTGAGTGCTCGTGCCATTAATCAAAAACTGTTGCCAATCCATTTCAAGTTGTTTGTCGAGGCCAACCCAATTCCTGTGAAATGGGCACTCGCCAAAATGGGACGGTGTGGTCCGGCCGTGCGCCTGCCTATGACGGCTCTCACGCCGAGTTTTGGTCCGATTATTGAGGCAGCCATGCAAGCTGCCGGGGTGGAGTAATGATGTTTCTTAATGCAAATCCCATGAATGTTGTTCGATTTCGTAGGATGTCAATATGCGGCCCACTCGTAGGCGTCGCTGCCCTCAGCCTCATACTTTCGGGGTGCGGTATTACCGAAACCTTGACCGAAAACAGCAAGATCGATTACCGGTCCGCCAAAAAGGGCCCCGGCCTTGATGTTCCCCCCGATTTAGTCTCGCCGCGAAGTGATGATCGCTATCGGGTGCCAGAACCTACGGGCGATCGCACCTTGTCGGGTTTTCAGCGTGGCCAGGGCGCACCGGCCGTACAGGGAGGCCCTTCGGTACTACCTGCGGTGGATGGTGTTCGCATGGAGCGTTCCGGGACCCAACGTTGGCTTGTCGTAAATCGTCCTCCCGAGGCGGTTTGGCCGCTTCTCAGGACTTTTTGGACGGAATCAGGGTTTTCGCCTGTTGTAGAGTCGTCCGAAACCGGAATCTATGAGACGGAGTGGGCCGAAAATCGAGCGAAAATACCGCGCGATGGCATTCGCAAAGCTTTGGGCAAAGTCTTTGATGGCTTGTATGACAGTGGGCAGAGAGACAAGTTCCGTACCCGCATCGAGAGAACAAAGGATGGTACAGAAATCTATTTGACTCATCGAGGCATGGAAGAGGTTTACGTGAATACCCAGGTTAAAGATCGCACCGTCTGGGTTGCAAGACCGGCCGATCCCGAGCTTGAGGCAGAGTTCTTGCGTCGTCTGATGACCCGTCTTGGCGTCAACAAGGAGGCAGTCGCTGCTGCTCTGCCTGCCAGCCCTGCCGCTGCTGCGGTGCCCGGTAAGCCAGAAAAAGCGGTAATCCAGGGCCAAGGCGGAGAGCAAAAACTCAATATTGCGGAGGGCTTCGATCAAGCCTGGCGGCAGCTCAGTTTGGCGCTAGATCGCGGCGGTTTTACGGTAGATGACCGAGATCGCAGTAAGGGCCAATTCTTTGTTCGCTACGTTGATCCAGAAACGCAAGCGAAGCTTTCAGAAAAGCCTGGATT
>JAYVKZ010000135.1:0-2792 GCA_043767985.1 Betaproteobacteria bacterium
GCCTCCCACCCCGCCCCAAATCAGGGCCCTTAGCCACCAAAGCGTCAGTGATTGCCAGCCTACCCAGGCGCAAGCGGTGCTAAAGATCAGTACCAGCAAACTAATCCGCAGGAGCTTTTGATAGGGAACACGGTCTGCAAGCATGCCAATTGGCCATTGCATGACGAGGCTGCCTACCGCAATCGCACCCGCAAAAAATACAGCCTGCTCTTGGCCGACACCAAAGCGGGTTGTTTGAACAGAGCCCACATTGCCAATGCCCGCTTCAAAAACACCGCCCACAAAAGCAGCGAGGAGCAAGACCGGCATCGCGGATATCACCTCGCGCCAACTACTTTGAGTGCCTGGGGATAGTTGTCCGAAATCCGCTTTCACCCGAAGGCCTGAGGCCACAACGACGAGAAGAAAGGCCGTTCCTAAAGACGCTAGAACGAGCCATTTAACCTGGTGATCACTTAAGCCCAAGAGGCCGGGTAAGAACGGACCGATCGCCAGCGTACCGCCCAGCAAGGTTTGATACAAGCCAGTGATCGAACCGAGCCGATCCGGCGGCGCGTGACGAGCGATTAAGGTCTCAGTCGCACCCCAAAGGCAACAGGCTGACAGTCCCGAGAAGATCGCCGTCAAGCATAATAAATCGTAGCGTTGCAAGCTAGTGAGGCCCAATACAGCTATGAGATTGCAAAACAACCCCAGAAAATAGGCCCGATTGATGCCGAAGCGCCGGTAAAGACGAGGCATCACCGGGGTACTTAGAAACACGACCAGAAAGGTGATCATGGAGAAAAAGCCAACCTCAACGCCGCTGTGACCCGCCTGCGCCAGTTGCACGGCAACGCGCGGCATCAATACCGAAAATGCCATGACACTCATGCACAATGACAGGGGATAAAGCCAGGCCAGGCCCATCAGACACCTCGCTGTAACAAGGCTCTTGAAAGCTTCTGATGTCGTTCGATTAAGGGTTCAAGCTCGAGGGTGACAAGGCGCCCTTGATCGACCACCACCCGCCCTTGCACCAGGGTGTAATCAGCACGCGGCGCATGACAAAACACTAGCGCCGCCACCTCATCATGCGAAGCACCCGCAAACGCTAAATCATCGAGCCGAAACAGTGCAAGATCGGCCTGTTTGCCTACTTCGAGGCGACCGACATCATTCCGGCCTAAGATGCTTCCGCCCCCTTCGGTGCCGAGTTGAAGTGCTTGACGAGCGGTCATTGCAGCCGGCCCAAAACCCACACGAGCGAGCAACATAGCTTGACGGACTTCACCGATCATTGAGGCGCCGTCGTTCGAGGCAGAGCCATCTACCCCCAGCCCAACCCTCACCCCCATCGCCAACATTTGCGGCACCGGTGCAATGCCCGAGGCTAAGCGCATATTAGAGCAAGGGCAATGTGCGACACCGGTTTTGCTCCTGGCAAAGCGGCGCATGCCGGTAGGGTCGTTCGCTGCATCTAACTTCACACAATGCGCATGCCATACATCCTCTCCCAACCAGCCCAGTTGCTCGGCATATTCGCTCGGCGTGCAATTGAACTTTTCGCGGGTGTAGGCGATGTCTTTATCATTTTCGGCAAGATGGGTATGCAGACTCACCCCAAAACTTCGCGCCAGTGTAGCGGTCTCGCGCATCAAATCCTGGCTCACCGAAAAGGGCGAGCAAGGCGCCAACACCACGCGCGTCATCGCGCCTTCACTGGCATCATGCAGGCTCTCGACCACTCTTTGCATGTCTCGCAAAATATCGCTTTCGCTTTCGACCAAACTGTCTGGCGGCAGGCCGCCCTGCGATTCACCCACACTCATGGCGCCACGGCTGGCGTGAAAGCGCATGCCAATTTCTTGCGCGGCCTCCACTTGATCTTCCAAGCGCACGCCGTTCGGGAAAATGTAGAGATGGTCGGAACTGGTCGTACATCCCGTCAACAAAAGCTCGGCCATGGCAAGTTGCGTGGAGACTTTCACCATGTCTGGTGTGATGCCCTGCCAAATCGGATAGAGCGCTTTCAGCCAGTCAAACAATTCTGCATTCTGTGCGGCAGGCACAGCTCGCGTGAGCGATTGATACATATGGTGATGAGTATTGATCAGGCCCGGCATCACAATATGATGACTCGCATCAATGCGGCGAAATGGTACCGGCCGGATAGCCATTCTTATGCCATCGTTGGGTCCCGCGCCAAAGTCGCCAAAACCCTCCGCCTCCCGCAGGCAGCGCGCCGACAACTCGTCAGCGGCCTCTCCAACTTCGATGGCTTTGACGCGACCATCCTCTATCAAGACACTCGCCTGCCGCAGGGTGTTGCCTAAGCCGCCAGTACTGGCCAAGGCTTGCGGTGTTACTAGAACGGCAGCACGATCAATCAAGAGTCGATGAGTCATTTTCGCAGAAATTTCAAATGTTGATGATGATCGCAAGCTTACCTGAGCCTTGAGGGTGCTCGATAGCGTAAGTTTGAACAAGATGAGCCAAGTCGAAATAGGCGCTAGAATTCGAGCGGGCAATGCCTTGGGCAGACCTGTATCTCCTGCCCATTCAGTCAGAAAATCTTGATCGGATACGCGAAATATGTTTAAGCCACTAGCCGTCACATTATGTCTTGGTCTCGCCAGCCTTCACCCATGTGTCGAGGCACAGCAACAAGTGGTCGCCCTATGTTCTACCGACCAGGGTTGGTGCGAGCTTGCCGCGAAGGAGTTTCAACGGATCAGCGGCATCAAGGTTTTGCAAGTCCGAAAATCTACCGGTGAAGCACTTGCACAGTTGAAAGCGGAAGCCGCCAATCC
>JAYVKZ010000136.1:0-9250 GCA_043767985.1 Betaproteobacteria bacterium
TCGATGCTTTATGCCGTGGTGACCCCAAACTTTGGTGGAGATACTGAATTTGCAGATTTGCGCCTGGCCTACGATGCCTTGCCGAGCAGGCTCAAAAAACAAATCCAAGACTTAAAGGCTGTGCATTACGCACTGCATTCGCGGATGATGTTGGGCGACGATCAGTATTCCGAGGAACAAAAAAAGGCCATCCCGCCGGCCATCTGGCCCCTCGTTCAAATCGATACTCGGACCGGCCGCAAGATTCTATATGTCGGCATTCATGCCTGTGAAATTGTCGGCATGACCAAGGCCGAAGGACGCATGCTCATCATGGACTTGCTTGAGCATGCGACTCAGCGCGAGTTTGTTCATGTGCACCATTGGAAGGTGGGCGATTTGGTGATGTGGGACAACACCGCCACGGTGCATCGTGGACGGTGGTTTGACTTCTCTGAGCGGCGCGAGTTACGTCGGGCGACCACGGAAGAGGTTGTGAGTACTGCCTAGCTCGACGAGGGCAATGCCGCAGGACTTGAATCACTGGCGCTGCTGTCTACCACCTTGTTTCGACCCGCGCGCTTCGCCATGTAGAGGCGTTCATCTGCAACGTGAATCAAGGCGGCAAGCGTGGCCTGATCTGGCTGCTGTGCGACACCAATACTCACGGTGATGGGCAGAAGCTGGCCCTCATGCGCATAGGGATGCTCGGCGATCTTTATACGAATCCGCTCCGCCATGCCACGAGCATCGGCAAGTGGCATCTCGGGTACGAGTACACAAAACTCTTCACCACCGTAACGACAAACAATCGCATCAGTATCGCGCACCTCGGCTTGCATCAGGTCCACGCAGTGGCGCAGCACTCGATCACCGACCAGATGGCCCCAGGTATCATTGAACTGTTTGAAATGATCAATGTCAATCATTAGAATGGTGGCACCGCTGGGCAGATGGGTCGAAGGGACAGCCTTGCTGGCGAATGATCGGAAAACCTCTTCTCCCTTTTCAAACAAAAAGCGTCTAGAATGCGCACCCGTCAAGGCGTCGCGATGTGCGTTTTGGCGCAGCATGGCTGCGATGCGCGATTGAATGGTGCCGACTAAGCAGGCATACATGAGGATCGGCATGGCTGCGAGTACCAAGGCGCCTATCCGATAGGTCGGCGAATGCAACAGGATCTCGCCGGGGTTCAAGTTTTGCTCAGGGTTAAGCACAACGAGTAATCTTGGTAACACACCCAGACCAAACAAAATGCAGGCCATCAAAGTGACGCGTCGCGCAGTGGGGGCGTAGTCGTCTTTGGTTTTGATGAGAACGCAGGCAATAAAAATAGAAAGAACAAACTGAACAACATTGTTCCAAAGTCTGGCTTGTACGCCTTCAGGCCAAAGCAAGTACCCTGACAGCACAATGATGGCGAACGCGATGGTTGCTTTGAGCGGAAACGCGGGCCGATAAAGCAACAGTATCGACGCGATCGCCAGTGAGTATCCAATCGTGGCTGGTACAAACACCCTCAAGGTAAATTCGGCGGAGTAGTCTCGAATGGTGAGAGCTGAGAAATATAGGGCGACCCCCAGAGCGATTTCCGCAAGAGATAAAAGTGCGAGGGATTTTCCGAAAGGTTGGACGGTTCGCACTTGCGCGCACAGTAAGAGTCCCATGACGAACGCACCAAGCGAGCCTGTCAGCATGACGGCTCGGGGGTCTAAAAGAGCGATAAGGGTGGAGAAAGGATACACCGCGACAATATGCCAAAGTCCAGCACGTCTGTGTGGTTTTTAGCTGCTAGGGCGGACAGGCTACCGCGCTAGCCTGACAGACGGGCGATCTCTACCTAGAGTTGGACCCCTTTGGTGAGCCCGCCGTCCACGAGCAAGTTGGTCCCAGTGATAAAGCTTGCCGCAGGGCTGGCGAGAAAGACGACGGCATTGGCGACCTCCTGCGGTGTTCCCATCCGCCCCGTTGGGTTCATGGCGAGCGCTTCTTTAAAGAAAGCAGGGTTGCTGTGCTCGATTTGGTTCCACACCCCATTGGCAAAATAAGTGTTACCTGGCGAGACCGAGTTCGCACGAATGGTTTTGCTGGCGAGGCTTTGCGCTAGCCCTTGCGTGTAATGAACAATCGCAGCCTTAAAGGCCCCGTACGGGCCAGCAGCAAAATCAATCTCGCGCCCCGAAACGCTAGAGATCGTCACAATCGAAGCCTGGGAGCTGGCCTCCAAGTAGGGCATCGCGGCATTGACCAGACGAACAGTACCCATCATGTCGACGGCGAAGCTTTGTTGCCAACCGGCCTCATCGTTGGCAATCGCCAAGGCACTGACATTCGCGACCACAATATCAATGCCCCCTAAGGCGCTAGCGGCATCATGTACCCAGTCGGTCAACTCTTTAGCATGACTTACGTCCACGTCGCGCCCAAACACTTTGGTTCCGAAGTGCGAAAAATCGGCAACCGTTTTTTCAACGTCGGCAAGGTTTCTCGCGCAAATCGCGAGATCAACGCCTTCGCCCGCGAGTGTTTGAGCAATGGCACGGCCAATGCCCTTGGTGCCACCAGTCACAATTGCTCGCAGTCCTGCCAGTCTGAGGTCCATAGCGTTAGCTTAGTTTCAACACGTAACCCTGATCGGCCTTGCCTTCTCCAGCCAACATGGCTTGATAGACTTCGTCGACCGCGCTTTGGCCTTCGCCCGCCATCACATGCATCCAGTCATCGAGCTTGGGTAGGAATTTCAACCAAGCTTGTCCCATCCTCATTTGTAGCTCCTTGGCGCCCCATTCGGCGCTACGCTTTTTAATTTGAGCAGGCGCAAAGAATAGGGTGGGCTTAGGACCAGGCAGGGTACTGGCTTGACCCGCTGCCGAGAGGGCGTCCCAATGCGTGCCGCCGACTGAGCAACTGTAGCAAAGCGCGTCTTGAAAATGGTGATGAGTGTCTTGGCGTACCTTGGCATTCCCAGCCATATCCACAAAGACAGTTTTCTTATGCTTGTCGAGTTGGGCAATGTCTTGATAATTGACCACCTTGTCGTAGCAGGCTAAACCGTTGACGAAGACAGCATTACTCGGCGAGGTTAGTCCAATGATTTTCGCTGCCTTGCGTTGTTTGAGTAAATGGGCCACAGAGTAGGCGGTTTTACTGGAGGCGCTACTCAGGATCACTTGCTCTGCACCGAAAAACTGGTTGTCGGCTAAAAAATCATCGATTAAAAAGGCTGTCATAAAGAGCGGTTGCAACAGCATTTGCTGGGCCTCTTTGGCGGCTTGGTAGGTCGGGTCGGACGCACAACGTCGATAAAGGTTGTAGACGGGATGCAGTGTGGCGCGATGCTCAGCACCGTCACTAAAGCTCATGGCATTGGTTTGCGTCGGCGTCACGATGAGATGACTAGACATGGGAAAGTAACCATAGATGCGTTCGCCGGGCTGAAGCGGTGGCGACCCATCGGACCCATTGACCTCAGAGCCGACTTCGACGACATTGGCAAAGCCCCAGACCGGGATTCGACCCCAGGCTTCCATCCCTTCTGCTACGGGGAAGAAATTCCAGTAGTTCATGGCCTCACCAAAGGCTGCATAGGTGACGTTATTGGAGGTAAACGCGAACTGCTCGATCTTGAGGAGAACTTCGTTGGCCTTGGTGGCGCGAGCCTGGTCTGAAACCACGAAACGGGTTTTTTTAAGGTCGGCTTTCTTGACTAAAAAATCGGTGCGCATAGGGACTCCTGACGATGGATTCATTATGCCCAATCCTGTTGCGGTGTGCCCGTCAGTATGAAGATCGCCTTTTGAGTGGCGCCGCGAGACCGTCAAAAATCGTGCCCACTAACTGGGTGGCAAATTCCGAGTTCAAGGGAAGGTGGCCTACTAGAAGCCGAAAAAACAGGGGGCCGTAAAGCATATCTAAGATAGCCTCAATGTCAGTGCTTACTGCCAATTCACCAGACTGCACGCCTAGTTCGATGAGACCACGCCCAAGTTCGCAGTTCTTGAGAATGATTTGATTTCTAAAAGCCTTTGCCAGCTCGCTTTCCGGATCGGCCGAGGCCATGGTCAGAGTCATCTGCCGTCCGCGATTGCTCGCAAAAGCGCTGATGACCACCTTGAAGGTGGGACTGGAACGCCGCGCGGGCCGAACTTGCTTTAAGGGTCGCTGGCCGAATACAAGTGTTTCTAGTCCTGCACTTTAGGCCGCCGTGCGCTCGGCTAAGCCTTAATCGCGTACTCGACAGTCACGGGCGCATGGTCGGAGAAACGTTGATCCTTAAATATTGAACAGGCCTTTGCCGTTGCCGCAAGTCCTGGCGTGACTAAGTGATAGTCCAGGCGCCATCCAACATTATTGTCATAAGCGGCGCCACGGTTACTCCACCATGAATATTGTTCAGGTCGCGGGTCGAGTTGGCGGAAGGTGTCCACATAGCCAAGCTCATCAATCACCCGCGTCAGCCACGCCCGTTCCTGGGGGGTAAAGCCCGCGTTTTTGAGATTGCCTTTCCAGTTCTTAAGATCAATCTCCTTGTGCGCAATGTTCCAATCGGCGCACACAATGACCTCCTTGCCACTGTCCTTGAGCGCCTTCAAATGCGCATAGAACACCTCCAAAAACCGTAACTTGGAAGCAAAGCGCTCCTCAGACGCACTGCCTGAGGGAGAGTAAAGCGAAATCACCACATAGCTGCCAAAATCGGCCTCAAGGTAGCGACCCTCAGTATCGAACTCCGCCACCCCGAAACCGCGCTTCACCGACTTTGGCTTTTTGCGGGCATAAAGGCCCACACCCGCATAGCCCTTTTTCTCCGCTGGATAGAAATGGCCGGAGAAAGGCCCGATGCTGTGCAAGGCGGGTTCGATATCTTCTAAGGCAGCCTTGATCTCCTGTACACAAACCACATCCACGTCCTGTACGGCGAGCCAATCTGCGAAGCCTTTGCGGGTCGCTGAGCGGATGCCGTTAAGGTTTAATGTCGTGACCTTTATCATTGCGGATATCTTCTTAAAAAATAGGGAAGGGGCAGAAGTGTCTCTGCCAAACCTTTTTGAGTTTTGTTGAATCCTAAGTTGAACCTACACAGCAAACTACGCGAGCGCCCAAATTTTGACCCCTCATCGTCCTCAGTCCAGTGAAACTCCAAGCTTAGACCCGATCAAACGAGAGTTTATAGAATTTGCGCTCAATGCCGGCGTGCTGCGCTTTGGCGAATTCAAAACCAAGGCGGGTCGTCTGTCGCCCTACTTCTTTAATGCCGGCCTCTTTAATGACGGTTTACTCCTAGGCCGCTTAGCGGACTTCTACGCTGCTACGCTTGAACAGGCGATTCAGAACGGCCAGGCCTGCGACATGCTGTACGGCCCAGCCTACAAAGGCATCACCCTCGCGAGTGCAACTGCAGTAGCCTTGGCAAGGCAGGGACGCAACCTGCCTTTTGTTTTTAACCGCAAGGAAGCCAAAGATCATGGCGAGGGCGGCGTCTTGGTGGGCGCACCGCTCCAAGGAAAGATCGTCATCATTGACGATGTCATTAGCGCAGGCACCTCGGTGCGCGAATCTGTTGAGATGATCCGCCGTGCTGGAGCAAGCCCTAGCGCGGTGCTAATTTGCTTGGACCGCCAGGAGCGCGGTGGCGATGCGGACAAGATTGGTGACACCTCCGCGACGCAGGAAGTGAACAAGCTCTACGACATCCCTGTGATTGCGATTGCCAGCCTGCAGGATTTGATGGCCTACCTTGAGGCCGATCAAGGACCGCACTCTGCCTACCGCGACAAAGTCTTGGCCTATCGCGCAAAGTACGGCATCTAGGATGTAGTTCAAGTATGAACTGGCGCAACTTTGATCTAAAAACTTTAGAGGAAGAGTACTCCCCAAGCTCAATGATCGGTGGGCACTACCAACCGTTTATTGAAGCCTATGTGAACCAGAGCCAACTGGCGTTCATGAGCGTCCCGTGTCGCCGCGATCTGCGCTATGGTGAGGGCCCACGCGCCTGGATGGATTACTTTCCGGCGCCTCGAAAAGATGCCGAACTCCTGGTGTTTATCCATGGCGGCTATTGGCAAGAGCTCTCCAAAAATGAATCGGCTTTTCTTGCGCCTGCGTGGATAAAGTCGGGCCGGGCACACTGCGTACTGGACTATGACCTCGCGCCAAGCGTCAGTTTGGAGACGATTGTGCAGGAGTGCAGCGCTGCACTGCACTGGTTGATCGCGAACGCGCCCGAACTTGGTTTTGATCCTGAAAAAATCGTCTTGGCGGGAAGCTCCGCGGGTGCACACTTGGCCGCGATGCTTTGTTTGCGCCACCCCGAAATCAGGGGCGCTGTGTTGCTTTCGGGCATTTATGACCTTGAACCGCTTGTGCCTACCTACGTCAATCGGGCGCTTGGTTTGGATGAGGCGCGTGCGCAACGGCTGAGTCCCATGTATTTGCTAAGCTCTAGTGAGAAGAGGCGCTTTCCAAAATGTCTGATCGCCTGGGGCGAGCACGAAACTCACGAGTTCAAACGACAAAGCCAAGAGTTTGCTGCGCTAGTTTTGGCTCAGGGCACACAGTGCGATATCTTTGAAGTTGCTGGCCGCAATCACTTTGATATTGCGACCACCTTGGGCAATAGGAGGCATGCCTTATTTGCTCGCGCGTCGCTTTGTTTTCTCGACTAGGACTTTAAAAATGCCACGCTATCGCCCCGTCCATCCCAAGCTCATTGACCCCGCCGGTGTGCAGGCCAGTGCCTATCCTCGCCCGATGGGAATCACCACAGACGAGTCTCGCGCACAAACCGTACAAGCCACTGAGGGCCAGCCCATGGTCGACTACCAAGGCAAGAGTAATCCCTATAACGATTATCAAAGCATCGACTTGCTGTTGTCCTTACAAAACCCCCGTAGCGAGGGCTATGACGAAATGGGCTTCTTTGTGATGGGTCAGGTCAAGGAGCTATTGTTTCGCGGCTTGCATTTCGAGCTCTACAACGCCCAACAACAAATCAAGGCGGATAACGTCGTTAACGCGCTTGAGATTTTTCCGCGTGCCCGTGCCTTTGCCGAATTCATTACTCGCTCCTGGGATGTGTTGTCCACCATCAGTCCAGAAGGGTTTAATCAGTTTAGAAACTCATTGGGCGCGGCCTCGGGTCAGTTGTCCTTCATGTATCGCCATGTGGAGTTCATTTTGGGTAACAAAGATGCGCGGCGCGGCTATGTCATTGATGCGGCTGCGCTGGAGCGCGATTGGTCCCAGCCCTACAGCATCAATGCCTCGGTCGAGCAAGCTTGGCTCCAAGTCTATAAAACCTCGGGGCCAGAAAATGATTTGTACCGCCTAGCCGAAGCACTGGTGGGTATCGCCGACCAGCTGTCACAGTATCGTTGGCGGCACTTTGTCTCAGTACAACGCTTGCTGGGTCTGAAACCCGGCACAGGCGGCTCTGATGGCGTGGGCTGGTTACGCCATGTGACCGAGCACCGGTTCTTCCCCGAGCTTTGGTCGATTCGAACTCAGTTCTGAGTGCTCGCGCGGGCTTGCCTACTTGTAAAAAACTTCAACCTTGCCTTTGAGCTTGATCATCAAAGGACGTCCTTTACGATCCAGTGATTTCCCGGCTGGCACGCGAATCCAACCTTCGCTAATGCAGTACTCCTCCACGGTCGTTTTCTCTACCCCGTTGAACCGAATGCCGACGCTACGCTCGAAAACCGAGGCGTTGAAGAAGGCGCTTGCATTGTCGACCGAGAGCCGATCAGGCAAAGCCGGGAGTGAAGTTTCCGTAGGAGTAGGGGTGGCATTGGCATCAGTCATCGTAATATTCTCGCAGCGTGTTCGTCTCGTTCAGGGCGCGAGTTTACTGCGCCTCAGATTACTGGGGCAAAATGGCCTCAGAGTCTCTTTCAGGATGGGGCCCTCGTCTCAAGCAAGACCATTAGCTTGCTATCTTCCTGAGCAACTCATTAATCACCTGCGGATTAGCCTTGCCTTGAGTCGCTTTCATCACTTGACCGACCAAGGCATTTAAAGCTTTGTCTTTACCAGCCTTAAACTCTTCCACCGATTTGGGATTCGCGGCCAGGACCCGGCCCACAATCGCCTCCAAGGCCCCAGTATCCGTGATTTGCTTGAGCCCTTTTTCGTCAATCAGCTTGTCGACAGCATCAAGGCGACTATCGTTGCTGGACCAAATGGTTGCAAAGATGTCCTTCGCAATCTTGCCCGAGATGGTGCCATCGCTGATGCGAGCCACCAGCGAGGCGAGTTGCTTGGCGCTGAGGGGCACTTGACTTAAGGCGAGATCATCGCGATTGGCTGCGGCGCTCAGATCAACCATCACCCAGTTGGCCGCTACTTTGGCCTGTTTGCTAGCGTCGGGAAGGGCCGTCACAGCATCGCTAAAGTAATGAGCGATCTCCCGGTTTGCGGTGAGGGCCGTCGCATCGTAGGCCGAGAGGCCGTACTCGCTCTGCCAGCGCTTGCTGAGTGCTGCAGGTAACTCGGGCATCTGCGCGCGGGTTGCCTCAATCCACTCTTGATCGATGATCAGAGCAGGTAGGTCAGGATCTGGAAAGTAACGATAATCCTGCGCATCTTCCTTGCTGCGCATGGAGCGTGTTTCGTCCTTGTCGGGGTCGTAAAGTCGGGTTTCTTGCACCACCTTGCCGCCGTCTTCGATCAGCTCAATTTGACGTCGAATTTCATACTCAATGGCTCGCTCCATGAAGCGAAAAGAATTGAGATTCTTGATCTCGCAGCGCGTGCCAAACTCAATTTGTCCGACCGGCCGCACTGATACGTTCGCGTCGCATCGAAACGAACCTTCTTGCATATTGCCATCGCAGATCCCAAGCCAAGTCACGAGCCCATGAAGCGCTTTGGCGTAGGCCACGGCCTCTTTAGAGGAACGCATTTCTGGCTCAGTCACAATCTCGAGCAAGGGGGTTCCGGCACGGTTTAAGTCGATGCCCGATTTGCCCTGATAGTCTTCATGAAGGGACTTGCCCGCGTCTTCTTCCAAGTGAGCGCGAGTCAAATTTACTGTCTTATGCTTTTGTTCGCCGCCGGCCTCCCACACGATATCGAGTGAGCCACCCTGCACGACAGGGATTTCATACTGGCTAATCTGATAGCCCTTGGGCAAATCGGGATAGAAATAGTTCTTACGCGCAAAGACAGATTCGTGAGCCACAGTGGCACCAATCGCCAGTCCAAACTTGATGGCGCATTGCACCGCCTCCTTATTCATCACCGGCAATACACCAGGGAGGGCCAGATC
>JAYVKZ010000137.1:0-13254 GCA_043767985.1 Betaproteobacteria bacterium
CGCAAACGGCAGCTTCTACACATCGGCTATCGGGTCGCCGAGCAGCAGCTCGATACCAGCTTCTACGACCTCATGGCCTCTGAGTGTCGGCTCACCAGTCTTTTAGCAATTGCAAAAGGCGATCTGCCCGCGAGTCATTGGGCTCATCTAGGTCGCCCGTTTTACGCGATGAATACCCGCGCTGCACTGCGATCCTGGTCGGGATCGATGTTTGAGTACTTGATGCCAGGACTGATCCTCGAAGAACCCCATGGCAGCATGTTAAGAGAGGCCTGTGAAGTGGCCGTTCGCGAGCAGATCGCTTTTGCAAAATCGCATCAGGTGCCCTGGGGTATCTCAGAATCCGCCTATTCTGGCCGTGATCATACCCTCGCTTATCAATACTCTCCCCAGGGCATACCTCGTTTAGCCCTGCGCCGAACTCCTGTCGATGAGCTAGTGATCGCCCCCTATGCGACCGCACTGGCCGCTCAAATCGATGCCCATCGCGCTTGCGAAAACTTTCGCGCGATTGAGGCCATCTGTCCTCGAACTCGCTACGGCTTAGTGGAGTCACTAGACTTTACAGCGAACCGCCAATCCGAGGGGCGAAGCTTTACGGCGGTATACACTTATATGTCGCATCATCAGGGCATGAGTATCGTGGCCCTCGCGAACACCTTACTGGTGGGTTGCGCTCAACGATGGGCAATGAGCGAGCCGAGAATTGAGGCTGTGGGCTCGATGCTCCAAGAAAAAGCCCCGCGAGAGATATCAAGGTTGCACGCCTTGATGCCAAGCCGTCCACACCTGGCCTCTCAATCTGCCGCACCCTCCTATACCCGCGATGTGAGTCCGGGTAGCGACGCGGTCGAGGCGACCCACCTCCTCAGTAACGGTGCCTACAGCGTGGCACTGCGATCCAATGGCGCGGGGTGGAGCCGCTGGGGGAAAACCGGTATTACGCGCTGGCGAGATGATGCCTTGCGGGATGAGTACGGAAGTTTTTTCTTTTTACGTTGGGCTCGTAAACCCAACCCGGTGTCGCTCACCCTGCATCCAGCGCCTGACCCTTCAGCTCATTATCACAGTGTCTTTCACTCAGATCGCGTCCGGTTCGAAGCCACCTGGCCGGAACTGAAGGCGAATACCACCGTGTGGGTGAGCCCCGAAGATGACATTGAGTTTCGACAGATTGAGTTGGTGAATTTGAGTTCGAAGATGCTTGAACTTGAGTTGCTGTCTGTCTTTGAACCTACCTTAACCGAGCAAGGAGCTGATGAAGCCCATCCGGCCTTCTCAAACTTCTTTATCAACGCAAGTTGGATAGCTCAGGATCAGGCACTGATCCTGAGTAGAACGCCACGCTTGGCGACAGAGTCGGCGATTCAAATGGCTCACTTTTTGGCCCAAACCGATCCTTCGGTTGAAGAGGTCAAAGTACAAACGGATCGCAGGCAGTGGCTAGGTCGACACGGGAATATTCTGAGTCCTCTGGCCAGCTTTGATCGGGTGACGACCTCTGAGTCTCATCCTGAGACTGCTCCCCTTCCCCTCGATACGGGTTTAGACCCCATTGCCGCGCTATCAGTGCGACTCAAGATTGCAGTCGGCGCCAAAGTGCAGCTCACTTTTTGTACGGCGGCCCACGATGACCGTTACAAGCTAGACGCAGTGGTGGACAAGTATCGGCAATCGAGTCACGTGCAAAGGGCCTCGCTGATGTCCGACACACTGACCAACATCCGACTACGATCCTTGAGCATGCGTCCCGACAAATTTGCAACGATTCAGTCGCTCACGACTGCACTGGCCTTAACCCTGACCAAGCCACACGCGTTGGAATCCAAGACGGAGTCGACCCGCGTCGTTGGCCTCGATCGACAAAGGGTCTGGCGATTTGGAATTTCCGGTGATCGACCTATTATCTTGCTTTCAGTGGGCATCCGCGAAGGCTTCGGCCTGGTACGCTCCCTTGCCCAAGCTTTGCAAATATGGGGCTGGGGTGGCTTGGGCTGCGACCTCGTCGTCATTAACAACGAACCCACTTCTTATGAAATGGCGCTGCAAAGAGAAATCGCAGCGTTACGAGATCGTCACTTGGCGGATGGTCCAGTCAGGCTCGGCGCACCGGTTACGGGCTTTCACTTATTGCGCTCGGACGAAATCACGCCTGAAGAGCTTGTTAGCTTGCAAGCCCTAAGTTGCCTGAAATTTCTGGCCGATGGCCGTCCCCTTGCGCACCATGTCAAAGCCCTGCTGGATTTACATGAACAAGACTTCGAAGCGAGGCATGAAATCACTAGAACACCGGTGGATCGAAGGCCATCAAGCGGCTTAGAAAGCTTACCTTCCGAAGGCCAGTTTTCCGCTACAGGCGAGGCATTTAGTTTTATGGTCGGAGCGGATCAAAAGCCGAAGAAACCGTGGATTAACGTACTTTCTAATCCGAACTTTGGAGCACAGATCTCAGAGTCTGGCGGTGGCTACACCTGGGCGGAGAACAGTCGCCTCAATCAATTGACAGCCTGGACGAACGATCCCGTTGCTGACCGCCCAAGCGAATGGTTTTTAGTGCAAGATCGGAGAACCTTAAAGACCTGGAGCTTGACCCCCGGTGCCTGGGGTGCGGCAAACACTTCGTACCGCATAAGCCATAGCCAGGGGTCGACCTGGATTGAGCACGACATCGGTGATCTGCATATTAAGGCCACCTGGTGCGTGGACGACAAGGACTCCATCAAGCACGTGTCCATCAACATTCGTAATCGCGGGCCTCGTACTCAACACTTGCGATTAGTTGGCTTGGTGGAGTGGATCATGGGGGCTAATAGAAGTGCCCGAAGTACCACACACACTGAGTTTTACCGTGAAGAAAAGCGCGCGTTGCACGTATCTGCCGTGCTCTGTACGCAGTTGGACAACTCCGCCGGGTTTGGCGGGGGGACGGCGTTTCTAAGCGTCGCCCATGAAGACATTGAAGATGTGGAGTGGACCTCAGACCGTCGTGAGTTTTTCGATGCACGTGGATATCTGGTGCTACCCATTCATTTCGCCGAGCGCTGCGGCAATGACTTAGACCCCTGCGCCGCACTGGCCTTAAGCTTAAGCATCAACCCTGGCGACCATCTGGAAAAAGCATTTCTAATGGGGTACGGCACTTCGATTGAGAGTGCGCGACAGCTCGCGATCAGTGCGACCTTGACATCGCCAAGTGACCGTTTAGAACAGGTGCAGCGGCACTGGAACCATCTGCTGGGCGCCACTTTGGTCAAGACCCCGGACCCATTATTCGACGCGATGGTCAATCGTTGGTTTCTGTACCAAACCGTTTCCAGCCGACTGTGGGCCAAAGCTGGCTTCTATCAAGCGGGCGGTGCCACCGGATTTCGCGATCAACTGCAAGATGCCATGGCCCTCACTTGGGCGAAACCGCAAATGCTACGCGAACAAATCATCCTGGCCGCGTCCAGGCAGTTCCTTGAAGGTGATGTACAACACTGGTGGCATGCACCTAAGGGTGCGGGTGTGCGAACCCACTTCTCGGACGATCTGCTCTGGCTTGCGGTCGCCCTCGTGCGCTATTTGAAAACTACAGGCGATACAGGACTGCTAGATCAGCAGGTTCATTTTCTGGAGGGCGCAACCATCCCGGCTGGGGCGGAAGACTCTTACGACACACCGCGCTTGAGTGATCAAAAAGCCAGCGTCTTCGAACACGCTGCCCGCGCGATTGACAAAAGTCTTAGGGTTGGGGTCCACGGCTTACCGCTCATGGGCAGTGGCGACTGGAACGACGGCATGAACCGAGTCGGCTATCTTGGCCAGGGCGAATCCGTCTGGTTAGGCTGGTTTTTGTGTTCTATTATCGCGGACTTTGAACCGATTGCTCTGCAGCGCGGCGACCTATCTCGAGCAAGCAACTGGCGAGCAGCAGCGCAAGGCTGGAAGGCCGCTTTGACTAAAGACGGCTGGGATGGTCAATGGTTCAAAAGGGCCTTTTTCGATGATGGGCAGCCGCTCGGTTCGAGCAATAACCCTGAAGCACAAATCGACTTGATTGCCCAGGCTTGGGCCGTACTCTCACGAGCCGCTCCTGTGGATCGGCAAATCACTGCGATGGCCTCGCTTGAACTTCGCCTGGTAGATCATGAGGCTGGCTTACTTCGCCTGCTCACCCCTCCCCTCAAACACGCTGAGCCAAGCGCTGGCTATATTCAGGCCTACCCGCCTGGCGTTCGAGAAAACGGCGGGCAATACTGCCATGGTGCAGTCTGGGCGCTCATGGCGGAAGCCCAACTGGCACGACAGCGAGGAGAAACAAACGATGGAACCACCGCCTACCGTTACTTTAAGTATCTCAGCCCTGCCCATCGCGCCCAAGATGCCACCCAGGGCCCTCTCTACGAAATTGAGCCTTACGTGATGGCCGGTGACATTTACGGTGCCGAGCCCTATACGGGTCGCGGCGGCTGGAGCTGGTATACGGGTGCGGCCGCCTGGATGCACCGCGCAGCGACAGAATCGATTTTTGGGCTGACTTTAGAATTTGATCGGCTGAACTTTCAACCGTTCCTGCCCTTAGCGTGGAACCATGCTGAATTGACCCTGCGTCGGGATGAAAAAGTGCTTCATTTCTATCTTCAAAGAATGACCTCGCGCGGCGAGGTTGAGGCCTATACGGAAAAAGTTCGCTTGGCTTTGTTGATCCAGTCAGATCAGTCGCTAGATATTCTCAGCGTGGGCGAAAATCTTTTTTGGCCTACTTTGAATGGCCATCATTACTACCTTGTTCCCATCATTTAGATGGCGTGTTGAGCGACATAATCTTCAAATTTCTGTGCGGCAACGAACCGACTTAGCGGCAATAGTACGCCACGATACGTTCATCGGAATATTCCGAAAAACCAGTCATCGAGGCTAAAATGAAACTACGCTCCATCCTTCTCTCCGTCAGTCTCAGCACTGTAATCCTTGGCGCCGCCGGATGCGCCGTCACCCGTGGCCAAGAAAGTGTCGGCGATTACGTTGACGATACGGCGATCACCGTCGCGGTGAAAGCCCGCTTTGTTGAAGACACGGCAGTTGACGCATCGTCAATTCGAGTAGAGACCATGAAAGGCACGGTCATGTTGTCAGGCTTTGCCAAAAACAATACAGAGAAAACTACGGCCGAAGCGCTGGCTAGGAAAGTGAAAGGCGTTACTTCTGTTAAAAACGAACTTTTAGTTCGCCCTTAAAAGCTAGTTATCTTGCCAAGACCTAGGTCTTGGCAAGCTCATCTTTCAAGCGCTAGGATTCTCGCTTCGGCGAACGCGGCGAGGATGGGTCCTGTCCCTTGGATTTTGACTCACCAAGTCGTTCGGCTTGCTTCATTTCGTCGGCCTCTTCAGCAGTATGAGGTTCAGATTTCTTCACGGCGTTAGCAACCTTGCCCGATTTGACAAATTTCTCGGTCGCCTCGCGATAATGTCGATCCGCCTCGATATCGCCCTCGCCCTGTACTTTTTCGACACTCATTGAATTTTTCATGACATTCACTTTCTTAAAAGAAAAATCGCTCGCTCTTTGGCTTTCAAAAAAAGCCGGACAAGCATTCGATAGTGTCTTTTAGCAATGGGTGAGCGTCTGTGCGTAAGACCACAGATCGGGCGGCTCGCATATATCCTGTTAGTTGCTATTTCGCGACGGGAATCTCCAGCGCCACTTCCGCGCAAAACTTCGTGAGATCCCGCAGAACGCTGGCAATCACCAAATTGGCGGCGAGAACGCCTCCATACGGGTTGTCGCTTTCAGACTTGATCGCCAGATCAAACTCTCGAACACCAAGGATTCGACGACTCTTTTCGTCGACGAGATGAGCCCTTAAGGTGAATCGCACGCGGCTGGGTTGGTCGAAAAACTCATGTTGTAGGCGAATAATTTCTGTATTCAGGCGCCAGTCCGCCGCAACTGCGCTCGGAGTGAGTACGACCGCTTGAAAGGTGCCGGAGGCTTGTAAGCTCGACACCATGAGCGGCGCCAACATGCGGGCGGGTGACTCCACCCATTCACTATGAGCGAAGTACTCAATTTTGTGGGCTTGCCTAAGGTAGATGATGCGGGAGCTACCATACCCTGCCGCGGCCGACGGGGGATTAATGATCAAGGTCGGCTTTAGACTTCGCACTAAGGTTCGGACGGCTGCCACGGGCTGCGGCGAGGCCGAAGGGTCATCCAACGAGAAATAGGCTGTCGGCGGTGTATTGACGGGTTTAAGGACGCTGCAGCCTTCTAGAGCTAATACAGAGACAATCAAGCCAGGAAGCCCAACAATCACCCACAACCGCATTAGAAATCGCATTAGCATCGTAAGATTCATTGGGGAACCCCTTCGCCAGGGCCTTCAGGAACAGCCTTGCGGCCAAATAGCAAACTTCGCGGGTCTTTCTCCGTTTGCTCAGTGAGTCGATGAAGCGATATTGTGAGGGTACTGAGTTCGCTCAAGAGTCGATCCAGCTCGGGCAGCGAGCGCGAGCTAAAGCGTTGAACATCGGCCCCCACGGCATCAATAGTCTTGCCGGCACTTGCACTTGCCAGCGCAAGCTCGCCGCCCATTTTCTCAATAGAATCAGCACTTCGGGAGATCTTTTCAAGGAGAGGGCCAATCTGAGGCTCAATCTTTGCGGTAATTCTGGAGGTGCTCTCGAACGCTCGGCTGGCACTCAGCAAGCCAGTATCAATAGCGCCTTTGCGTGAGGAGATCGTACGGGCAATCTCTGAGATATCTGCAAGCGAGCTTTTCAACGCGCTTAGATTCTCCTCACTCAGAATTGAATTCAACGTATTTGAGGTTGAGTCAATTTTAGCGAGCACCGAGGAGAGCATATTTTCTAAGCGCGCGCTAAGCGAAGGTTTGGTTTTAATGGTCGGATGCGGTGCGCCGTCGACGGCAATCAATGCCGCTTCAGAAAGAGTTCCTCCACTCAACTCAACATAGGCAATCCCCGTCAAACCTTGGGTCTTCAAGGTTGCGACTGTACTCACTTTAATGGGAGTTCCGCGTTCAATTGCAAAAAGGAGGTTTACTCTCTGCGGGTTCAGAGGGTCGAGTTTGATTTGCCGGACACGACCCACTTCCACGCCGTTGTATTTCACGGGGGCATTCAGGTTGAGTCCTGATACGGATTCATCTTCGATCGCCGCGTAAAAATCATATTTCTTCTGCAAGGCGCCGCCCGAGGCAAGCCACAGCACCACGCCGATCAACGCGGCGCCGAGGGCGATGACGAAAGAGCCCACCAACACATAGCTTACTTTTGTTTCGATGATGAGTCCTTTGGTTGTGCGGCCCGGCCGCGAGTGCCTTCAAAAAACTGCTTCACGGCAGGAATGTTCAGTTGAGAAAGCTCCGCCATGGACCCTGTCGCTTGAATCGTACCCTCGGCAAGGACGGCAACTCGATCAGCCACTCCCCAAAGTAAGTCTAAGTCATGGGTAATCATCACGACCGTCAAACCGAAGAGGTCTCGAAGTTTCTTGATGAGCTCATCAATGCCTGCCGCACTGGCAGGATCCAACCCGGCGGTGGGTTCATCAAGAAACAATAACTCCGGGTCGAGCGCCATGGCTCTCGCGAAAGAGGCTCGCTTGAGCATACCGCCGCTGAGCTCCGAGGGTAGCTTCGCGCCAACCTCAGGCGGAAGCCCCGTTAAGGCCAACTTCCAGCGTGCAATATCATCAATGAGCTTGTCGCCAAGTTTGGTGTGCTCGCGCATCGGCAAACCGACATTCTCAATCACGGTGAGCGACCCCAGTAAGCCACCGTGTTGAAACATCACGCCCCAGCGCTGGCGCAGCTCTAAGTTTTGAGCGGCATTGATCGCCTCCAAGTCGATACCAAGCACCCGAATAGAACCCGAGCTAGGCTTTTGAAGGAGAATCAGTTCACGCAAAATCGTGGACTTGCCAGAGCCACTGCCGCCGATCACCGCAAAGACCTCCTGCTTTTGAATCTCAAGGCAAATATTGGAATGCACAACATGCTGGCCGAAACTAGTTGCAACATTGAGCATTTGAATGACAGGCTGCACAGAGCTAATGACTTGTCCCACTTTAAAGGTCCAGAGCATTGAAGGCTACTGAGAACACCGCATCAACGACAATGACCCAAAAGATGGACTGCACGACGCTTCGCGTAGTTTGGCGACCCACACTGTCGGCGCCTCCCTTCGTGCGAAACCCTTGAAAACAACTCACAAGGGTAATGACGATTGCGAAAACCGGTGCCTTGCCAAGCCCAGTGAAAAGCGCGGAAACACTCACGGCTTTCACAAGGCGATCTGAGAACTCGAAAAAACCAATGCCAAGCTGCTGACTGGCCATAAGCATGCCACCCAAGACACCCAAGATGTCGGAGAAAATGGTCAATAAAGGCATGGTCAAGACCAAGGCCAAAATTTTAGGAATCACCAGAAGTTCAAACGACGAAATGCCGAGCGTATTCAGGGCGTCCAACTCCTCCGTGACCGCCATGGTTCCGATCTGAGCCGTATAGGCGGAGCCAGACCGCCCCGCCACAATAATGGCAACGATCAAAGGCGAAAACTCTCTCACCATTGACAGACCCACAATATCTGCGACAAAGATACTGGCGCCATAGTTGCGAAGCTGGTCAGCACTTTGATAGGCGACGACCACACCAAGCAGTAAAGATAAAAGGCCAACAATTGGCAATGCATCCAGACCCGAGGTGCGGATATTAAACAATACTGGACGCAAGCGAAAGCGCGCCGGATGTCGCAAGGACGCCCCCATGGTCAGCGCAGTCTCCCCGCAAAAGCTAAGCATCGCCAATCCGTTGTTCAGTGTGGAGGAAACATGAGCTCCTAGCGTTGCAACACCTGTTTGCAGCTTCAGCGCTAAACCAGCAGCACTTGGGAACGATTTCTTAGCGATCAGGAGTTCGTGCCCCTCAATGTTTTGAGTCACAGCACTCATGAGTTTGGTGAATCGTTCGGGCAAATTCGTGAGGGTTGCTTTTCTACCCTCTTGCTCTAGACGAGTGACAAGCTCCAGAATGACCCAAGCGCCTGCGCTATCAAGCGCCAATACCTTCGAAGCATCGATGTTGATGGACGCTTCAGGCCGCTTCTCAAGCTTCAAAGACTTCATCGACTCGATGACAGGTTCCAGTGAGATCGCCGTCCACTGACCCGACATCTCAAAGCTTGTCTGACCGTCGCGCAGGACTTCACTGAATTGGGGTTGAACGGCACTCATAATTACCTCAGACTGTACGACCTTTTCGCCGCAATTTCTGTTCTATAACAGACACTTCACACAAACACAACGGGTAGGACAAAGCCTACGTCGCAATGGGATGTTCGCCGATACTCGCAAGCGCGCGCATCGCTCACGCTAAGGATCCAAGGTCACGGGGTGGACTGTCCTGCTTCGAGCCTTTCTATGAAAAGAACTTTATGAAAATCCTAAAACCCTGCAGCGTCATTGCTGCAATGATTGGCGTGACGCTTCCCGTGATCGCCTCTGCGCAAAGCAGTATGTACGGAAATGCAAGCGATGGTTCGGCGCGAGCGCCATGGTACATCGTACCGAGTGCCAGTATCTTAGATCCAGAAAACAGATTCGGTGTAGATCGTCGCGGCGAAGGCTTCGGACTGAGGGTGGGCAAAGTGCTCTCGCCCTCTTGGGATATTCAATTTGGACCTTCCTATGCGAGTTCCAGCAAAGGCGGCACCGAGCTTCAAAGAACAACACTAGATGTTGCCGGTCTCTACATGTTTTCTCGCGAACGATTTCGCCCGTATGCTCTGTTTGGCATCGGCGCGGAATATGACAAAGTGAAATCGGCTGGTCCCAATGTCTCAGGAACCTCCCCTTTTGTTACGGCCGGGCTGGGCTTTCAGTATTCCTTCAATCAAAACTGGGGTGTTCAGGCCGATGTTAGGCGCTCTCATTCCTATCTTGGAAATAATAATTTCGGATTCACTCGGGCGAATAGCAATCTGTTTACGCTTGGCCTGATCTACACCTTCCCAGGATCTCCAAGGGCCACGCAGGTTGTGGAAAGAGAAGCCCCCACCCCGCCACCTTACACCTCGCCGCCGCCAGTGGAGCCACCACAGGCCGTCGCTGTGGCACCCGTTCCCGCTCCCCCACCGGCACCCGCGCCTGTTGCTCCAACGCCACCGCCACCACCCCCTGCTCCTGCCCCTGCCCCGAGATACGAAAAGGTAACAATCTCCGCCACAGAGTTGTTTGGCTTTGACAGTGCGGTGCTGCCTCCTCAGCACGCGAAACTTGACGAGGTTGTGAGCTTTCTCAATCAAAATGCGCAAGTAAATAGCGTGGTTGTCTCAGGCTATACCGACCGAATTGGTCAAGCAAGTTACAACTTGAAGCTTTCGCAACGCCGCGCTGATGCTGTGAAGCAATATCTACAAGACAAGGGGATCGCATCCACTCGCCTGACATCGATTGGTAAGGGCGAAAGCAATCCTGTCGTTGAATGCTCAGATAAAAAACTTCCCGCATTGATTCTGTGTCTCCAGCCCAATCGTCGTGTTGAGATCGAAAAGATCGAGACTGAACGACGCGTTCCCCAATAGAGCCGGGCTGCATCGGCCTCCCCAACGTGCGGGAGGCCAAGTTGATTGTTGTTGCAAAGGAATGATCATGGAATTTACAAACCAGTCTCCCACCGGTGAGTCCGCCAGTGAACACGCAAGTGCCGTGTCCTGGAGTGCCATTTTGGCGGGTGCCGCCGCGACCGCCGCACTTTCATTGATTCTTTTAATGCTCGGAATCGGACTCGGACTCTCATCAGTATCACCCTGGACATTTGTGGGTGCACAAGCGAGCACCATCGGTATCGTCACCATCGTGTGGCTCACCCTCACGCAGGCGATTGCGTCGGGGGTGGGTGGCTATCTGAGCGGGAGGTTACGAATCAGGTGGCTAGCCCTACACAATGATGAGGTTTTTTTTCGCGATACTGCGCACGGGTTTCTTACTTGGGCCATCGCATCTCTTGCTAGTGCAGCATTATTATCGAGCGCCATCGGCACCATCGTCACCGGGGGAATTCAGGCCAGTGCGCCGATACTTGCAAGACTAGGGACCGCCGAACCCTCTCTTCGAGACAGCGGCACCAACGCGCCGGTCCTAGATGTGAGCGGCGGACCCATGGCCTACTCTATCGATTTTCTATTTCGAGGCGACAGCAAGGTGCCGTCAGATTTAGTGGTTTCAACAAAGTCCATCGAAGTCAAGAGAATATTCGAGAACGCCATTCAGAGCGGGCCATTACCGGCCGACGATCTACGATATATCGGGAAGCTGGTTTCACAACAAACAGGTCGTCCGCTGGATGAAGCCGAAAAGCGTGCGTTTGACACCTACCAGCAAGTTCAAAGCAAGATGTTCTCATCGATGAATGCGATGAAAGCGGCAACCGATTCGCTCCGCAAAACATCGATCTATGCAACATTGTGGCTCTTTATCTCCCTGCTCATCGGTGCGTTTTGCGCCAGTCTCGCGGCGACCTATGGAGGCAATAGAAGAGACCGTTGAATGCTGCTTCCACTATTTTTATCGCTCCGTGCGCCAGCGAACTGAAGCCACAACTAAAACGCATCAATATTCTTGTCACCCATCCACTACTCAATTGGAATAAACTCTATGAGAACCTCAATACTAAGTTCGACCATCATTGCTCTTGCCGTGGCGAGCGTCTGCGCACCAGCCTTTTCCCAAACCTCAACCGAAAAGACCGCCGCACCAATGACACGGAGCCAGGTCAGGATGGATGCAAAGGATTTCAAAAGCTCGCATCGCTACGATGAAGTTCTAGAAGTATGGACCCTAAAGCCTGAATACGATGCCCCAAAAGGGATGAAATCCCGCGCCGAGGTCGCTGCTGAGAGGGATAAGTTTTTGAGCATGAATCGTTACGACGCTGGCACTCAAGATTGGGTCAAGCTTCCCGGTGCCCCAAGAGATATGGGCACCATGTCGCGTGAGGAAGTGAAGCGTGAACGAGATGCCTTTCTGAGCACTCATACGTTTAATAGCGAGTTGGATACTTGGTCTCCCAAGAAACCTCGAAAGTAGTCTCGAAAATAGTCTAGGGAAGCGACGCTTCCCTAGCGATTCTCTGGAGCGCCAACTACAATGGGGGCCGCTCCAACCTTCATCAATCACGCAGCCTAGAAAATCATTCGGTGATCGCGCTACGAATCAAGCGCACCCTGTTGCATGATGTGTTGGTCTAATGACTCAGCCCAAGCCAAATAGCCGGCGGCACTTGGGTGAATACCATCGCGGGACATTCCGACGGCATTGGTAATGGGCGGATGCCAATGCATTGATCGCAAACAGTCAGTACCAGCTCGCGAGGTTCGACTTTGGCGAATGGACTCTCCCAATTTTTGATTCATATCATAGGCCCACCGCCCCATAAACCAACGTAACGGTTGCGGCAAGGCTCTACAAGCATGCATCGGCGGAACAGCGGTGTGGACCAAAAGCCTCGGCTTAAAGCGGTCCTCGATGAGACTCACTAAAGCGTCTTGCAGCTTCAACCACTTTCCTGGATCACAAAGCCTCGTTGCATCGTTGGCGCCAATCGATATGATGACGAGGTCAAAGCGCTGCGGGCGTTCGAGTTCAAGATGCCCGATCAGACCAGGAGAATCTAGTCCATTGAAAGCGAGTACAGACCATTGCACAGTGTATTGTTGCGCAAGGAACCCGACCAGCTGACCACACAAGGCTTCCGACATCAGGTCGACCCCGACGCCTGCAGCACCGGAATCTCCAATCAATAGCACGCGTAACACAGGTCCAACTCCAAAGTCTCCTTGGCGCGGGCCGGTGGCTTCTGGCAACTGTGGCGTGACACTCCTCACCCGACGTGACTGTAACCAAAGAATCGGCGTCAACACGGCAAGAAGAACCCGCCGTTCAATTTCACGCATACTCATTCCGGACAAAATCGCTAAACTGCGACACCCAGTGAGTCATAAACTTCAGGCTGCTTTTTCCGATCTCGCCATTTTCAGTAAAGAAACCTTCTCTGGCATGAATAAACGCTTCAGGCTGCCCCATCAATGGCACGTCTAGGTAGGCGAGAATGTTACGCAGATGTTGCTGGGCCATCGCAGTGCCGGTCGCACCCACCGATATGCCGATGACACCAGTGGGCTTTCCAGCCCAGACGCTTGCGCCGTAAGGACGAGAACCATGGTCGATCGCATTCTTGAGGACGCCAGG
>JAYVKZ010000138.1:0-8124 GCA_043767985.1 Betaproteobacteria bacterium
CTGTGCGGCCACGCGCCATGCTCATTTTGTATTGGACGGTAGTGGCCCCGCTTATTGCGAATCACCGTCGCTCGACGACTGGCCAAAGGTTGATTGGAAGCCTGATGTCGCGACCAGTAAGCGAGTGGATCTGAACACCTTAACTAAGGAAGAAGTAGCCTCCTGGAAACCGGGTCAAACCCTGCTCTTGAATGGCAAGATGCTGACCGGGCGCGATGCCGCACATAAGCGTATTCAAGACATGTTGGCGAAGGGCGAACCCCTGCCAGTACCCTTTACTAATCGTGTCATTTACTACGTAGGCCCAGTAGACCCAGTTCGTGACGAGGTGGTCGGCCCAGCAGGCCCGACGACCGCGACGCGTATGGATAAGTTCACCGAGATGATGTTGGCGGAAACCGGCCTCATTTCGATGGTCGGCAAAGCCGAACGAGGACCCGTGGCGATTGAGGCGATCAAGAAGCACAAGGCGGCTTACCTCATGGCTGTGGGCGGTGCGGCGTACTTGGTGTCGAAGGCGATTAAATCGGCCAAGGTGGTCGGTTTTGCGGACCTCGGTATGGAGGCCATCTATGAGTTTGATGTGCGCGACATGCCAGTGACTGTGGCCGTCGATTCCGCAGGAACCTCGGTGCATACGACCGGTCCGAAAGAGTGGCAAGCCAAGATCGGAAAAATTCCAGTTGCGGTCGTTTAATCCCGTACACTAGACGCAACGCGGTGGTGGTCAAGTTCTCTTGGCACCATCCTATTTGCACCTTTTAAACCTTGCCCAGGAGACTTGAATGGCACGAATCGCCGTCGGCGGTATGCAGCACGAGACCAATACCTTTGCACCGTCTAAAGCTACCTACACCATGTTTGAGCAAGGTGGCGGTTGGCCTGGCGTGTGCTCGGGTCAAAAAATGTTGGATTCGATCGCTGGCGCCAATATTCCCGCCGAAGGTGCCGTCAAGGCGCTGAGAACCGCAGGCCATCAGGTGATCCCACTGACCTGGGCCGCAGCGTCCCCTTCGGCCCAAGTCACCGATGATGCGTTCGAGCGCATTGTGGGGAGCCTGACTGAGAACCTCAAGGCCGCGATGGCCTCGGGCGGTATTGAAGCGGTCTATTTAGATTTGCACGGCGCCATGGTCACCGACAGCTTCGATGACGGCGAGGCCGAGATTTTGCGCCGCGTGCGCGAGATCATCGGCCCCAGAATTCCAATGGTGGCAAGCTTGGACTCTCACGCCAATGTCTCGCGTGAGATGGTCGATTATGCCGACGCATTGTCCATCTATCGCACCTATCCCCATGTGGACATGGCGGAAACCGGTGCGCGTGCGGTGGGCTTATTGCTGCGCATGTTGAAGACTGGCCAGGCTTTTCATAAAGGCTTTGCCACGCTCGATTTTTTAACCGGCCTCCCCTCACAGTGCACGTTTCGTGAACCCGCAAAAGGCCTGTACGAGCTTTTGGAAAGAATTGAAGAGCAAAGCGGTGTGGCGCTCTCTTTTGCCACTGGCTTTCCGATGGCCGATATCGAGGTATGTGGCATGTCGGTGGTGGGTTACGGTGACCAAGGTAGGGTCGATGTGGCCGTGGCCGAACTTGCTGCCGCAATCAATGCTTGCGAGAAAGATTTCGAGATGGACTTACTGAGTCCAGACGATGCCGTGCGTCGCGCCATGGCTAAAGGATCGATTGGCGCGCCTGTGGTTTTGGCCGACACTCAAGACAACCCCGGTGCCGGGGGCAACGGCGACACGACAGGTCTGCTACGCGCCTTGCTGGCCCAAAAAGCGAAAGACGCCTGTCTGGGTTTGTTGATTGACGGCCCCTCGGCCCTGCGAGCGCATGAGGCCGGGCAAGGGACCAACCTCGATTTCGAGTTAGGCGAAATCTCCGGCATTCCCGGCACGACACCACTCGGCGGACGCTTTACCGTGGAACGCCTGGGGGATGGCAAATTCACTTGCACCGGCCCAATGTTCAAGGGCTTCAATATGACCCTGGGACCGATGGCATTGTTGCGCCAGGACGGTGTTCGCGTGCTGCTCGCCTCCAGGAAATGCCAAGCGGGTGATCAAGAGATGTTCCGCCATCTTGGCGTTGAGCCGATTCGCCAAAGAATTGTCGCGGTCAAGAGTTCGGTGCATTTCCGCGCTGATTTCGAGCCCATCGCACGCGAAGTGCTCGTGGTCCGATCCCCTGGCCCGGCGCTGGCAGACCCGACCGATTTTAAATGGACCAAACTGCGTAAAGGTTTGCGCCTCAAGCCTCTTGGCCCTGTTTTTGCGTGAGATCTTTCTTTGAAGCACATTCTTCTCGTTGATATTGGCAACACTTTTCTAAAGTGGAGTTTCGCTGAGCAACTCCCGCCCGGCTCTAAGGCCTTGGCGCCAGACCATACACTCGCTTTCGGTCGAGTATTGTTGGATGAAATCGGCTCGGTGATGCGGGCTTGGCGAAGTTACGAGACGCCTCAGCAGGTGATCATCTCTAATGTCGCAGGCACCGCTGTAGCCAATCCGGTGCTACGCGCCTTGGAAGCCTGGGAAAATGCACCGGAGCCGCAATGGATTAGCTCCAAACAAGCTCAATGCGGCATTACCAATGGCTACCTCAACCCTCGTGCTTTGGGTTGTGACCGTTGGGCTGCACTTATCGCTGCACGCGCTATCCTCGGACCCCGAGCGGCGCTCGTGGTGTGCTGTGGCACAGCGACGACCATGGATCTTCTGACCACTGACGGTCGGTTTCTAGGCGGCGGCATCATGCCGGGCCTGGGGCTGATGCAACGAGTGCTCCATCAAAACACTGCAACCCTGCCCGATGCCCAAGGCGAGTACGTCGATTTTCCAAAGCAAACGGTCGACGCGATTGCCTCAGGCTGTGCTCATGCTCAGGCGGGTGCGGTCGAGCGCATGTACCAGCTACATCAAAAAGACCACCCGGATCTGCTTTGTCTGATCTCTGGGGGCGCGGCGCGAACTTTAGCGCCTCGGCTTTCGATTGAATCGGTCTATCGCGAGAACTTAGTGCTCGAGGGGCTTTTTCAGATTTCGCAGGAAACTTAAGCCTTCCGGTCCACTTTGCTTAGGTAGCACTCGGACGCTTCATATCCCCAAGTTGGCGCAAGATGAGCCAGCCGACGACGAAGAACAAGCCCGTGCTGAGGATCGCCAAGCGATGATTGTTATCGGTCATCCAGGTCACCAAACCGTAGGTCAGCGGGCCAATAATGGCCGCTACACGGGTTGCCAAGGTCCATAGGCCGTAGAACTCACCCGAGCGATCAGGCGGCGACAACACGCCCACCATGGCCCGGCCGACGGATTGGCTGGAGCCCATACACAAACCCGCAATCACAGCCGCAATCCAAAACACAATTGGCTCGGTCGCGAGGTAGGCTAAGACCGTCATGAACATCCATGCAATTAAGGTGATGGAGAGCGCTCTTTTGTGACCAATTTTGTCTTGAAAATATCCAAAGCCAAACGCCCCCACGGCCGAGGCGATATTCACCAAGAACACCAGCATCATGATTTGCGTGGCGCTAAATTTCATCGCCACTTCCGCATACACGGCGGCTAAGGCAATCACTACCGATATCCCTGCTTGGTAAAACACGCCACTGGCGAGAATGATTCGAAAGTCTTTATAGCGGGCCGATTCACGCCATGTGCCTTTCAGCCTTTCAATGGACTCGCGAACCCCTGCACTAGCGTTTTCAACCGACCCAGGTGCGCCGCGCTCCTTGAGGAGTAAAAAGGTGGGGATGACCGCAATGGCGAAAATCACGGCGGTGATTAACATGGTCACCGGCACAAAACTTGCCGCCGTCGCGCCGCTCTTTTGCGCACTCATCACGTAGGCTAAGGAGAGCCCTAAAGTGACCATTCCACCCAGGTAGCCAAAGCTCCAACCCCAGCCCGAGACTTTTCCCATGGCATCTTGTTGAGCCAACTCGGGCAGGAAGGCGGAATTTAAAGTCTCTCCTATTGAGAAGCAGTAGTTGGAGATGATGATTAACACCACCGCCAAAGCAACATTGCCTGGCCCAACCAAGGCCAACGCTGCCGTCGACGCCACGCAGCCGAGCGTCGCCATCAGCAGGAAAGATTTTTTACTCCGCCTTGCGTCAGCCATCGCACCGATGGCCGGTGCCGTAAGCACCACGAGGAGACAAGAAAAGGCGAGTGTACCGGTCCAAGCCAAGGTTGCCCAAGAGGACTTGCCCGCTACCACCCCAACGAAATAGGCGTTGAAAACGGCGGTGAGCACGACGGTGGTATAGCCCGAGTTCGCAAAGTCATACATGGCCCATCCGAACAATTCTCGTTTGGCGACACCAGGGTTCAGTGCATCTTCTTGCATGGCTTTGTTCAAGTTAGTTTTAAGCTTCCGGCCTAGGTTAACGCAGCGATTCCAGCCTTGGCCACTTGAGCATCTTCAGTCGACTTCACACCGGATACACCGACCGCGCCGATGGTGTTTCCATCCACCACAATATTGACGCCGCCCTCCAGCATGCCCTGCAACACAGGTGCGCTCAAAAAGGAGGTTCGGCCCGCATTGATGATTTCTTCATAGACCCGGCTTTCGCGGCGACCCAGTGCGGCTGTTTTCGCCTTCTCCTGTGAGATGTAGGACGAAATTGTTGCGCAACCGTCCAGGCGTTGTAGGCCTAATAAATGACCTCCGTCGTCGACCACGGCAATGGTGACCGCCCAATTGTTCTTAAGGGCTTCGGCCTTGCTGGCGGCCAGGATTTTTTCAACATCGGAGTGTGTGAGGTAAGACTTGGTTTTCATTACAGAATCGTTAGGAGCTTAGACTGGAGAGACGGTACCACAGTAGCCCGACAAGTTCATGAACGGCGTACCAGGTTTTTACCGAGCCAGAAGCGCTCGGCAACCAGGCCAAGGAGCTTGGCGAGCCTTGCCCAGCCTGAAAGCCCATTGGAGCAACAGTGACCTGAAAGCCAGCTCGCTCAAACTCCATCCGGGAGCGCGCCATATGGGCCGCATGGGTCACCAACAGGACGTGCGTGATGCCTACCGGGAGGAGCATCTGTGCACTCTCTCGGGCGTTACCACGCGTATCGAGCGACTTGGCTTCAACCCAGTCGGGCTTCACCCCAAGGTCTTGAAACATCACTTGAGCCATGGCCTGCGCTTCGGGTACGGTATGGGGCGGGGGCGCTCCGCCGCTCACCAGCACTTTAAGACCTGTTTGTTTCGCGAGGCGCACCCCATACAAGGTGCGTTGCAAACTGTAGTGGCTGGGTGTGACCGGCCCATTGGGTTCGCGCTCGTCATACATCAGTCCACCAGCAAGTATGACGACCGCGCCAGGAGGGTTGGGTGCGGCAAGCATCTGCTTGACCGCATCGACACTCAAAGGCGAGCCAGCGAGGTTTTCAACCATCGCGACAAGATGTCGCGATGCCCACCCCGTACAAGCCACTAAACCCAAAAATAATGCCAGCACTGACATTGTTTTCGCAAAACGCTTAGCCGGTGTGCGCGACGCGATCAGCATCATCACGAGGCTGATCACAAACAACCCCATCGGCGGCAACAACAAAGTGCTCACCACCCGCTTCAGCAGGACCATCAGCTCCAAGGGACTTTCGCTCACTTACTCGGCTGACCGAGCACCTGGCGAATCTGCTCCAAGGCACCAGGATCTTCAATGGTTGTGAGATCACCGGGATCGCGTCCTTCTGCAACCGCTTGAATGGATCGTCGCAACACTTTGCCGGAGCGGGTCTTGGGCAAGGCATTCACGAACAGCACTCGGGAAGGCCTGGCGACCGCCCCTAGTTGTTTATCCACCACCGACATGACCTCGCCTTCGAGCTTCATGCGAGCGCTCATCTCGTTCACTTGGGTTGAGTCCTTTAAGACCGCGAAGGCCATAGCCACTTGGCCTTTGAGCTGATCAGCCACACCCACAACCGCCACTTCGGCCACGGCGCTATGACTCGAGATACTCTCTTCGATTTCTCGCGTACCCAGGCGATGGCCCGCAACATTGATGACGTCGTCGGTGCGGCCCAAGATATAGTAATAGCCATCGTCATCGCGAATGCCCCAATCAAAGGTGGAGTACACCAATTTTCCAGGTACAGACTCAAAGTAGGTTTTGACAAAGCGCGCATCGTCGCCCCAGACTGTTTGCATACAACCCGGCGGCAGCGGCGGCACCACCACCACCACCCCTTTCTCGTTGTTACCCAACTCCTCGCCGGTTTGCTCATGCAGCAGGCGAACGTCGTAGCCATACATCGGAAGACCAGGGCTACCAATTTTTGTGGGCGTCTTTTCAATACCCGGTGCAATCGTCAGAATAGGCCAGCCTGTTTCGGTTTGCCAGTAGTTATCAATGATCGGTTTCCCTAAACCTTCGGAGATCCACTGCGAGGTCGGTTCGTCCAGGGGCTCACCTGCTAAGAACAAAGCGCGCAAGCTCGACAAATCGTATTTCTTAAGGAAGGCCGGATCTTGCTTCTTGAGAACACGAATCGCCGTCGGCGCCGAAAACATCACCGTCACTTTGAAGCGCTCGACGAGTTGCCAAAGAATACCGGCGTCGGGCCGCACGGGCGTGCCCTCGAACATAATCGTTGCCATGCCCGCGATGAGCGGACCGTACACGATGTACGAGTGCCCCACCACCCAACCAATATCGCTAGAGGAAAAATAAGTTTCGCCAGGATTGCCGCAATAAATATGCTTCATCGAGGCCGCCAAGGCCACCGCATAGCCACCTACATCGCGTTGAACACCCTTCGGTTTTCCAGTGGTGCCGGAGGTGTACAAGGTATAGCTAATCTCATTGGACTCCAGCCAAGTAATGGGCACTTTTGAGTTGAGATGTTTTGTGCGCTCAGCGGCGTAATCGAGATCACGTGAGGCGACCATTGAGAGCGGCGCCAAGCCGCGATTGACCAGTAATACTATATTGGGTTTACTTGTGGCGAGAGCGATCGCTTCATCCAGTAAAGGTTTATAAGCAATCACCTTGCCAGCCCTTGAACCGGCATCGGCGCTAACAATTAATTTGGGCTCGGCATCGTCAATTCTTGAGGCCAAGCTATGCGCCGCAAAACCACCAAACACAACACTATGAATGGCTCCGATACGCGCGCAGGCCAACATCGCAAACGTTGCCTCGGCGATCATCGGCATATAAATTAATACGCGATCGCCACGCCCTACACCTTGCTCCACGAAGATCGCCGCCATGCGTTCGATCTCGGCTTGTAGCTCACGAAAGGTGTAGATTTTTTCTTGATCAACTTCGGTCGATACCCAGATCAAGGCTGGTTTGTCGCCAAGAGCCTCAACATGGCGATCTACGGCGTTATAGCAAAGATTGGTCAGCCCGCCTTCGAACCAACGGGTAAACGGTGGGTTACTGTAATTGAGCACTTTCTCGAAAGGTTGATGCCAGTGCACCAAGGCCGCTTGCTCTCTCCAGAAGCCCTCTCTATCCGCAAGAGCGCGATGTTGAAAAGCCGCAAAGCCCTCAGCAGGCGTCGCCTGGGTCAACTCCGTTGATCGTGGCATCTGTGTCATCCGAATCCCTTTTTCATACAAATCCATGAGTCACTATAGTAGTCATTCTATTGAATCACAGGGGCGAATCAGCGCTGCGTATCGCCAATTCGCACGGTCCGTGCTATTTTTAGCTCCATGAAGAACTTTTTGCACGTGAAGAATACCAAAGCGCCGGATATTGCAGCGGTGGCGGTATTGTTCTACCTAATGTTGTGCTCGCCCCCCCTCTGGGCGCAGTCTGGCCCGTTCACGAGTCCGAGCAAGGACGCAGAGTTCTCCGATTTAATCATTCGATCCAGACCTTCCGAGATCAGCTCAGCAGGACTGACCGTTCCTCCGGCCATGCCCGCTTTCATCAGACCCATACTGAGTCCAAGCGAGCAATTGATTGAGCGTGCCAAAGCGCTTTTGGGGATTCCCTACAAGTTCGCTGGCAACAGCCCTGACACAGGTTTCGATTGCAGCGGCCTCGTACGTTTTGTGTTTCGGGACGTGTTGGGGATTAGCCTGCCAGGCCGAGCGGAGGACATCGGCCGGTCCGGTGAGAAGCTCAGCGAGAACACGCTGAGTC
>JAYVKZ010000139.1:0-13835 GCA_043767985.1 Betaproteobacteria bacterium
CCGAACTCACCTTAGGCCCGGCCGCAGGCGACAACGAGGCGTTTCATCAGTTTGAACGCGGGCAAATAAGTGAAGCGGCTTTCTTTGAGAGTACCGCCCAGCGCACCGGCATCAAAATGCCTATCGAGGCCTGGCGGGCCGGTTGGAATGCCATTTTTATAGGCGAGATGCCGGGCACACAAACGCTTTTAGAGGAGCTCAGCGGTCAAGCCCGCGTAATGGCACTTTCGAATATCAACGCACCCCATCATGCCTACACGGAGCAGCATTTTTCTAAACTACTTAGTTCCTTTGAATCGGTCGTGTATTCGCACGAAGTCAATCTGCGTAAACCAGAAAAAGCCATTTTTGACCTCATCGTTCGGCGTTCAGGCGTTCGCCCCGAAAATATCTTGTTTTTTGACGATATGCCAAGCAATGTACAGGGCGCTGTTCAAGCGGGTTTGTGCGCCGAGGTGTTTGAAAATGCTGAACAGGCACGCATGTCAATAGCAAAATTTTTGAAAGAATAAAGGATCATTTAACGCAAGCCCCCGCCCGAGCGCACACTGCGCAACGCCGTATCCCCCAGACTCGTTCCCAGGCGCCGCGCAAAGCGGTCGACAATGTTTTCGCGCGAGGTAAAGTCGACAAGGGTCTCCACTTTGATGACATCGCGAGCGACAGAATCCATCGTCCCTTGTCCATCCGCCAGCCCAAGCTCGATGCTTTTGGCACCACTCCAGATCAAGCCACTAAACATTTCAGGCGTTTCTTTGAGGCGTTTACCTCGGCCATTTTTGACCGCATCAATAAACTGCTGGTGAATCTCAGCCAACATGCCTTGAACAAACTTTCGTTGGGTCTCGTTTTGCGGGGAGAAAGGATCTAAAAATCCCTTGTTTTCACCTGCCGTCAGAAGCCGACGCTCGACGCCGAGCTTGTCCATTAAACCAGTAAACCCGAAGCCATCCATCAACACACCAATCGAGCCGACCAAGCTAGCCTTATCGACATAAATTTTGTCGGTTGCCGCCGCCACGTAGTACCCGCCAGAGGCGCAAATCTCTTCCACGACCGAGTAGATTGGCACCTTCGGGTAAAGCTTTTTCAGGCGCAAAATTTCGTCGTAAATCATCCCCGCTTGCACTGGACTGCCGCCTGGGCTGTTAATTTTCAGCAAGATGCCTGCCGTTGAGCTGTCTTTAAAAGCGGCTTGTAAGGCACCGTTAATAGTATCGGCCGAAGCAGTTCCGCCCGAGTCGATCACGCCAGACAGCTCAACGACCGCCGTATGTTGTGACGAATTCGCACTGCCGGAGCCGCTCCGGTCGAGTACGCCGGTCACCATAAGCACAACGGCCGTTGCCAAACCCAGACCCCAAAGCTTAAAAAAGATGCCCCACCGGCGACTGGTCTTTTTTTCCTTTAAAGCGCCGAGGCTGAGCTCGCGAATAATCTTTCGCTCGAATTCGGGGGGAATATTGGCGTTATCGTTCATTGATGTTTCAGTTTTTCTCGAGAGGTGGAGGGCTTGTCGGTATGACAGAGGGCATTTTTACCCAAATTTTATGGCTCATTTCAGTGACCAACAAGGATCTAAGGCTTTGCCCTCGGCACGGGCCAGCAATACAGGAGCCCGTATCAGCTTCGTACATGGCGCCATGGGTCGCGCAAATCAAGTACACCCCGGTATCATCAAAGAATTTGCCGGGCTGCCAATCGAGTTCGACCGGCACATGTGCACAACGGTTTAAATAGGCCCTCGCTTGCCCGTCAAAACGCACGCAAAAGGCGGGCAAGACATCACGCCCGGGTCGTTCAAGCTCGAAGCGAATACCGTCGCCACCTTCTAGCAATTCCTCGGAATCGGCAATGCTTTGCCAGCCTTCTGCGACCATCTCGCGGCTATCCATCTCCCCGCTACCCATCGCTAGAGATAAGCCAATAGACGTTCACGCAATTGCTCGACCGAGCTCACCTTATGGACAGGCGGATGATGCGCCTGCCCACTGGCGATAAAGCTATCCAGAACATGAGCGGGTTGAGCTCCGTAATCGACGGCCACGGCTTCGACCTGGGCAGTCCGGGCCATGCCCAGATCGTGGGTAGTGTCCCCAATCATGATCATTTCATCCGCTTTCAGGCCCAGCTCGGCTCCCAAGTCAAGCAACATCCAGGGACTAGGTTTAGGCTCGCCGTCATCGCCACAACGTAAGCTAATGAAGCGCTTTTTGGCCCCCTCCTGCCACCCCAGCTCGGCCAGCGCACGCATTAAACCGACCCTAGATTTACCGGTCGCCACGGCCAACCAGACAGGATGACCCGCTAGCTCGTCCAGTAATTCTGGGATGCCGATAAAAGCTTGAAGTGAGGCGTCTTTCTGAAAATAGTAATGTCGATAACATTCAACAAACTGGCTCGCCTGAGACTCGCTCATACCGGGATGCAAGCGATGGGCTGCCTCCCCCAATACCAAACCAATTAAGCTCGAGGCTTGCTGTCGGCTGGGTTGCGGCAAACCGAGGTCGCGACTCGCGTCCAAAAAAGAATCGACGATGAGCCGGGTGGAATCAATAATGGTCCCATCCCAATCGAAAACGAAGGCTTGAATCTTACTTTTGCTCATTGTCGGGCACTAAACGCAAAAAATCCTCGGGCAATTCCGCTGCAAGGCGCATCGTAGCAGCGGTGACGGGATGGCGGAAACTCAGTTGCCACGCATGCAGATACATCCGTTTGAAACCCGCTTGCTGCACTTCCCGGTTCAGCGCAAAGTCACCATATTTTGCGTCACCGATGATGGAGAAACCACTACTCGACAAATGCACCCGAATTTGGTGGGTTCGGCCCGTTTCGATGGCGACGGACACTCGACTGATCGCCTGGCCCGCACCCAACTGGGCATGGCTCAAGCCTTTCATAATGCTAATGGCTTCTTGACCACTGGGGTCTGGACGGACCCGGCGATCCCCGGTCGAGGTCTCGGGATCGCGGCTCAAGGCCAGGCGAATGGTCTTTTCCCGCTTCGGAACCCGCCCAAACACGAGCGCTTGATAGGTCTTGCTAGTCACCCGGGAACGAAACTGTTCTTGGAGGTTGACCAGTGCCAGCCTTTTTTTGGCGATGATCAAAAGACCCGAGGTTTCTCGATCTAGACGATGGGCCAGCTCCAGGAACCTGACTTCCGGTCGCGCCAAACGTAGGGCTTCAATGACGCCCAGATTAACCCCGCTACCACCGTGAACCGCCAAGCCAAAGGGCTTATTGACCACCAAAAGTGCCTCGTCCTCGTAAATGACCGCCATGCGTTTGCTAATGGTAGCCGCCTGACTTTGCATTAACAGCGACTTGGACGCCGCGCTCGTCACTTGATAGGGAGCCTCCGGCCTGGGTGGTGGTGCTAGCGAGGTCTTGGACGGCGTGAGTGTTCCGGCAATCGCATGCTCAGCCTTGGGCGGCAAACGCAGTAGATCACCCGGTTTAAGTCGATGGTCTGGCGCGACCCGCGCGCCATTCACCCGCACCTCGCCCGAGCGCACAATCTTAAAAATATAGCTTTTGGGGAACTCAGGAAGCCGCCGCGCGAGGTAGTTATCCAGCCTTTGACCCTGATCGTCGTCATCGATTAAGAGGCCCCGCCGGTCGGCTCGCGTGTCATCTAAATGCAAAGTTTGTCCTTCCCTATTTCCTCTTGCTATACTACCGTTAGAACGCTTGTGGATTTCCGACGACGGCAAAATAGCCCAGGTCCACCCCAGACGTTCAAGGGCTGCACGTCTTTTTGAGGGTTGGCAGCGTATTTAATTAGTGAATAAGTCGTTGATGAAGGTTGTAGCGGGTGTTGCCCGCTCCTTTCATCGCGAAGTTGAGCAGAATACTAACGAAAAATAGTGTCCAGTAAATCTGGAACACTTCCCAGGCCAAGTGCAACAACGCATTCTTGTCATCAGCTCCTCTTTGTTGAGCCAACTCAGTCGCCAACGCTCCGAATCTTCGGTTCGTGATGCCGTTCGCACTGTTTCTTGCGTTTCTTGCCACGTCGACCTCAATCTTAGGGTTGAAAACGACGAATTTGTCGAAATTCCGATCTTTCGGACCTCGCCTTAGCGCCTTTTGTTGCGCTCGCCCTGAGCGCGATCCCTTCGTTAGTGTTGCTGCCCTACTTTGCTGACCGAGATGCCGGTCGGACCAAAGGCGTCAGGAGTAGACCATGAAACGCATGTTATTAAACGCGGCGCACGCCGAAGAAACGCGGGTAGCGATTGTAGAAGGTCAGAGACTGATCGACATAGATATCGAGACCGCCGGCCGCGAATCACGCAAGAGCAACATTTATAAGGGCATCATTACCCGTATTGAACCGAGCTTAGAGGCTTGTTTTGTTAACTACGGCGAAGAGCGCCACGGCTTTCTTTCCTTTAAAGAAATTTCCAAGATTTACTTCAAGCCTGGCACCGATGTGGGCCGTGCCCGCATTCAAGATGCCTTGTCTGAAGGCACCGAAGTCATTGTCCAGGTCGAGAAAGAAGAGCGCGGCAATAAGGGCGCGGCCCTGACCACCTTCATTTCCCTGGCCGGCCGTTACCTCGTCTTGATGCCGAACAACCCTCGAGGCGGCGGTGTATCGCGTCGCGTCGAAGGCGAAGATCGCCAAGAGCTGCGCGAAACCATGGACAAGCTTAAGTACCCCAATGGCGTGAGCTTAATTGCTCGCACCGCGGGTATTGGTCGCTCCACCGAAGAATTGCAGTGGGACCTAAACTTCCTGTTGCAACTCTGGGGCGCGATCGAAGCCGCCTCGGGCGCACCGGCTCCATTCTTGATTTATCAAGAATCGAGCCTAGTGATTCGTGCGATTCGCGACTATTTCACGGCCGATATTGGCGAAATCTTGATCGATACCGACGACATCTATGAACAGGCTCGCCAGTTCATGGGCTACGTCATGCCCGATGCCCTTCATAAGGTCAAGCGCTACAAAGAGGACGTGCCTCTTTATTCCCGTTTCCAAATTGAGCATCAAGTTGAAACCGCACATTCACGAGTCGTTCCCCTGCCCTCCGGCGGCGCGATTGTTATCGACCACACCGAGGCGCTGGTCGCCATTGACGTGAACTCAGCGCGTTCGACCAAGGGTTCGGACATTGAAGAGACAGCACTGCGCACCAACTTGGAAGCCGCCGACGAAGCCGCTCGCCAAATGCGTTTGCGCGACTTGGCCGGCCTGATCGTGATCGATTTCATCGACATGGAAAACTCCAAGAACCAGCGCGAAGTCGAGCAACGCCTTAAAGACGCCTTGCACGTGGACCGTGCCCGCGTTCAACCCGGCAAGATTTCTCGCTTTGGTTTAATGGAACTGTCCCGCCAGCGTTTGCGCCCAGCGCTCAACGAAGGCTCGCACATGACCTGCCCACGCTGTAATGGCACGGGTGTGATCCGCGACGTGGAGTCCTCATCTCTGCACTCCCTGCGGGTCATTCAAGAAGAGGCCATGAAAGAAAACACAGCCGCCGTGTACATGCAAGTGCCGGTGGATGTTGCGACTTATCTGCTCAATGAAAAGCGTGCCGAGATTGCCAAGTTAGAAGCCAAGCTTAAGGTTGAGGTGGTGCTCATTCCTAATAAGTATCTTGAGACGCCTCATTACAAAGTCGAGCGCTTACGCCATGACGATGAGCGCTTAAGCGATATCAAGACTAGCTTTTCCTTGGTTGCAGCACCGAGTGACGACGACTCTTACATGCAGCGTAAGCTCGAGCCGCAAAAGGCACGCCAAGAAGCTGTGGTGAAGAATTTCACCCCGGACCAACCTGCGCCAGCAGCAACGCCCAAGCCGGTTCCGGCACCCGTTGCAGTGGCTGCACCTGCTCCCATCCAAGTCCAAACCGTCATCGCCAAACCGGAGCAACAAGGCGAAGGGTTTATCGGCAAGATCATGGGTTGGTTCCGTAGTAAGCCAGCCAACGAGGCGCAAGCCTCTCCTGCCACAGCCAGTGTTTCAACTTCCGCTAGCGGCACAGCCGCGACTAAAGAAGGTGGACGTGACGGCAATCCACGTCGCAACGAACGCGGAGATCGTGGTCCAAGAACTGATCGCGGTGATCGCAGCCCTCGCGGTGATCGTCCTCCGCGCGGTGATCGTCCGGCGCGTCCAGAAGGAGAAGGTCGTGGTGAAGGTCAAGAACGCGGCGATCGTCCGCGTCGTGGCGACCGTGGCCCCCGTGCTGATCGTCCAGAAGGTGGAGATCGTCCAGATCGCCAAGCCCCACAAGAGCGTACCGAACGCTTAGAAGGTGCTGCGCCGAGCGAGCGTCCAGAACGTGGCCCAAGGCCAGATCGCCCCCGTCGTGGTGAAGGCCGTGGTGAGGGTAGAGGCGAAGGCCGCAATGACAATCGTAGCGAAGCCGCCAGCGACGCCCGTCCAGAAGGACGTAACGAACCCCGTGTCGACGGTGCGCGCGATGAAAATCGTAACCCCGGCCGTGGTGAAGGCCGTGGTGAGGGCCGCCAAGGCGGTCGTGGCCGTGGTCCACGCAATGCTGAAGGCGGCGCCGAGCGTCGTACCGACGCGGCTAACGTAGCGCCAGAGGCACAGGCTGCACCGGCAGAAGCGATGATGGGTTCTATTGCCTATGCTAGTGGCGTTGCTCCGCTGACCGCCTCGGCGACATCAGCCGCAGGCGCGGACGACCAACACCTAAACGGATCGTCTCAAGGCCTAGAGGGCAATCCTCAAGCAGAGGGCGACAGTGGAGATGACTCGCGTCGTGGCAGTCGTCGCCGTCGTGGTCGGGGTCGCGGAGACCGCGGTCCTCGTGGCGAAGGTCAAGCTAATGAAGGTCAAGCGAATGAGGGATCAACTCATGAAGGGTCAGGGCAAGAGGCAGAAGGCTCAACCAATCCAAGCCAAGCAGCGCAGACCGATCTCGGTGGCGCGATCCAAGAGGGCTCCGATCAAACCGCTCGCCAGCAACGTCAGCCCTCGCGGCCCGTCGCCCAAGCTAGTCTGGATTTAGATCACCCTTCCGAAACTGGATCTGTGCCAAGTACCGCGGCCGAAGCCCCAGCAGCGGTTCCTACACCAAGGAGCGAGGCGATCTCGGCGGCTTCTAGTCCAGTGACGGCAATGGCTGAAGCCGTACAGCCTCCTGCACCTGCACCTGCTCCGAAGGCCGAACCTGCACCTGTCGTGGTACCGGACATTGTGAGCGCAGCCGTGGTCAAGCAGGCCGTCGATAGCGCTGGCTTGCAGTGGATCGAAACTAAGGCCAACAGTACAGCACCCGTCGCTGAGACCTTCGTGCCTCAACCAAGGCCAGTGCGTCAGCGTAAGGCTAAACCAGTCGTTGTCGACGAACCCTTGCAACAAGTTGAAACCGGCCCTAAGTAAGTTGAAGGCCTGGAACCGTTGTACGGCGGCGCAAGCGACGTTTCCAGGTCACTATACTTTCGGGGTGGAACTATTCGATAATGTGATTCTCTTTAGAACGTTCATCAGGCACTAAAAGTATCCATGGGCGAGCCCACGATCAACAACGCTGGTAGCGGCGGCAACACGAGCGCCGCATTGAGACTAGGCGACCTCAAGCGTGTGATCCCCATCGCGGATCAACGCTATGGTGCCGCTTTGCCTAGAATCCCCGGCAACATACCGATGCCTGGCAAAATCCCAAGTCTTTTGACGGACACGCGCCAACGCCGCCTTCATGACCTTAGAATATCCGTGACGGACCGGTGCAATTTCCGCTGCACCTACTGCATGCCAAAATCCGTCTTCGATAAAGACTACCAATTTCTCCCCCAGAGCTCGCTCCTGAGCTTCGAGGAAATGACCCGTGTGGCCAAGATTTTTGTGGCCTCCGGTGTTGAAAAGCTGCGCCTGACAGGCGGTGAACCGCTGCTGCGTAAAAACATCGAAAAGCTCATCGAAATGCTTTCTGAATTGCGCACGCCGAGCGGCGATGAAGTGGACATTACCCTGACCACCAATGCCTCCATCCTGCCCAAGAAAGTACAAGCCTTAAAGGCTGCAGGCCTGAAACGTATTACGGTCAGTTTGGATAGTCTTGACGATAAGATTTTCCGTGCGATGAATGATGTCGATTTTCCGGTGTCCGATGTCCTCAAGGGCATTGACGCTGCACATGCTGCGGGGCTCACGCCCCTTAAAATCAATATGGTCGTCAAGAAAGGCCTGAACGATCAAGAAATCCTACCCATGGCACGCTACTTCAAAGGCAGCGGCCATATCGTGCGATTTATCGAATTTATGGATGTCGGCAGCTCCAACGGATGGCGCATGGACGACGTGATGCCGAGTGCCGCCATCGTGAAACGCATCAGCCAAGAGTTCCCTTTGGAAGCCTTCGACCCCAACTACGAGGGCGAGGTCGCCGAGCGCTGGCGCTACCTGGATGGTAGCGGTGAAATCGGTGTGATTTCCTCGGTCACCCAAGCCTTTTGCTCGACCTGCTCAAGGGCACGCTTGTCGACTGAAGGCAAATTGTTTACCTGTCTTTTTGCGAGCGAAGGTCACGACTTGCGCGCTTTATTGCGCGGTAACTTTAGCGATGAGCAGATTGCCGCTGCACTGGGATTGATCTGGTCCGAGCGAGACGACCGCTATTCTGAGATTCGCACCGCCGAGACCGCCGCCCTGCGCAAGGTAGAGATGTCCTACATCGGGGGTTAGTGCGATGTTGAAACGCTCGCATGCCTCGCGCCCCTCGGTCTTTGAAGTGGCAACGCTTAACGAACATGGCGTCCAAGAGAAAACCTCGATTGCGGGTGAACATCCGCTCACCCTTTATCTCGACAAGCACGAGCTAGTGACCTTAATGACGCTCGGCGCCGAGCCCGAACTGTTGAGCCTGGGGTATTTACGCAATCAAAGATTTGTCGATTCGCTGGACGAGCTTGATGCCGTGCAGGTCGACTGGGAGAGCGAGTCGGTGGCCATCACCTCGAAAGTCATGGCGAGCACCGGTATCAGCCTGTGGGAACAAAGCGGCAACAAAATCGCTCAAAAAATGGAGCACCGCACCGTCACTACCGGTTGCGGCCAAGGCACGGTGTTTGGCGGCTTGATGGATGAAGTCGACGCTATCAAGCTCGACCTCTCCTGGCAATTTCATCAAGCCTCTCTCAATGCACTGCTTGAGCAAATGCGTAAACATGAGTCGATCTACAAAGTTGCTGGTGCGGTTCACGGTTGCGCCCTATTTAGCATCGACCCGACCCGTCCCCATGCACCGGCGTTACTTTGCTTTGTCGAAGATGTCGGTCGTCATAACGCAGTCGATGCCATCGCAGGATGGATGTGGCTCAACACTGCCCCATTGAAGGCTACAAAAGATTTACTGGTGTTCTACACCACGGGTCGCTTAACCTCGGAAATGGTCATTAAGGCCGCGCAGATGGGCATCGGCGTACTAGTTTCACGCTCCGGCCTCACCCACATGGGCTACCAACTCGCTAAGCAACTTAGCATGACCCTGATTGGCCGATGCCAAGGTCGGCACTTTTTGTTATTCGCAGGCGCTGAGCGTTTTGTGTCCGACCCTACGCTTGCAAAGTATCCCGGCTAGCCATGATTGCACGCGAAAGTATTCTAGGCGTGGTGTTGGCAGGGGGCTTAAGCCGTCGCATGGCCTCGCCCACGCCGAAGGCGCTGCTAGATTTTCGGGGGCGCCCGATGATTGCCCATGTTCTTGACGCCCTGAAGCCGCAAGTCGGCGCCATCGTGATCAATGCAAACACTGAACAGCTCGCCTTCTCTCGTTACGGGTTTCCAGTGGTTCAAGATCGGGTGGAAGGTTTCGTCGGCCCTCTGGCGGGCTTACAGGCTGCCATGCAGTCCTTCCCTGGCTATGAATGGTATGTCATGTGCCCTTGCGATAGCCCGTTCTTGCCGAAGGATCTGGTCGCCAACTTCAGTGCGAGTTTGCTCGCGAGTGGCGCACCCTTGGCCAGCGCCGAATGTGAATCTCAGGCCCACCCTGTGTTTGCCATGGTTCATGTAAAACTGCTCAACAGTCTCAGTCTTTACCTTGAAGGCGGCGGTCGCAAAATAGATCGCTGGTACGCACAAGAGGGTTACCAACTCACCCCGTTTATAGAGCCTAGAGGCTTTCTTAATTTCAACACCCCCGAAGAGTTGGCTGAGTACAACGAGGCCTCATCATGAGCGAGCAGATCGAAAAGACCGTCGACGAAGTTCAAGCCAAGGTCTTAAACGAGATCCAGGCCATCGCGGGAGAACAGCTCATAGCAATTGACGAGGCTCTAGGCAGAGTATTGGCGCAGGACATTGTGTCCCAGATCAATGTACCCGCCTACAATAACTCGGCCATGGATGGCTTTGCAATTTGCGGTGACGACTACGAGCGCGGGTTGAGGCGCTTTACCATCATCGGCAAAGCGCTCGCCGGCCAGCCGTCTGGCCTCAATCCGGGCCAGGGAGAAGCAGTTAGGGTCACCACTGGCGCCGTCATGCCCGATCGTTGCGATATGGTGATCGTTCAAGAAATTAGCCAAATCCTCGAGGGCCAACTGATCCTTCCTGATGGTCAAGAGCGCGGCCAGAACCGCCGCTTAGCCGGTGAGGATTTAAAGCTGGGTGAAGCCGCACTGACCAAGGGCCGAGTGCTGACCCCCTCCGATTTGGGCCTAGTCGCGTCGCTAGGCATTGCCAACATATTGGTCAAGCCTAGACTCAAAGTCGCTTTCTTTTCGACCGGCGACGAAGTACGCTCCCTTGGCGAACCTTTAGGCCCAGGGCAAATCTACGATAGCAATCGCTTTACCTTGCGCGGCATGCTGACTCGTCTTGGGTGCGAATTGATCGACCTAGGCGTGATCAAAGACGCTCCGCAAGATCTTGAGGTAGCCATGCGAGACGCTGCAGAGCGAGCCGATGTAATCATTTCTTCGGGCGGAGTCTCGGTCGGCGAGGCGGACTACACCAAGACCGTGATGGCCAAACTAGGCGAGGTTGAGTTCTGGCGCATCGCCATGCGACCTGGTCGGCCGATGGCTTTTGGAACCTTACTCGGAAAGCCCTATTTTGGTCTACCCGGCAATCCCGTTGCCGTGATGGTGACCTTCTACTTTTTCGCCCGCCAACCTTTATTGAAACTGGCTGGTGCCATCGCACCCGATTTGGCGCTTTTCAAGGTTCGCCTTAAAACCCCGATTCGTAAGCGCCCCGGACGAGTGGAGTATCAACGCGGCCGTCTCGGTGTGGTCGGTCAAGGCGAGCTAGAAGTCAGTCTCACTGGTCAGCAAGGCTCGGGAGTGCTCAGTTCAATGTCTGAAGCCAACTGTTTCATTGTGATGGCGCACAATGAAGGGTCGGCGCAAGCAGGAGATTGGGTGCGTTGCCTACCCTTTGACGGGCTGATTTAACCGGTTAGAGACTAGGTCGTTGTGTCTAGGTGCTTTCCGAGGCGTTTTACCAGTACGCTCTGAGATAATCCGGTGCAGATGCAAGATTGGGATCCGTGTAAGTCGCTAGGGATCGTGGGCCAGAAATGAGAAGCCAGACCAGCGAGTAAGTTTGTCACCGAATTTTACGATTTTTGATAGGTTTTCATTTGATCGCTCGATCCGCATTGCTAATCCTTTTGAGCGAAGTATTGAGGGTTCGTTTTCTGGGCCCCCTCAGCTTTGTATTAGCCACCAGCGGCTTTAGCCTTGCCCCCGGCGTCGGTGCGATGGCGCAAACTGCATCAGTGCAGCCTGGCCCCGCTGCATCCGCTCCAAACCTCAATAGCGACACGCAATCGCTAGAACTTATCAGCCTGTGGGAGGTCGAGCTAAGAGTCTTCAGCAATCGAACCGTCGCTGTTCTGGAAAAGGCTGCTGCGGTCGCCCGAGCCGAAATCGAACGTGTGAATGTCCGACCCAACCCCACCCTGAGCGCCCAACTGGGCAATACCCTTGGGGGCCGCTACGGAGTGCGAGAAACCGATCGACTGATTCGCATCGAGCAATTGTTTGAGCGTGGCAACAAGCAGGCTCTACGTACGGGCAATGCCACCGCTCTGGCCGCAGCCGCGAGTGCCGAGATCGCCGCAGCGATACGAGAGCAGCGCCAACTCGCCGGTCAAACCTATTACGATCTCGCTTTGGCTCAAAGCCAAGTGAGCCTACTTCAGGAAAACCTCAAAAACTACGAGCGTTTGCTCGACGGTATCAGTAGGCGCTTGACTGCAGGAGACATTGCTGCCATCGAGGTCACACGCCTGAAAGTGGAAACCTCACGCGCCAATAATGATTTACGCGCTGGGCAGGCGCAAGTGATTCGCTCCAGTATTGAGTTGGCACAAAGAATCAATAAGGACAGTGCCACAGCCTCCTTAAGGGCCAAAGAACCTTTGCCCACAGGCCAAGAAATTGAGGCACAAGTAGAGGCCGCTTTGAAAGACTTAAGCCATCGTAAAGCCGAAGCGGCCACGCAGCGTGCTGAACTGCGCGCGGCCCAAGCCAGAATAGACGCAGCCACGAAGAACCTCGATTTGTCTCGCCAATTGCGCACCCGCGATATCTCGCTGGGGCTTCAGGCCGAGCGCTCGCCCTCGAGTGACGGCACGATTTTTGCTCTCAGCGCCTCTGTCCCTTTGTTTGTTTTTAATGACTATCGCGGCGATATCAATAAAGCCCAAGCCGAGCTCGATCAAGCGCAGCTTGAAAAAGAGCGTATCAGTCTTGTGATCCAAAGCGAGATCGATTTAGCGCTAGCGCAAATATTAGCTGCTAAAGACCGGGCGCAGAGACTCCTTAACGAGGCCGTACCCACCGCCAAGCAAGCGGCCGATACGATTGAATTTGGTTTTTTGAAAGGTACCGGCACGCTGACCGATTTATTCGATGCACGCCGTCAATACAACAGTGTCCGCCAAGAAGCGGAAGCCGCAAAAGCCGATGTCGCCAAGGCGCTTTCCGCCTTGCGTCTGAGCACCTGGGTGGAGACCCCGTAATGCCTTCAAATTCTTTTATTCGTTTCTGGGCAGTCCGGCCGGCGGCCCTGCTCAGCTTTGCGCTGCTGACGTTAAGCGCTTGTCACAAAGCCCCCGAGGCTGTGAAGCCCGGCGTGCCTGGCGCCACGGTCGATGAACAGAGCATTCGTTTCCCTAAAGACAGCCCGCAACTCACCACACTTCGCACGGTTGAAGTGGGTCGCGAACGTGACAGTTATGTTCGAATCAATGGTCGTATTTCCTGGGATGATTCGAGAACCTCGCGAGTGAGTTCTCCGGTGGCCGGCAAGGTGACCGAACTGCGGGTGATGCCTGGGGCCGCCGTCAAAAAGGGCGATCTCTTAGCCGTGCTCTCCTCGCCGGAATTTGGTCAAATTCAAGCCGACTCGCGCAAATCGGAAACCGATGTCGCCTTAGCCGAGCGAGCCTACAACCGGGCAAAGGAACTCCACCAAGCGGGCTTAATCGCCCAAAAAGAACTACAAAGCCTCGAGGCCGATTTGGCGCGAGCGCGCACCGAAAGGCAACGTACCCAAGCCCGTGAAAAGGCCTTTGGCGGCGGCAAGATGGTCGATCAAATGTTTAGACTGGTCGCGCCCGTGCCGGGCACCATTGTCGATCGCAAGATCACCTTAGGTCAGGAAATTCGCCCCGATCAAAACTCGGATCAACCTCTCTTCACAATTTCTGATCCGTCTCGCCTTTGGGTATCGCTTGATATTCCTGAGGTATTGAGTAAAGAGATCGAAATTGGTGAGCAGGTCCGAATCTCGGTTCCCGCCCTGCCCGGCGAAGTATTTGATGCAACCGTTGAGTATGTTGCCGACTTCATTGACCCGCAAAGTCGCACGATCAAAGCCCGCGCCAGTG
>JAYVKZ010000140.1:0-15387 GCA_043767985.1 Betaproteobacteria bacterium
GGATCACGATTGCTAGTGGCGCCACGGCGCCCATCACCCAGTTACTCGCTTCTATTGCTGTCGCCTCTGTCGTCACCATTGCCTTGCTTCAAACGCAGCGCAATGAAACTACGGTGGGCGGTTTTGTGTCCTTTATTACGGCCATGTTGATGTTGCTGGCGCCTCTCAAACACTTGGCCGATATTAACGAACAATTGCAGCGCGGCATCGCAGCGGCGGAAGGTGTCTTCGAGCTGATTGATCGTGCCTCCGAGAAAGAAACCTCGACCGAACCCTTGAAGCGAGCGAGTGGTGCCATCGAGTTTCAAGGCGTGAGCTTTCGCTATGCAGTGGCTGAGCAGGACGCGCTCTCCAATATAAATTTGTCGATTCGGCCGAATGAGATTGTGGCTCTGGTTGGCGAATCCGGAGGTGGGAAATCGACCTTGATCAGTCTGATTCCTAGACTGCTTCAACCCTCCTCTGGCAAGATCTTGATCGATGGCATAGATTGTGCTGCGATCAGCCTGATGAGCCTGCGTCAACAAATGGCGATCGTCAGCCAGGACACCATGCTTTTCAATGAATCTGTTCGCCACAATCTTTGCCTCGGCATGACACAAGCGGTCAGCGACGAGGCGCTATGGAGCATTTTGGAAGCGATGGAGCTAAAGGATGTAGTCTCTCAAATTCCAGGGCAATTGGACGGCAGTGTGGGTGAGCGCGGTGCAAGATTTTCTGGCGGCCAAAAGCAAAGACTGGCCCTGGCACGGGCGCTCCTGAGAGATGCGCCCATCCTCATTTTGGACGAAGCCACTTCGGCCTTAGACAATGTCACCGAAAGCGCCGTGCAGCGAGCCATTGAGAAAGCAATGCGTGGGAGAACGACGATTGTGGTGGCTCATCGGCTGTCCACGGTGGAGCACGCGGATCGAATCTTGGTGATGGAGCAAGGCCAAATTATTGAGTCTGGGGTGCATGCGGATTTGCTGGCGGCCCAGGGCCGCTACGCGAAGCTCTACGGTGTTAATCTAGATCGACGCGCCTAGACATCATGGTCTCGCTCAACAACTCGTTGCATCGCGGCGCTATCGCAAAGGCCTCGAATACGGCCGATCAGTCTAGAGAGATAACGCGGCTGAGGAAGGATCAACCTGAAGGGCAAGGTTAGGCAGGCCAGAACAAGCGTTTTCCAACGTAGTTTAACGGCGTGATCCCGTCCAAAATACTTGGCCTCAAAAAGCAATTTCGACTGGGCATGATGAAAGCCGCGAAGGTATTCGCTCTTGTAAGGATGCGTGCCGCGTACCGAGCCTCGTGACAGGTGAGTCATGGACAAGCCAGGGTCGAGCACAATTTGTAGTTTTGATTCGAACACTCGCTGACACAAATCTTCATCTTCGTAGTACAGAAAAAAATCTTCGTCGAAGAAGCCCACCGTTCTCATGATGATCATGTTGAGCAAGAGGGTGGCACCACAGGCAAAGCCGACGTTGCAGGGCCCTTCGGCGCCCGGACCTTGCGAGGCCCAATGAGTCGCCGGCCAGCGATAACTCAATTCAACCTCACCATTCCGTTTTATGAGGTGAGGCGCGATGATCGCTGCTTGAGGGTGCTTCTGTGCGCTGGCCATTAAACGATCAAAGAAATCCTGAGCAGGCTGGCAATCAGGATTCAACAGCACGCAGTAGGGTGTGGTTGCGGCATTCAAGGCGCGGTTGTTTGCGGCGCCAAAGCCTAAGTTCTTGCTATTGCGGATGACTCGCGCATGGGGCAACAACCGTGAGACAGTCTCGGCAGTGCCGTCGTCACTATGGTTGTCCACGAATACAACATGGGCAAGAGCCCGTAGCCCCGGCACGAGATCTGCGATGCAGTGCGCGCTATTAAAGGTAACGATGACAACCGTGAGATCGGGATGTTGTCGACTAGACGGATCGAGTTGTTGAGTGTGCAATGTTTGAAACCATCAGCGCGGGTGTGGGCTACTCGCCTTAAACAAGGTCGGCCCAACAACCGACTCAATGTCGTTTTGCCCCTCCCAGAAGTGACCGACGAACTGAAAAATCCAGCCCACCACAAAGAGGCCGAGGCCCCAAGCGAGCCATTCAAACGTCGGCAAGGCGGCGGCGCCCTGGCCAAACATTAGGCAGAAGGCGAGGAAGATCGTCAAAGCCATGCCCAGGCGCATGTCCAAGATCAAGTAATAGACCGAGGCTAAAAAAATCGCGACCAGGGCGGGGGAGACGATCATATTGGCGATTTCCAGGCTGGGCCGGGAAAGCAGGACTGCCAAGCCCACCACGATCATCGGGATGCCAATGAAGTGCGTCAAGATATTGCGCTTGTCGCGGTGATAGCCTGCATATTTGGTGAGTTGCTCGGATAGAGTTTTCATTGGACCTCCGGTTCTAAATGATGGCGCATTAGACGCTGCGCTCAGGACAGTACAATATCGTACTGCTCCTGAGGATACTGAGTTTCTACTTGCAGGGTGATGCGTTTGCCAATCGTGTCGCCGAGACTTGCTAGGGCCTGGGACTCTTCTTCGAGAAACATGTCGATCACGTCCTGGGAGCCAATGATTCGAAACTCTTTAGGGTTAAATTGCCGAGCTTCCCGGTCGATCTCGCGCAAAATCTCAAAGCAAATGGTGCGCGCCGTCTTGATCGCGCCCTTGCCCTGGCACACATCGCAGGCCTCGCACATTAAATGTGCCAGAGATTCGCGAGTGCGTTTACGAGTCATCTCGACCAGGCCAAGCGAAGTAAAGCCACTCACACTGGTTTTGGTATGGTCTTTGGCCACGGCGCGTCTTAGCTCTTGCAGCACGGCCTCGCGGTGCTGAAGATTCGCCATATCAATAAAATCGATGATGATGATTCCGCCTAGATTGCGGATGCGCAACTGGCGCGCAATCGCATGGGCTGCTTCCAAATTGGTTTTGAAAATCGTGTCATCAAAGTTCCTGCCGCTAACATAGCCTCCGGTATTCACGTCGACGGAGGTGAGCGCCTCGGTTTGGTCAATGACGAGATACCCGCCCGATTTGAGATCGACGCGTTTGGAGAGGGCTCGTTCGATCTCGTCTTCGACCGCATGCAACTCAAACAGGGGGCGATCCCCGGTGTGAAGCTTCAGGCGATCTAAGACGCTCGGTGTGTAGGCCTGCGCGAACTCAGTCAAATGTTTTAGCGCGGCGGCAGAATCCACGAGAATTCTTTGTGTGGAGGTGTTGACTAAATCGCGCAGCGTGCGCTCGCTAAGCCTCAATTCTTGGTACAGGAGAGACGGGGCCGGTTTAAGACGGCTAGCCTCGAGCACCTGCTTCCAGCGTTTGCGCAAATACTCCATGTCGGCTTTAAGATTTTCTTCACTCGCGTCGCCCGCTGACGTGCGAACAATGAATCCGCCTTTTTCATCGGGCGGGCGTAGGCTTTGCAACATGGCCCTTAAGTGATTGCGCTCCTCTTCACTTTCAATTTTTTGAGAGACACCGAGATGGTCGTCATGGGGTAAATAAACCAGGAGTCGGCCAGCGATACTGATTTGTGTTGTCAGGCGTGCGCCCTTGGTACTGATCGGGTCTTTCAGCACCTCGACTAACAGCGATTGGCCTTCATAGAGGATCTTCTCGATGGGTATGTGATGCTGGCCGTTGGTGCTGGTTGTCGCGCTCTGGCCGGTCGCCGCAGTGGCGGCTTGCCTGGCCTGCCAAAGATCGGCGACGTGAATAAAGGCGGCCCGTTCTAGACCGCATTCCACAAAGGCCGACTGCATGCCTGGGAGCACCCGGGTGACCTTGCCAAGATAGACATTGCCCACCAGGCCATGGGTAGCTGCCCGTTCAAGATGAAGCTCCTGTAACGCCCCTTGCTGCACCACAGCAACACGGGTTTCATGGACAGAGTCGTTGATGAGAATTTCTTCGGCCGGCATCGCTCTTTCATTCCTCAGCTTTGTAGGTCGAGCACCGCCAGAATGAGCCTTACAACTTCAGCAACTGGGCGGTCTCGTAAAGTGGAAGTCCCATGATACCGGAGTATGAACCCTGAATATCTCTAATAAATCTCGCTGCCAAGCCCTGAATTGCATAGGCGCCCGCCTTATCGATCCCCTCTCCACTAGCGAGGTAGCTTTCTAGCGCCTCATTATTGAGTCTGCCGAATCTCACGCGGGAAGCGCTTAGGCGGAGTTCGGTTTTACCTTGGTGGTGGACCGCCACCGCAGTGAGCACCCGATGGGTTTTGCCTAGCAGTTCTTTGAGCATGCGCCTGGCATCGTTCAGGTCAGAAGGTTTGCCGTAGATTGTGCCACCTAGAGCAACTGTTGTGTCCGCCGTCAGGATGGGCCGATCCACTAAGCCGCGTTGCAATCGAAAGCTTTGTGCTTGCTCCATTTTTGCGAGGGTTACCCTTGAAACATATTGACTCGGACTTTCGCCTTGGCGGGTGGCTTCCAGGGCTTCTGCCGCTAAGGCATCGTCCGGTAGCAAGAGTTCAAATTCAACATTGCATTGCTTAAGAAGCGCTTGTCTTCGGGGGCTTTTAGAGGCTAAATAGATCTTCAATTTCAAATGCGGTGGTAGGGGTGATTCGTCAAGATACTCCAGGCTCGATACAACTGTTCGGCTAGAACGATCCGCACTAAAGGATGAGGTAAGGTCAGTTTCGAGAGGCTTATTTTTTGCGTGCAAGCGGCTTTAAGAGGAGCATGCAAGCCATCGGGGCCGCCAATCAAGATTGCGACCGGTTTGGCATTTTCTCGCCAGCGCTGGAGGTGTTGCGCGAGTTGCACACTGTCCACTGCCAAGCCTTGCTCGTCCAGTGCAACCAGGTGAGCCTCTTTCGGTAGGGCCTCGCGAATTCGCTCGGCTTCCTTGCTCATATAGCGCTCAGCCTCGTCGATGCTTATTTTTTTATCCGAGCGCTTTTCGGCTTTCACTTCATGCCACTCAAGCTTGATGTCAGCGGGCAGACGCTGGCTGTAGTCCTTGCTCACCTGGTCGACCCAGGCGGGCATCTTAGTGCCTACGGCAATGACTTTGATGAGCACCGCGCAAGCCGCTCAGGATTACTTCTTAGGTGCTGCTCTTTTGGCTGGCGCGGCTTTGCTTGCCGTGGTTTTCGGAGCGGCTGTTTTAGGGATGGCCCTCGCCACACCTGGCTTTTTGACGGGGGCCTTGCTTGCTGCTGTCTTTGAGGCTGGCTTGGCTCGCGACTTCGGCTCACCCAGTTTTGCAGCGAGCTTGCCGGGTTTGTCGGCGGCTGCGCGCCAGGGCAATGTTTTCGGAGGGGCTTTGACCGTGCCAATTGCGCTGAAATCGACGTCGCTCAGCGCGTCGCTGCGGGTCTCAGGTTTGGCCTTGCGGGCTGTGCTCTTGCCGGTTTTGGCCTGAGTTGACTCGCCTTTTTCGTAGGCTGGCTTTTTCGCGCTGGCCTTTCTTGCAATGGGAGCCTTCGGAGCTGCGTCATCTTGGGCTTTGGCAGGTTCCGCGACCGATGCTGAGCGACGCGACAGGTTCTTCTTGGTAGCCTTGTAATCGATCGGGTATTCTCCCCAAAGCTCCTCGAGATTGTAGTAACTGCGGATGGTGGGCTGCATCACGTGAACGACCATATCGCCGAGATCGACCAGCACCCACTCTCCGGTTTCCTCTCCTTCCACCGAGATGACATCACCCCCAGCCTGCTTGACCTTGTCCCGTACATGCGCCGCCAGAGCGCGCGTTTGCCGATTGGAGGTGCCGCTCACAATCGCCACACGGTCAAAAAGACTGGTGAGCGGGACGGTGTCGAACAGTTTGATGTCCTGCGCCTTGATGTCCTCAAGTGCGTCAATAACGATAGCTTGTAGGCTGTGAATATCCATAGTGCCCTTTAAGAGTAGAGGCCGAATTGTTCGACATAGGCAGCCACAGTGGGGTGCAAGAGTTCGAGGCCGAGTGCGCGATTGCTAGCCAGCAAACCACGAATTTGAGTGGAGGAGAGATGTACGGCTTGCATTCGGAAAGTCGTGATTTTACCTGCTGGCGTGTCTGGCAGGGCTTCGACGCCAAATTCCTTCATAAACTGCTCGGCGGGCGGGCTCAGTTGGTTGAGCAAGTACGGCAGGCGCGTGGTCACGGCAATATGGCAATAATGGAGCAATTCTTTAGGCCGATGCCAGGTATGAATGCGGGAAAACTGATCGCTGCCTAGAATTAAACATAGCTTGTCAAGATTGCCACCCTGGCGCAAGGCTTGCAAGGTGTCAATGGTATAGGTGGGTGGCCCTCTGAGTATTTCCTGAGAGTCGATGCTCCACCCGCATGCTTGGGGCACGCCTTGATTGAGATGCTCGCCTTCGGCCGCGAGCGCCAGCGTCAGCATGGCAAGCCTTTGCTCGCTAGTGGCGCGAGCTTCTTGCTTTTGCCATGACCGAGCCGCTGGAATCAGTCGAATTTCATCAAGACCGAGAGCCGTGGCGGCAGCGCGCCCAAGCGCCAAATGTCCCGGATGCACGGGATCAAAACTACCCCCGAGAAGACCGATGCGGCGCAGCTGAGGCAAGTTTTGCATGGCTCGAGGCGGGCCTAAACCCAGTCCCGTACCGGCAGAAAGTCTTGGTAAAGCCTTGCTTCAGCACTTCCTGGTTCGGGTGACCAATCGTAAGCCCAGCGCGCCAAGGGTGGCATGGAGACCAAAATACTCTCGGTCCGTCCGCCCGATTGAAGGCCGAACAGGGTGCCGCGATCAAACACCAAGTTGAACTCAACATAGCGCCCACGCCGGTACAACTGAAACTCGCGCTCTTTCTCTGAAAACGGCTGATTCATTCGTTTTTCTGCGATCGGCACATAGGCTTTCAGAAACGAATCACCCACGGAACGGGTGAGCGCAAAACTTTTCTCGAAGCCCAGTTCGTTTAAATCGTCGTAAAAAATGCCGCCGACCCCGCGGGCCTCATTGCGGTGTTTCAAAAAGAAGTACTCATCACACCATTTTTTGAAGCGCTGATAGTAGCCGGACCCAAAAGGTTCCAGGGCCTCTTTGCAGCATTGATGGAAGTGTTGGACATCTTCAAGCGCTGGATAATAAGGTGTGAGGTCTGTACCTCCTCCAAACCACCAAACATCCTTGCTCTTGTGGCCCTTGGCGTCTTCTGCGCCCAGAGCAAGAAAAAACCGGACGTTTAAATGAACGGTCGGGACATGCGGGTTTTGAGGATGCAACACCAGCGACACCCCCATCGCTTGCCAAGCTCGGCCCGCAATCTCTGGATGGGCGGCAGCGGCCGAGGCGGGTAAGTTTTGACCATGCACATGAGAGAACAGCACCCCCGCGCGCTCAAAGACTCGGCCGCCTTCCATCACGCAACTGCGACCGCCGCCGCCCTGAGGGCGCAGCCATTCGTCTCGTACAAAGGCGCCGCCGTCTAAAGCCTCAAGCCCTGTAACAATTCGTTCTTGAAGATCGGTAAAAAACGTCTTGACCGCATCGACGGTCGGCACTGAAGCGTCAGCCTCGGCCGAATCGTGTTGCGGATGGGCACCGCGGTGCTGAGGCGAATCGTGCTTCGTCAAGAAGTTTTGCCTTTGCGTAAGCGCGTAGGCAGGGCGCGATGTCCGATATCGCGGCGATATTGCATGCCTGCGAATCTAATCTTGTTGATCGCCTCATAGGCCACGTCCTGAGCCATCTTCACCGAGTCCCCTAGGCCAGTCACACAAAGCACGCGACCGCCTGAGGTCAGCACTTTATCGCCTTCCAGCTTGGTGGCTGAATGAAACACCATGACGTCCGCACCGACTACGTTGGCACGCTCGGGTAGGCCTGAAATCACATCACCGACCTTGGGCTCGCCCGGATAATTGGCACTGGCTAGGACCACGCCTAGGGCGGTGCGTCGATCCCATTCGAGCTCGACTTTGTCGAGGTTGCCGTCAATGGCCATTTCCAGTGCCGTGGCGAAATCGCTTTTTAAGCGCGCCATGATGGGTTGCGTTTCCGGGTCCCCTAGGCGGCAATTGAACTCGACGGTCTTTACCTCACCCTTGGCATCAATCATGAGGCCAGCATAAAGAAAACCAGTATATGGAATGCCTTCGCTGGCCATGCCCTCGACGGTGGGGCGAATAATTTCGCGTAGCACCTTGGCATGCACCGCAGGGCTCACCACGGGGGCCGGGGAGTAGGCCCCCATGCCACCGGTGTTGGGACCCTGGTCACCGTCTCTTAGGCGCTTATGGTCCTGACTCGAGGCGAGCGGCAAAATGTTGCGTCCATCGACCATCACAATGAAGCTGGCCTCTTCGCCCGCTAGAAATTCTTCGATGACGACCCTCGCGCCAGCGGCGCCTAGGAGCTTGCCGCCTAACATATCGTCAAGCGCCTTATGGGCCTCCTCAAGCGTCATCGCCACGACGACGCCTTTGCCAGCAGCCAACCCATCTGCCTTGATCACAATCGGCGCGCCTTGGCTGTCTACATAGGCATGCGCCGCCTGGAGATCCGTAAACGTTTGATAGGCCGCAGTTGGAATGCCGTGCCGCTTCATAAAGGCCTTGGCAAAGTCTTTGGACGACTCAAGCTGGGCTGCAGCCTTGGTGGGGCCAAAAATCTTCAGGCCCTTTTCGCGGAAAAAATCGACAATACCCTCGGCCAAAGGGGCCTCAGGGCCTACCACGGTGAGTGCGATGTCTTCTCTGACGACAAACTCCGCCAAGCTTTCAATTTTTCCCGTTGGGAAGCTAGTCAGGCCTGGCTCTTTCGCCATACCACCATTGCCTGGGGCGACATAAATACTTTGCACCCGCCTGGACTGTGCCAAGCGCCACGCTAGCGCATGCTCACGTCCTCCACTTCCAACCACCAATATTTTCAAACGGAACTCACTTTCTTGATGTTTTTGATCATCACGATTTATTCGGAGATAACGGCACTGGAAAAGATCTCTTGCACATCGTCAAGACTCTCCAGGGCATCAAGCAATTTTTGCATTCTCTCACCCTCGTCGCCAGCCATGGCGATTTCATTTTCGGGTTTCATAATAATTTCTGCGATTTCGGCCTTGAAGCCCGCTGCTTCCAAGGCTTGTTTGAGCTTGGAGAAATCAGCCGGTGCGCAAATAATCTCGATGCCACCTTCATCGTCGGTGATGACATCTTCGGCGCCCTGATCGATGGCCAGCTCCATGAGCTTATCTTCAGGCGTGCCAGGCGCAAACAAAAATTGTCCGCAATGCTTAAACATGAAGGCCACGCTGCCGTCCGTGCCAAGATTGCCGCCATATTTAGAAAAAGCGTGGCGAACATCGGCGACCGTCCGAACCCGGTTATCCGTCATGCAATCGACAATCACGGCGGCACCGGAAATACCATAGCCTTCGTAGCGAATTTCTTCGTAATTGGCACCATCTTGCCCGCCCGCGCCTTTGGAGATCGCGCGTTGCACCGTGTCCTTGGGCATGTTGCCGTCCGAGGCCTTATCGACGGCCAAGCGTAGGCGTGGATTCATGGCCACGTCGCCACCGCCAAGCCGGGCCGCAACGGTGATTTCTTTGATCAGGCGGGTAAAAAGCTTGCCGCGCTTGGCATCTGCGCGATCTTTCTTATGCTTGATATTGGCCCATTTGGAATGCCCAGCCATTCGGCTCCTCTCTTGATTGTCATTGCTGCTTGATGGACAGCGTTCCTAATGGCGCCGATTTTAACATTTAGGACTCCGGCAGGAGGAGTGAGCCTGATCTCAGCCATAATTGCTGGAGTAAGACATAATCGGCCCGAAAATTCGAGCCAGCACCTTTGCGAAAGACCCTCTCATGTCCTCTAATCCAGCGTCCATCGCGGTTGCCCGTTCTAAGGATATTGACTTAGAGCTTTTGTTGGGTTTGGCCAATCGTCATGGTTTGATCACGGGTGCAACCGGTACTGGCAAGACGGTTTCTTTGCAGGTGCTAGCGGAAGGGTTCTCGAGGGCCGGTGTGCCGGTATTTATGGCCGACGTCAAGGGCGATTTGTCAGGTATTTCGCAGGCGGGGGCAATTGGTCCCAAAATGAAGACGCGCTTGGAGCAATTGGGATGGACTGCACCTGAGCTATCGGCGTTTCCGGTCACTTTATGGGATGTGTTTGGCGAAAAGGGTCATCCGCTGCGGGCGACCGTCAGTGACATGGGCCCCTTGCTGTTATCACGCATGCTGGGACTCAATGAAACCCAGGAAGGCGTTTTGCACTTGGTGTTCAAGATCGCCGACGAGCAAGGCATGTTGCTGTTGGACGCCAAAGATCTGCGCGCCATGCTCCAATACGTCGGAGACAATGCCAAACAATTTACGACTGAGTACGGCAATATCTCGGCGGCCTCGGTCGGCTCGATTCAGCGCGGCTTGATGGTCCTGGACAGCCAAGGTGCGGATCAATTCTTCGGTGAGCCGATGCTCAACATTGACGATCTCATGCAAACCGATAGCCAGGGTCGAGGGATTGTGAATGTACTTACCGCTGATCGCTTACTCAACGCGCCCCGCCTGTACGGCTCATTCTTGCTCTGGTTATTGTCCGATTTATTTGAGCATCTGCCCGAGGTGGGTGATCGCGATAAGCCGAAATTGGTTTTCTTTTTTGACGAAGCCCACCTGTTGTTTAACGAGGCACCCCGGCCTTTACTGGAAAAAGTAGAGCAAGTGGTTCGGCTGATTCGCTCCAAAGGGGTTGGCATTTATTTCGTCACGCAAAACCCGCTGGACATTCCCGACACGGTATTGGGTCAACTGGGAAACCGCGTACAGCACGCTTTAAGGGCGTTTACACCGCGCGATCAAAAAGCCGTTCAGGCTGCCGCACAGACTATGCGCGCGAACCCTGCCTTCGATACTGTGCAAGTGATCAGTGAATTGGGTGTGGGTGAAGCTTTAATTTCGTTCCTCGACGAGAAGGGCCGCCCCTGTGTCGTAGAACGTGCCTTTGTTTTGCCACCGAGCTCCAGAATGGGTCCAGTGTCGGATGAAGAGCGTAAGGCGCTCATAGCAAGCTCAGTGGTCGCAGGTGTGTATGAGCAAACAGAGGACCGCGAGTCTGCTTTTGAGAAAATTAAGGGGCGTAGTGCCGGTACTGGGCCGGGGGCGGGCGCAGAGCGCCAAGCTGCAACAGGCCATGCTGAGAAAGGCCAAGGGGCGGTCGGGGCAGGAGAGGCCTCACCCTCTGAGCCAGGCTTGGGGGATCGAATCAAGGACGGTGTGATGGGTTCGCTAGGCGGCCTGATGCATGGCACTGGCCGAAAAGATTCAATACTCGAGTCCGTCGCAAAGAGCGCGGCGAGATCCATCGGGACCCGTATCGGTTCGGCCATCGTGCGTGGCGTCCTGGGTTCGCTGACCCGAGGCCGCTAACCGTTGAGCGTTAAGCATCACTATTTATTTAAAGTTTTATCACTGGAGACGTTATGGATTTGGGAATTAAGGGCAAGTGGGCCGTTGTTTGCGGCGCGAGTAAGGGTTTAGGCCTTGGTTGCGCAGAGGCGTTGGCCGCAGAAGGCGTTAATCTGGTCATCAATGCACGTAGCGCCGATACCTTGGAGGCTTCCGCCGCGGCACTACGTAAGTACGGTGTCACGGTGCATGCCGTGGCCGGCGATATTGCCACCGAAGCGGGGCGCAATGCCGTCTTAGGTGCTGCGCCACAGGTCGATATTTTGATCAACAACGCAGGCGGCCCGCCCCCTGGCGATTTCAGAACCTTTACGCGTGAGGATTGGCTCAAAGCGATTGACGCCAATATGCTCACCCCAATTGAGTTGATCAAAGCGACGATTGATCCGATGATTGCCCGCAAGTTTGGTCGCATCATCAACATCACCTCCAGCGCCGTGAAAGCACCGATTGATATCCTCGCACTGTCCAACGGTGCTCGCTCGGGCCTGACTGGATTTTCGGCGGGTCTCGCACGCAAGGTCGCGATGCATAACGTGACCTTGAACAACTTGCTGCCAGGCATGTTCTATACAGATCGCCTGAAAAGCAATTTCGTGACCCAAGCCAAAAACGCCAACATTGATGCGGCCACGGCGGAAAAAAATCGTTTGAGCACCATTCCAGCGGGGCGCTTTGGTAACGCGGCAGAATTCGGGCAAATGGCTGCCTACATGTGTAGCGCTCAGGCCTCTTACCTCACCGGGCAAAATATTTTGTTAGACGGTGGCGCTTACCCCGGCACGTTTTAACGCAATGTTCAAAGGAGAAATGAAATGAGTCAAACGCAAAAGGCAAGAGTAATTCGTATCGAGCAAACCGGCGGTCCGGAAGTGATGAAGCTGATCGAGGTGGATCTCGGTGCGCCAGGCCCCGGAGAAGTTCAGGTGCGTCACCACGCGGTCGGCTTAAACTTTATCGATGTGTACTTTCGTTCCGGTTTGTATCCCCAAGCTTTGCCTGCCGGCATTGGCACCGAGGGCGCAGGCATCGTCACCGCAGTAGGCCCAGGCACCAAGTACGTGAAGGTCGGTGATCGTGTGGCTTATGCCGGTGGTCCGGCAGGTTCGTACTCCGATATTCGCAATATGCCCGAGCATGTCTTAGTCAAGCTACCCAAGGCCATCAGCTTCGAAACTGGTGCTGCCATGATGCTGAAAGGGATGACCGTACAGTATTTGTTCCGTCGTACTTACAAGCTTCAAAAAGGTCAGACGATTCTGTTCCATGCGGCTGCAGGTGGCGTGGGCTTGATTGCAATGCAGTGGGCGAAAGCTTTGGGCGTGACCGTGATTGGTACCGTGGGATCGAAAGAGAAAGCCGCGCTTGCCAAGGCTCATGGCGCCGATCACGTGATTCTCTACAAAGAGGAAAATGTGGCTGAGCGGGTTCGCGAGATCACCAAGGGCGCCATGGTGCCTGTGGTGTATGACGGTGTCGGCAAGGACACCTGGCAGGCTTCTCTCGATAGCTTGGCACCCTTCGGTTTGATGGTGAGCTTCGGGAATGCCTCTGGCCCTGTCCCCCCAGTTGCACTGACCGCATTGAAAGGCACCTTATATGTCACTCGGCCGTCGTTGATGCCGCATATCGCGAGTCGTTCCAACTTAGAAGAAATCGCTGGCGATCTGTTCAAAGTAGTGGCCTCAGGTAAAGTGAAGATCAAGATCGATCAACGCTATCCCTTGAGCGATGCAACGCTTGCACACATTGATCTGCAGTCTCGCAAAACTACCGGGTCAACCTTGCTGATTCCTTAAGTTGTTAAGTCCTTAATTTTTTGATTCCTTTAGTTTGACCGAAGTTCGAACCACCAGCCGCCGTTTCGCTAGCCTCGCGCGTCTCTTCGGAGATGCCGGGCTGGAGCGGCTGTGGGCTGCGCGTGTCATCGTCGTAGGCATTGGCGGTGTGGGCTCTTGGGCGGCCGAAGCCCTGGCGCGTAGCGGCATTGGTCAGATTGATTTGATCGATATGGATCATATTGCCGAGTCCAATATCAACCGACAGGTGCATGCCCTGAGCTCCAGTCTCGGAGCGGCTAAAGTGGAGGCTATGCGTAGTCGTATTGCCGATATTTCACCAGAATGTGTCGTCCGAGTGCACGACTGCTTTGCTGAGCCTAGCAATGTCGCTGCGTTGCTCGATGCAACGGCCAATGTGATCATCGATGCGACCGACCAAGTACGGGCCAAGGCAGCGATGGCGGGACTCTCGCGAGATCGCGGTCAACACCTCATCGTCTGCGGTGCGGCAGGAGGCCGAACAGACCCCATGGCCTTGGCCGATGACGATATCGCCTTCATCAAGGGCGATGCCTTAATTGCGTCGCTGCGGGCCAAGATGCGGCGCAACTATGGGTTCACCCGTGAGCCGGGTAAAGCCTTTGGCGTGAGAGCCATTTACTCGAAAGAGAATTTGGGCCATCACCTGGGGCCCAAAGTGGGCACAGGTTTAGTTTCTACAACGGGTTCTGAAATTGTGCAAGGTGGGCCGGGTGCTCCACTGGCTTGCTCCGGTTACGGCTCCATGGTGACGGTCACTGCCGCCTTTGGCTTGGCTGCCGCAAGCATGTCCATGAAGATGATTCTGGCAGGGAAGCGATGAATGCGTGGTTGCTCAAGGTCACGAAGGCCGAACCTGCCGAGTTAAAAGCGGCTCTGTACTCGTTCGCCTATTTTTTTTGCTTGATCGCTGCCTACTATGTCATGCGCCCGGTACGCGACGAGATGGCCGTGCAAATTGGTAGCAAAAAACTCAATGAACTTTTTGTCGATGTGTTCGTGGTGATGCTGTTCCTGGTTCCGCTCTTTGGCTGGCTCACCCGCACTTTCCCAAGGCGACAACTCCTGCCTTGGATCTACGGGTTTTTTGCATTGAACCTGGTCGGGTTTTGGTTCGCGTTTCAACAAACAGAATCACTCCAGTTGGTCGCCCGAGTTTTCTTCGTCTGGGTCAGTGTGTTCAATTTGTTCGCGGTGTCAGTGTTCTGGAGTTTTATGGCTGACTTGTTCAAGAGTGAGCAAGCCAAACGTTTATACGGCTTCATTGCAGCAGGCGGCACCGCCGGTGCCTTGGCCGGTCCCAGCTTAACGACAACACTAGTGAGTATCTTAGGTCCCAAAGGGCTTGTGCTGATCTCAGCAAGTTTCCTCGCGCTAGTTATCTTGTGCATCCTTGCACTACGCAAGCTAGGCTTCGAACCCGGAGCGTCACACCAAGTGAGCGAAGAGCAGGCCATGCAAGGCAGCATTTGGTCTGGCTTAGTGGACCTCGTACGCTCACCTTATTTACTTGGCGTTGCGTTGTTTCTCATGCTTTATGCGAGCCTGTCGACCCTACTTTACTTCCAGCAAATAGAACTTTTGCCGCAAGCCTTTCCCGATAGCAAAGAGCGAATTCGCATCCTGTCCCTGACCGATTTAGCAGTCAATCTTCTAACACTAACCATCCAGGTCTTAGCCTTCGGAACGCTCATGAAACGCGCCGGTATCGTCGTCTTGCTGGTCGCACTACCGGTGTTATCCATATTCGGTTTCGCAGCAATGGCGATGCTGCCCAGCATCGTGACATTGTTCGCCTTTGGCATCGTCCGCAGAGCGGGTGAATACGCAGTTAGCAAGCCCGCGCGCGAAACGCTCTTCAACGTGCTCCCCCCCGAGCAAAAGTACCGCGCCAAAAACGTGATCGATACCCTGGTGCACCGAGGCGGCGATACCTTATCCGCTCAGGGCTTCGCTGCGTTGAAGAGTATTGGTTGGACGCCGCTGATGTTTGCAAGTCTGGCCGCGAGCTTGAGCGTGGTGTGGTCGTTGCTGGCCTTTTTCCTAGGGCGGGAAGCACGTCGAAAGGAAGAAGCGCTTAGCGCATTGACCGAGAAGGATCAGGTCGGTGTGGTACTCAACTCCGCGGCTGTCCCCCGGACTGCGTCCTCCTCCTAATACTATTACGCTTATCCCCGTT
>JAYVKZ010000141.1:0-6649 GCA_043767985.1 Betaproteobacteria bacterium
ACCCTGCCAACAAGCAATTTGGCACCTCCGGCCTGATGACTTTTGAAGGTGGGCGCATTACTGAGAATTTTAAGATTCCGCAGTTGCGCAATGTATATCAAAAAGTAGGTATGTTTGGCTCTAGCCTGAGTACTGGCGGCGCGACTGGGGCACAAATTCGAGGCTTCGGTTTTTCCAATGATGGGGCGGCGGATACGCTGGATACCTTCCTCAGCGATCCGGTGTTTACGTTTCCCACACCAGTGCAAACCTCGAGGGCAGCGGTCGCGGCCTTTGTGTTGGCGATGGACAGTAATTTGGCGCCTGTTGTGGGGCAACAAATCACCTGGCGGCCCAATACCAACACGGGAGTGGAAGCCCAACTAAGCTTGCTTAAGCAGCAGGCCGCAGTAAGTGCGCCTCGCCCGGCATGTGATTTGATCGTACGGGCGAGCATTGATGGCGCAGCCAAAGCGGGGATGTTTCAAAGCGATGGTACTTGGTTGATGCGCTCAGGCGAAACTTTAGGCGACGTCGCCTTGCGCCAACTCGCGAGTGCGTCACAAGCCCTCACTTTTACCTGTGTCGTGCCCGGTAGTGGACGGCGAATTGCGCTAAACAAACCTTGATGTGCCTGATTGGCTTTGGGACTAAGGGTCGCTACTTGCCAGCCCCTAAAAATTGTCCCTAAGCGTTGTCCCTAAGCGTTGTCCCTAAGCGTTTGGCTTGAGGATGGCGAGGGCCAGGGCTCCGGCACAGCACAGCATTGCAAGCCATTGCATTAAGCCCAGAGGCTCTTGATTGAGCAGGGCACCGGAGAGCATCGCCACCATCGGTACCATAATCGAAGACACGCCCGCAGTGTTGGCGGGCAGCATGCCTACGATGGTGAACCAACAAAGATTGCCGATGCACATCGGCACCAGTGCAATGTATGAAATTACTGCGATGGTTTGCCAGGACGGTGCGAACCAGTGATGATCGCCGAATATGAGCGCGCCGATCACGATGGGTATGGCGCTGATCAGCAATTGCCAACCGGTCAACACAATGGCAGGGACGTCCACCTTTTTACGTTTCAAAATAATGGTGCCAATGGCCCAGCCTAATCCCGAGATGAGTCCGAGTGCAAAGCCTAGCGGCGCACTCGCATAGGCTCCTAACCCTCGACTCATCAATAGGCCCACTGAGATTGCGCCCAAGCTTAATGCCGCTACGAGACGAAGACTGATTTTTTCACCCAGGAAAAAGACCGTGATGAGCGCCGTCCACAGTGGCATGGTGAAGCCAAGAATGGCAGCCTGGCCGGAGGGAATCAGGATCGCGGCATAAGTACTGGTAATGTTCCACAACACCAAGTAAAAGCCTGTAGCCCATGCAATTCGCGACCAATACTCGCGTGGAATTTTGAGTGACTTACCTTGCAGATGCGCGGCGAAGAGCAGTGCTGCGCCTGCCGCGAAAAGTGCAACACTACGAAACGTCCATACCGAGACTTCGCGGGTGGCGTATTTGAAGAGCGGCCAATTCGTTCCCCAGACCAGGGTGAGAATGAATAAAAGAATGATGGCTTTGCGAGGAACGTGGGTATCAGAATGAGTACTGGTCATTTAATCTGTCAGTGCGTTAAGGTAACTCCGCTAGCGCTTCAAGCGGCCATCGTGGCCTGACATTGGGACGATAACTAAAGGGGGCATGGGGCGGGCTTTTTTGGAGTTTCAATGCGCCGACCAAGGCGATCATGGCCCCGTTGTCGGTGCACAAGCTGAGTTCGGGGAAAAAGACCTGAAAACCTTTTTTGTGCCGACTGGCCTGGCTCGCTTGCGCGAGTTTGGCTCGTAAAACTTGATTGGCGCTCACACCGCCTGCGATGACCAATTGCGCGGCGCCGGTTTTTTCCATGGCCCCAACGGCTTTCTTGACCAACACCTCGGTGATGGCTTCCTGCACTTCGGCGGCGAGATCGGCTTTGAGGGAGGCAATCGAAGGGTCTTGTAGTGGTAGCTTGCTCACTTGGTTGAGAACAGCGGTTTTCAAACCACTAAAGCTAAAGTCTAAGTTGCCCGAATGCATCAGGGGTCGGGGCAGCTTAAAGCGACCGGCGATACCTTGGGCCGCTAAGGCTGCAATCGCCGGGCCCCCTGGGTAACTCAGCCCGAGGAGCTTGGCACTTTTGTCGAAGGCCTCGCCTGCCGCATCATCCAAGGTGTCGCCGAGTAGCTCGTACTGGCCTAGCGCTCGGGCATGAAGCAATTGGGTATGACCGCCAGAAACCAATAACGCTACGAAGGGGAAGCTGGGCGGGTTTTTGGAGAGCAGGGGCGAGAGCAAATGGCCTTCTAGATGATGCACCCCGACGGCGGGAATGCCCAGCGCGTATGCCAGGGCGCAGGCCGTGCCCGCGCCCACTAAGAGCGCTCCCGCTAGCCCAGGGCCTTGGGTGTAGGCTACAGCAGACAAGGCGCTTGCTTGAACGCCTGCCTCGCTCAGGACCTGAGTGCTCAGAGGCAGCACACGTCGAACATGATCGCGCGATGCCAACTCAGGCACTACGCCGCCGTAATCGGCATGCATGGCGATTTGGGAGTGAAGGGCTTGGGCTAAGAGGCCGCGCTCGGTGTCGTAGAGTGCGACGCCGGTTTCGTCGCAGGAGGTTTCAATGCCGAGAACTAACATGGGCTAGAGTATGACATTGACGCTTAAGTGCTGAACTTTTCCACATCTTGTTGATGCTACGATTAATTGGCCCATGTCTAATGCGCGTTTGATTCGGAGTTTGATCAGGCCGACGGGGCACTCTACTCCGGGGCTGTCCCCCGGACTGCGTCCTCCGCCTTTATGCCCCTACGTAGAGTGCCCCGCCGACCTGATCCTGCTGTACCTGTGGCGCGCTTGAGCGCTTAGAGTGGCATTGATCATGACTCTGGTAGTCGTATTCATTAAAGTCATGTTTTCTTTGGGATGCTCTATTGACACATACGATTGAAAAGCCTGAACCACGGGCGACAGGAGCGGGTTTGCGTGAGATTGGCACCGATCAAATCACGGACGAGAGTTTTTCGAGAGCACGATGGCACTGAAATGCAGGGCAGAAATTTTTCGTTCGCTGAGTTGAGTGCCGCAGTGGTTTTCTAAGGCCATGGCCGTCTGCTGACTTCAAAACGTAAGGTTTTGTGAGTACACACTACAATTGGTCCTATGCAAACATCAGACCAACCTATCCTTCGTGACATTGTTTTAATTGGCGGTGGTCATAGCCATGTCGGTGTACTCAAGAGCTTTGCAATGCACCCAATTCCGGGCGTGCGGCTCACTGTCATTTGCTCCGATACTCATACTCCTTATTCAGGGATGCTGCCGGGTTACATCGCAGGTCATTATGAGTACGACGATGTACATATCGATTTAAGTCGTTTAGCGCAGTTCGGCCAGTCGCGTCTCTACCGCGCTGAGGTGATCGGGATTGATCGTGTCAATAAGAAAGTGCTATGCCGCAATCGTCCGCCGGTGCCTTACGATAAGTTGTCGATCAATATTGGTTCCACGCCGCAGATGTTGGACGTGCCTGGTGCTACTGAGAATGTGGTGCCGGTGAAGCCGATTGTGCAGTTCAACCAACGTTGGTTGGCTTTGCTGGAGCGGGTGAGAACCAAGGCAGGCAAAACAGTCATCGCGGTTGTTGGTGCGGGTGCGGGTGGTGTTGAACTTACCTTGGCAATGCAATTCCGCTTACGCAATGAATTAAAAGCCTTAGGCCGCAACCCAGACGATTTGAGTTTTCATCTGTTCAATTCCGCCGCTGAAATATTGCCGACTCATAACCGGGGTGTGCGTGCGAGTTTTATGAAGGTGTTGCAGGAACGTGGAGTCAAGTTTCATCTCAATGCTGAAGTGAAGCAAATCGCGGACAAAGTGCTTAAGACACAATCGGGTGAAGCCCTCGCGGCAGATGAAATTATGTGGGTCACCCGAGCCGGTGGTGCTGCCTGGCTGAAAGATACTGGGCTGGAGCTGGATGCGCAGGGTTTCATTAAGGTCAATGACTATTTACAAACCCTGAACGATCCAGATGTTTATGCAGCCGGTGATATCGCCAGCATGGTGAACTATCCACTCGAGAAAGCCGGTGTGTTCGCTGTTCGACAAGGCAAGCCGCTCAGTGAGAATTTGCGTCGTAGTGTGACGGGTGAAGCGCTTGAGGCCTACCATCCGCAAAGTCGATGGCTCGCCCTGATTAGTACGGGTGATCAGTACGCGATTGCCTCGCGCGGGGCCATCGGTTTTCAAGGGGCCTGGGTGTGGCGCTGGAAGAACTGGATTGATCAGCGCTTCATGCGTAAGTTTAGCGACTTTCCGGCAATGGATGCCCAGGCTGATAAGACCCCAGGCGGGCGAGGTCCAAGCATAGTGAAACTGGACAAGGAAGAAGAGCAACAAGCCATTTCGGCGATTGCGATGCGCTGTGGCGGTTGCGGAGCGAAGGTCGGCTCGACGGTCTTGTCGCGTGCCTTGGCGGCCATTTCGCCGATTGAGCGCGAGGAGGTGATGATTGGTTTGCATTCGCCCGATGATGCTGCCGTGGTGCGGGTTCCTCCCGGAAAAGCGGTTGTGCATTCTGTCGATTTCTTCCGCGCATTTATTGATGACCCCTATATTTTTGGCAAGGTCGCGGCCAACCACGCGCTAGGCGATTTGTGGGCCATGGGTGCCGAGGCGCAGTCCGCGACGGCCATCGCCACCGTGCCCTCGGGTTTAGAAGCGAAAGTTGAGGATGCGGTCTTTCAGATGATGGCCGGCGCGGTCGAGGTGTTGAACGAGGCCAATTGCGCCTTGGTCGGCGGCCACACGGGTGAAGGCAAAGAGCTTGCGCTGGGCTTCGCGGTGAACGGTCTGATTGATGAGAATCTGAAAGGCGCCATGATCAAGGGCAGTATGCGCCCGGGCGATGTTCTCATCCTCACTAAGCCGATTGGTACGGGCACCTTGTTTGCCGCCCATGCCCGTTTGCAGGCCCGTGGGCGTTGGATCGATGAAGCCCTTAAGTGGATGGTGATGTCGAATCGTCAGGGTGCGCTGTGCCTGCGCGAATTTGGCGTGACGGCGGCCACCGATCTTACGGGTTTTGGGCTGCTCGGTCATCTGGTGGAAATGACCAAGCCTTCGGGTGTGGATGCGGAATTACATTTGTCGGCACTTCCGGTGTTGGACGCTGCAGTGGAAATGGCTGCGGCGGGTATTTTGAGCTCGTTGCAGCCTGCCAATGTGCGCTTACGCCGTGCCCTGCGTAACCAGGCGGAGATGGTCCAACATCCGCGTTATCCTTTGATCTTCGATCCGCAAACGGCGGGGGGATTGCTGGCTACGGTGGCCGCTGATCGTGCCGAGGACTGCTTAAAAGCTTTACGGGCGATGGGCTATGAGAAGGCCTGCGCTATTGGCAGGATACTGCCTCAAGGGGATCAATTGGAGCCGATTACTCTGGTTTCTTAGATGAAGATCAAACGTGTTACTTCACCAAGGCTTTACGCACATCCAAGCCAACGCCCTTGTTGACAAACTGGGTGGTGAACACCTTGCTCAAATCCACCTCTGCCGCTTTGATCACGCCCGAGGCCACCATACTGTCATAAAACGCTTTCACTCGGCCTGCATCCATGGCGCCAATGCCTTTGCTTAAGGCGTCGCCAGAATCCACGATGCCCAAGTCTTTCATGAGCTTGACCGACGCGGCAATGTACTCATCCGTCATCTCGGGGTTGTCTTTTTTGATTAAGGCATCGGCTGCGCTGCGATTGGCATACAAATAGTTGTACCAGCCCAGGATGGAGGCTTCCATGAACTTGCGAACAGTCTCTGGCTTCTTTTGCACCATTTCAGAACGCGCTTCGATCGTGGTGGAGTAGGTACTCCATCCTTGGTCGGCTAGCAAATGTATTCTCGGAGCGAAGCCAGCTTGCTTTTGGATACTGATGGGTTCTGAGATGCCATAGCCTTGCTGCGCGGCCTTTTTGTCGGCCAGGAAGGGCGCGGCGTTGAAGGTATAGGGCTTGAGCTGTTCGTCGCGAAAGCCTTGGGTTTTCATCCATTGCCAAAAACTGAACTGGCCATCTTTCGAAACAAGAATTGTCGTGGCTTTCTTTAAATCGTTCCAGTTGTCGTAGACGCCTGGGTGCGAAATAATCACTTGGGGATCTTTTTGAAAGATGGCACCGACGACGATCGTTGGCACGCCATTTTTTACATGGTCGAAAGAGTTCAGTAAATTGCCCGCCATGAGGAAATCGATCTTCCCGGCTGCAAGCATGGGGCGGTTGTTCACCTGTGGGCCGCCTTGTTGAATTGCCACATCCAGGCCGTATTTTTTATAGGTCCCGTCCGCCAGCGCTTGATAAAACCCGCCGTGACCCGCTTGCGCTTTCCAGTTGGTGGCGAACACCACTTTCTCTTGCGCCACCGCGAGGTTGCCAGCCACCAAACCTAATGCCAACACACCGCCTAAAACCAAAGCACGTACTTTCATCGCGACTCTCTAATGAAGGTGAGAAAAATCAGACTTTTCATATCCTATCATCCGCTCATCTCGATCTATTGATTGCGAGGAGCTAGGGCACAGTATCGTGCTCCCCAATAAATTGTAATGAAAAACGATAGAAGTAAAGTATGGTATTAC
>JAYVKZ010000142.1:0-2671 GCA_043767985.1 Betaproteobacteria bacterium
GAGAGCAAAGAATGCCGCAGCGCCTAGACCGAAAGCCATCGCCTGACCCATCTTATTCTGGGCGGAACTTCTTTGCCAGGACATCATCACCACACCCACTGTCGCCACAATCACCGCCACCCAGATCCATACGGGTAGGCGATCCCCCAAAAACATTGCTCCGAAAATTGCCACCTGAACCGGCTCGGTTTTGACATACGCAGTGGTGATCACAAAAGACTTGGAACGCATCGCAGTCAGCATCAAGGCTGTCGCCACAATTTGAGTGCAAGCGCCGAGCATAATCCACCACCAGAAACCTGGCTGAGCCTTGGGCATGGGCTGGCCCATCACATACAACGCAATAGCGAAGAACAAAAGGCCGAAGGGCAAACCGTATAAAAACCGCACATGGGTGGCGCCAGCGGTGCCGAGCTTCTCGGTGAGGCTGCGCTGCATGGCATTGCGCAAGACCTGGCCAACCGCCGCAACAAGCGTGAAGACCATCCAAAGCCAAGGCGGCGGAGGCGCGAAATTCACTTTGACACGCCGATCAGGTTTTCCAGCGCGCGGCTGAGGCTTCGTCGGACTCGCGCGAATCGACCCACCGTGGGCCTGTAGGGGTCTGCTCTTTCTTCCAGAATGGCGCCTGGGTTTTGAGATAGTCCATGATGAACTCGCAGGCTTTGAAGGCCTCGCCACGGTGGGCTGATGTGACAGCGACCAGGACGATTTGGTCCAAGGGTTTCATCTCGCCATAGCGATGAACGACTAAGCTGTCGTAAATATCAAAGCGCTGCGCAGCTTGTTGGCAAATGTCTTCCAAGGCGAGCTCGGTCATGCCTGCGTAATGCTCAAGAGTGAGTGTGGAAACACCAGTGCCCATATTCAGATCGCGCACGGTACCGATGAAGCAGGCCACTGCACCGACCCGCGCATCCCCTTCTCTTAGGACGGCGACCTCGCGACTTAAATCGAAGTCCTCAGATTGAACTTTTACGGGCATCTTGTATCACTACTTGTGTTCAGGCCGAGGTGGTATTGATACTTTAAAAGCACCGTTCAACCCCCAGTCACTGGTGGAAAAAACGCTACTTCGGCGCCGTCGACAAGAAGCGTTTCAGGCTGAGCCAGTCGCTTATTAATCGCCATGCGCAGAGCCTTCTGTCCGGACAAAATGATCGCAAAATTAGCATCGCGCTGACTTAACCAGAGCTTCAATTCACCCGCTGTACTAACACTTGCAGGCACCTCGAGGGACTCTCGCTCGCGACCGAGTGTTTCCCTAAGACTTGCAAAATAGAGAATCTTTAATTTCATCCTTGCAATCCTACGTTAGAGCGTTACTGCTGCAAACTGGCCATGGGTATAAAGCGGACCATGTCCCCTTTGGCAATGGTTTGCATCGGAGGATTATCGAGGAGACCGTCGGCCCAAACTATCGAGGTCAGCACCGCCGAGCTTTGATTCTCAAACAAATCCAATCCTCCTTGAGAGTTGAGGCACACCCGCAAAAACTCGCGTCGCTTGTCCGCCTTGGGCCAGGCAAAGTCGGCACGTAGACAGATCGAGCGCATATGGGCTTGCGCATCTTGCTTGTTCATGCCTTGCAAAACCCGCACGAAAGGTTTCACGAACAGCAGGAATGTGACAAAGCTTGAGACCGGATTGCCGGGCAGGCCAATGAAATGAGCATGACTGTCGCCGCTTTGCTGAACTGGCCGACGCACTTTGCCATAAGCCAGAGGCTTTCCTGGCTTCATCGCGATTTGCCACATATCGAGCTCACCCTCCGCCTCGACAGCGGGCTTGACGTGATCCTCTTCGCCAACCGACACGCCGCCTGAGGTGAGAATCAAATCTGATCCGGTTGCTGCATCCCGCAACGCGGCTCTCGTGGCCTCAAGGGTATCGGGCACAATACCGAGATCGCGCACTTCGCAACCTAGGGCGCGCAGCGCATTGACGAGTACGAAACGGTTGCTGTTGTAGATCGCACCCGGCTTAAGGGTCTCGCCTGGCATCGCAAGCTCGTCACCGGTGAAAAAGCAGGCCACCTTCACTTTCGGCTTCACCCACACGCTTGCAACACCCACGGACGCGGCCAAGCCTAAAGCCTGCGGACTGAGCATGCAACCTGCTCGCAAAATATTCGTGCCTAAGCGAATATCCTCGCCCGCACGCCGGATCCACTCCCCTGGCTTAGGTTGATGCTTCACCAGGACGAAAGCCGGTGTGTCACCCTGCGCTGGGCTGATCAGTTCAACCTGCTCCTGCATCACGACGGCATCCGCACCGGGCGGAATCATGGCGCCTGTAAATATCCGTGCGACCGATGCGGGTTCTAACTCGCTGCCCACATGACCAGCAGGAATTCTTTGCGAGACTGGGAGCGGCGTATTGGAAAGGTCTTGAGCGCGCACCGCGTACCCGTCCATCTGGGTGTTATCCATCGGCGGCACATTCAAACCGGAGACAATGTCTTGCGCCAGGATTCTGTGCAGAGCGTCCATTGTCGCTAAGGACTCTAGACCGGGCAAAGGCGATGCAGCGGCCAGCAAACGCGCAGAAGCCTCATCGAAGGACAGCATTCCTGGGCGCGCGGTAGGAGGAAGACTCATGGCTTAAACATCATGCAAGTAGCGTCGGCTCTTTCGACCAACCAAAGAATTGAACAATGAACGCAGCAACA
>JAYVKZ010000143.1:0-11074 GCA_043767985.1 Betaproteobacteria bacterium
CTCGACCGGGCCGGTCGGTAACTTCGTGCCCGAGGTCAAGATTGTCGATATTCCTTTTCTGTTCCGTGACTATGACCATGCCCGTAAGGTGTTGGATGGCCCGATTGGCCAGGACATCTTGAGCAAGTTTCCGGGTCGTGGTTTGATCGCTTTGGGTTGGGCCGAGAACGGTTTTCGGCATATGACCAATAACAAGCGTGAGATTGCCAAGCCGGCGGATGCGTCCGGGCTAAAGATGCGCACCATGGAAAACAAGGTGCATATGGATGGCTACAAAACCTTCGGTATTTTGCCAACCCCCATGTCCTTCGCTGAACTGTTTGGTGCTTTGCAGCAGGGTGCGGTTGATGGTCAAGAAAACCCTATTCCCGTGATCTTGGCTTCCAAGTTCTGGCAGGTGCAAAAGTATCTTTCCTTGACGGGGCATGTTTACTCGCCTGCTCTGATCCTGTTGTCACCCAAAGTCTGGTCAAAGTTGAGCGATGCCGACAAAGTGGTGTTTACCAATGCGGCCAAGATGGCCTCCACGGCGCAGCGTAAGCGCGTGAATGACGATGAGAACAACGGTCTTGCGATCCTTGAAAAGGAGGGCATGAAAATCACCCGTGTGGTGGATGGTGCCGCTTTCCGTGAGGCTTTGAAGCCAGCCTATGTCAGTTACTCTCGCGAGTTTGGTGCGGACAATATTCGGAAAATTCAAGAGGTTCGCTGAGCTCAAACGAGCACGTAAAGCTTCAAGAAATACACCTTGCGAAGTCCGTTTGGCCAAATGATGCAAACCTTTGAGCGCTATTTTTTGGCCACCAACCGGTGGGCAATGATCCTTCTGTTGGCGGCCATGGCGCTGATTGTGTTTGCCAACGTGGTGTTGCGCTATTTGACCAACGCCTCCATCGAATGGGGCGAAGAGGTATCGCGCCACATGATGATCTGGCTGACCTTTATTGGCTCGGGCATCGTGCTGCGCTACGGCGGCCACATTGCGATTGAGAATCTTCAAGATACTTTGCCCTCACGGTTTGCGCGGGTGATGCGAGTTATTGTTGCGATGCTTCTGATCACCTTTTTTCTGATGTTGATCTGGACCGGTTTTGCTTATACCCAGCGCGCCATGTTTCAACTCACGGCCTCAACGCAAATACCCTTTGGCTATATTTACGCCGCGATTCCGGTCGGTGGCTTATTGCTTCTGATTCATTTCCTATTGGTCATTCGCGAATACATCATGCACCGGCGCTTTTCTAGCGATGGGCATTTTGATGCTACTGCTAGTGCTTCGCTTTAACTTCAGCCGATGAGCGCTAGTGTCATTCTGCTGTTGTCGGCCTGTCTGTTTTTAGCGCTAGGCGTCCCAGTCGCTTTTGCTTTGGGGCTGGCGACGGCTACAGCTTTGCTGTTGACCGACGCCTATCCCATGCTCGTGCTCCTCAAGGAAACCTTTAGCGGCGTGGATAGTTTCCCGCTCATGGCCGTACCGTTCTTTATTCTTGCGGCAGAGCTCATGAGTGGCGGCTCTTTAACCGAAGTGCTGCTACGATTTGCGGGCCAATTCGTTGGACACAAACGTGGTGGCTTGGGCTATACCAATGTGGTGTCCTTAACTTTTTTCTCCGGGATCTCCGGCTCTGCTTTGGCTGATGCCGCTGGGCCCGGATCCATGCTCATTCGCATGATGGACAAGGCCGGTTACGACCGCTCCTATGCCGCAGCACTCACTGCGGCCACGGCCATTGTGGGCCCGATCATTCCGCCCTCGATCATCATGATTATCTATGCGCTGCAAGACGACCGGGTCTCGGTCGGCACCCTGTTTGTCGCCGGTATCTTGCCAGGCATATTGATTGCCGTGGCCATGTGTATCGTGAACTGGTATGTCTCGGGCAAGCGTAACTACCGAGGCGAAGGCGAGCTTCCTCCTCTAAAAGTGATTCTTCGTAATACTTGGCGCGCCTTGCCAGCCTTGGCCTTGCCGGTGATTATTCTCGGTGGCATGCGGGCCGGTGTGTTCACGCCGACCGAGGCCTCGGTGGTGGCGGTGTTCTATGCCCTGATCTGTGGCAAGTATGTTTACCGCACCTTAGAGTGGTCGGCCGTGCCCAATATCTTGGCCTACTCGGCGATGTTGACGGCCTCGGTGCTGCTGATCATTGCCATGTCGAATTCTTTTGCCTGGTTACTCACCATTGAAGGCGTGCCCCAGGCCATGGCGGATTGGCTGATCGCGATGAAGTTGTCGCCTTGGATGTTTTTGATTGTGGTGAATTTGTTTTTACTGGTGTTCGGCATCTTCATGGAGCCTTTGCCGGGGGTGATGGTGCTGGTGCCGATCTTGGCCCCGGTGGCTTTCAAGCTGGGTGTCGATCCGATTCACTTTTCGATGATTGTGATTTATAACTTGACGCTTGGCATGATCACGCCACCCGTGGGCGGCTTGTTGTTTGTGACTTCGAACGTCTCCAAAGTACCGCTTTCGGACTTGGTGCGCGAGCTCAAGCCGTTTTTGATTGCGCATGGCGTAGTGCTGGTTATTTTGACCTTTGTGCCATCGCTCAGCACCTGGCTGCCGCGCGCTTTGGGCTTCAAATAGACCGACGGGGTCAAGCCGACCAAGGATTGAGAAGGCCCGCACCGGTAGCCTTGAAGTCGTCGACATTTCTCGTCACCACATTAAAGCTGTGCTCAATGGCCATCGCGGCGATCATCGCGTCTCGTTCTGATTGTGGGTCGGGCACATAAAGCAGCGCACAAAGGACAGCGGTTTTGTCAGTGAAGGGCAAAATGCGGCCCTCGAACGCGGCGCGAACACCGTTCAGCCAGATGCGTAGCTGAGCGCCTTGCCGTGGATCACGGCGCTCCAAGCGCAATACGCCGGTTTCCAGCTCAAGTATCGCGATCGCAGGTAAGTAAAGCCTGCTGCTTGCTTGCAAGGCGGCCCAGCGACGCACCTCAGGCGACTGATTAGCCTTTCCTTGGCGAAGCTCTGAGATGACGTTCGTGTCGAGTAAGAACATATCTTGCTCTAAGTCAAGTCTGGGTCGCGCATTTTAATGTTCAAGCGCGGCGCTTCGAACTCGATACCCGCTTCGCAAGGGATGCCATCCATCACATCCAGCAGCGTGGCTTCGCTCTTACCGATCATGCGGTGATAGTCGTCGATCTTTAAAAGCGCATAAGCAGGCTTGCCACGGTCAGTAATAAACACAGGCCCACTGGCTGTCGCGCGCTTGGCGGCAGATACGTCACGGGTGAAATCCCGGCTAGAAAAAGTGTGCACAGTCATCTTGCGCCTCGCCTAGAATGGCTTCAATGTTTGTATGATTCGACAAACAATAGTTGGAATCAATATGGAATCCTCTCTATGGAGCCTTTTCTAACGTGGAGTGATCCTATTGGCGGGCTTTAGCTTGACCTAATGCCCTACAACGCGTGAAAATGAAAGGTATGAGTGATCGGGTCGAGCGTATAGAGAGGCGCTTGGAGTTGGTTAGCCCGTCCTAGCTGACTACAAACTTTTTGGCGTCGATTTGACAAGCCAGAATAAACTCTGGCATAATCTACGGCTCGCTTCAAAAGAAGTCGACAAAGCATGAAGATTACGAAAAGAGGCTCCAGCAAGGGGTTCTCCGGTAAAAGAAAGCTTAGTAGGCCGCTTTTGAACAACCTTCGAAATTTTCTTCCCAGGTTTTAACCAAACACGGGACCAAAACTGACCGGTAGCTTTCGATCTTCCTTGGTTTGCAAGGTTCGAATGATGCTGATTAAGTTGGGACAAAAACAATGATTCAGATGCAGTCCGTCTTGGACGTAGCCGACAACACCGGCGCGCGTTCAGTTATGTGTATTAAGGTGTTGGGTGGGTCTAAGCGCCGCTATGCGGGCGTGGGTGACGTCATTAAAGTCAGCATCAAAGAAGCGCAGCCTCGTGGCCGCGTGAAAAAAGGTGAGGTCTACAACGCCGTGGTCGTTCGTACCCGTAAAGGTGTGCGTCGCTCCGATGGTTCGCTCATTAAGTTTGACGCGAACGCCGCCGTTTTGCTCAATGCCAAGCTTGAGCCCATCGGTACCCGCATCTTCGGGCCCGTGACGCGTGAACTGCGTACCGAGCGCTTCATGAAGATTGTCTCGCTTGCACCGGAAGTGCTGTAAGGAGCTATTAGCAATGGAAAAGATTAAAAAAGGCGACGAGATTATCGTCATCACTGGTCGCGACAAAGGTAAGCGCGGCGTGGTTCTTGATCGTGTGGATGAATCGCACCTCCTGATTGAGGGCGTGAACATGGTGAAGAAAAACCAAAAGCCAAACCCCATGAAGGGCGAGACCGGCGGTATTGTGGATAAAACCATGCCGATCGATCAGTCCAACGTGATGATCTTCAACCCAGCCACCGGTAAAGGTGATCGGGTTGGGTTCAAGATCCTTGAAGACAGCAAGAAAGTGCGTGTGTTCAAGTCGAACGGCGAACAAATTAAGGCATAACTAGCGTTGCATTTTTGCGCTAGTGAAGTTGCATCAAAAAAAGTAAAGCCTGGCAAAAACAGTACATATCGCAAGTTTAAAAAACTAAGCTCGTACAAGATTGCAAGGTAAGGAAAAAATTATGGCTCGTTTTCAGCAAGTTTATAAAGAAAAAGTAGTGCCGGATCTGATGGCCAAGTTTGGCTTTACGACCGCCATGCAAGTGCCTCGTATCACCAAAATCACTCTGAATATGGGTGTGGGTGAGGCGATTGCCGACAAGAAAATTTTGGATAACGCCGTAGGCGACTTGACTAAGATTGCGGGCCAAAAGCCAGTAACCACCAAGGCCAAAAAAGCGATTGCTGGTTTCAAAATTCGTCAAGGTTATCCACTCGGCTGCATGGTGACTTTGCGTGGTGATCGGATGTATGAATTCCTTGATCGCCTGGTGACGATTGCGTTTCCTCGCGTTCGTGACTTCCGTGGTGTGTCGGGTCGGGCGTTTGACGGCCGTGGCAACTACAACATCGGTGTGAAAGAGCAGATCATTTTCCCTGAAATCGAATACGACAAGGTGGATGCTTTACGTGGTCTGAATATCAGCATCACAACAACCGCCAAGAATGACGAAGAAGCAAAAGCGCTGTTAGCTGCTTTCCGTTTCCCGTTCCGTAACTAGTTTTCTGATTCCCGCTAAAAGATTAGCTAAAAGGATTAGCAAGTGGCTAAACTGTCCCTGATCAATCGTGAGCTAAAACGCGAAGCTGTCGTACTCAAGTACGCCAAGAAGCGCGCCGAACTCACTGCAATCATTAACGACCAATCGCGTTCGGATGAAGACCGATATGCGGCTCGCTTGGCTTTCCAAAAGCTGCCAAGAAATTCGAGCCCATCACGTCTACGCAACCGTTGCGATATTACCGGCCGTCCTCGCGGAACCTTCCGCAAGTTCGGACTGGCCCGCCTCAAGTTGCGTGATATCGCAATGCGTGGTGAGGTCCCCGGTCTAACTAAGGCCAGCTGGTAAGCGAGGAACAATTATGAGCATGAGCGACCCTATCGCCGATATGTTCACCCGCATCCGCAATGCGCAGATGGTGGAGAAGAAATCGGTAACAATGCCCTCGTCGAAAGTCAAGATCGCTATCGCTAGCGTCTTGAAAGATGAAGGTTATATTGACGGATACGATATCAAGAGTGAAGGCGGTAAGTCTGAGCTGTTTGTCACGTTGAAGTATTACGCAGGCAAGCCTGTGATCGAGAAAATCGAGCGGATCTCCCGCCCTGGTCTTCGCGTTTACAAAGGCCGCCACGGCATTCCAACCGTGATGAACGGTTTGGGCATCGCCATCCTGACGACCTCTAAAGGCATCATGACTGATCGCAAAGCACGGGCCAGTGGCTTGGGCGGCGAAGTCATCGCCTACGTAGCGTAAGGGGTTGGCATGTCACGCGTAGGTAAACAACCCATTACTATTCCAGCCGGTGTCGAAGTGACATTGGGCTCGGAAGCGATTAGTGTGAAAGGCAAGTTAGGAACGCTTACACAGCGTTTGCATCCTAAAGTGCTGATCAAACAGGAAGCCTCTGTTTTGAACTTTGAAGTGGCTGATTCTTCAGCCCAGGCCAATGCCATGAGCGGCACGATGCGTGCTCTGGTGGCCAACATGGTTCAAGGCGTTGATAAAGGCTTTGAGAAGAAACTTACCTTGGTCGGCGTGGGCTATCGCGCTGCCGCTCAAGGTGATTTAGTGAATTTACAGGTGGGTTACTCCCACCCGGTTAACCACAAGATGCCTGCAGGCGTGAAGGTTGCGACTCCAACGCAAACCGAAATCATCGTCTCAGGGGCCAACCGTCAACAAGTTGGTCAGATCGCTGCTGAAATCCGTGCATACAAGCCGCCCGAGCCCTATAAAGGCAAAGGCATTCGCTATGTGGATGAAGTAGTGGTCATCAAGGAAACCAAGAAGAAATAAGGCGGAAACGACATGGATAAGAAAGTTGCTCGCCTGCGTCGCGCACGTCAAACCCGGCTCAAGATTGCCGAATTGCGTGTCAGTCGCCTGACGATTTATCGCTCCAATACTCACATCTACGCCAGTATTATTGACGAGACGGGTACCAAGGTTCTAGTGACAGCATCCTCTAACGATGTTGCCGCAAAAGCTGAGCTCAAGGCTGCAAGTGGTAACGGCGGTAACGTCGCTGCTGCTAGCCTTGTCGGTAAATTGGTCGCTGAGAAGGCGCTCAAAGCAGGAATTTCAAGCGTAGCGTTTGATCGCGCTGGCTACCGTTATCACGGTCGCGTTAAGGCTTTGGCCGACGCAGCCCGCGAAGCCGGACTTAAGTTCTAAGTCACGGCGCAAGAGGAAATCACATGGCAAAAGTTCAAGCACGTGTTAATAGCGAAAACGATGATGGTCTTCGCGAGAAGATGATCGCGGTCAACCGCGTCACCAAAGTGGTGAAGGGCGGACGGATCATGGGCTTCGCGGCACTTACAGTAGTAGGTGATGGCGATGGTCGCATCGGTATGGGCAAGGGCAAGGCCCGCGAGGTGCCGGTCGCTGTTCAAAAAGCGATGGAAGAAGCGCGTCGTCAGATGTTCAAAATTTCATTGAAAAACGGCTCAGTCCAGCATCGCATTGAGGGTCGCCACGGCGCCGCTCGTGTGTTCCTGGCGCCAGCGCCCGAAGGTACTGGCATTATTGCCGGTGGCCCAATGCGTGCAGTATTCGAAGTGATTGGTATTACGAACGTTGTGGCCAAGAGCCACGGTTCTTCCAATCCCTACAACATGGTTCGTGCCACTCTCGATGCCTTCAGGCAAATGACCACTCCAGCCGAAGTCGCGGCGAAGCGTGGCAAGAGCCTAGAAGAGATCTTGGCCTAAGTCGCCCGTAGCCGTCATTCAAGGTAAAGATCCATCATGGACAAGAAGACCGTTAAAGTCACATTGGTTCGCAGCCCCAACGGCACACGCGGTTCGCACAAGGCGACTGTGTTGGGTCTGGGTCTAAAGAAGATTCGTCAAACCCGCGAGTTAGAAGACACTCCTGCCGTCCGCGGCATGATCAATAAAGTGTCCTACCTCGTTAAGGCTGAATAAGCTCACGTCGAAGTCATTAACGCCTAAATTATTAAGCGAAAAGATTATGCGTCTCAATACAATCGCGCCCGCTGAAGGCGCCAAGCATCCCAAGAAACGGGTCGGTCGTGGTATCGGTTCTGGTCTAGGTAAAACTGCAGGTCGTGGCCACAAGGGTCAAAAGTCTCGTTCAGGCGGCTTTCATAAAGTCGGCTTTGAAGGCGGTCAAATGCCTTTGCAACGTCGCTTGCCCAAGCGTGGTTTTAACTCCATGGCGGCAGGTTTGAATGTTCAATTGCGCCTCACCGATTTGCATAAATTAGAAGCCACTGACATTGACATGTTAGTGCTTGAGCAAGCTGGCCTGATCGATAACCTGAGCTTGAGTGCAAAAGTGTTCTTGTCCGGCAAGATTGAGCGTAAAGTGAATCTCAAAGGTATTGGCGCAACTAAAGGTGCCAAGGCTGCGATTGAAGCTGCTGGTGGTACGGTTGAAGCTTTGGCTGAGAAAGTCAAAGTGCGTAAATTGCCTAAGAAGGTTTGAGTTCGAGTTTCTCGAGCTTCAATCTAAACAACCCATAAGAACTCAGCGTGTCAGCTAACCCTTCTGTCCTGTCGAGAGCATCTAAATCTGGCGATTTGAAGAGTCGTTTGGTTTTCTTGTTGCTTGCCTTGGTGGTGTATCGCCTGGGTGCGCATGTTCCTGTGCCAGGAATTGATCCTGACCAGTTGGCCTCGTTGTTTAAGAGCCAGTCGGGCGGTATCCTTGGCATGTTTAACATGTTCTCGGGTGGTGCGCTGTCTCGCTTTACGATCTTTGCTCTGGGGATCATGCCTTACATCTCGGCATCGATTATTTTCCAGTTGTTGACGGTGGTGATTCCTTCATTGGAAGCCATTAAGAAAGAGGGCGAGTCCGGTCGCCGCACGATCACAAAGTACACGCGTTGGGCGACGGGTGCCTTGGCAACTTTCCAGGCCTTGGGTATCGCGGTTGCATTAGAAGCTCAGCCAGGTCTCGTGATTGATCCAGGTGTTGTGTTCCGCTTTGTGACCGTGGTGTCGCTAGTCACTGGCACGATGTTTCTGATGTGGTTGGGCGAGCAAATTACCGAGCGCGGCTTAGGAAACGGTATTTCGATTTTGATCTTCGCAGGTATTGCAGCAGGTTTACCTGGTGCCTTGGCGGGGATGGGTTCCTTGGTGAGCACCGGTGCGATGAATCCTTTCGCAGCCATACTGATTGTGTTGATCGTTTTGGCAGTGACGGCCTTGGTGGTGTTCGTTGAACGTGGACAACGCAAGATCACGGTGAACTACGCCAAGCGTCAAGTTGGAAATCGTGTCTTCCAAGGTCAGACTTCACACTTACCTTTGAAGCTAAACATGGCCGGTGTGATTCCTCCGATCTTTGCTTCTTCAATTATTCTGTTCCCAGCGACGATTGCTCAGTGGTTCACCTCAGGTGATGTGACGAATCCAGTCGTACGATTTATTAAGGATTTGGGTGCAACGCTTGCTCCAGGTCAGCCGGTCTACATCTTGTTGTATGCCGTTGCTATTATTTTCTTCTGCTTCTTCTATACCGCCTTGGTGTTTAACAGCCGTGAGACGGCCGATAACCTGAAGAAGAGTGGTGCTTTGTTACCCGGTATTCGTCCCGGTGAGCAGAGTGCTAAATATATTGACAAGATTTTGATGCGGTTGACCATGGTCGGTGCGATCTATATCGCTCTAGTGTGCTTGCTGCCTGAATTCTTGGTATTACGTTGGAACGTTCCCTTCTATTTTGGTGGTACTTCCTTGTTGATTATTGTGGTTGTGACGATGGATTTCATGACCCAGGTGCAGGCTTATCTGATGTCTCATCAGTATGAGAGCTTGCTAAAAAAGGCAAACGCCAAGTAATGAGTAAAGAAGATTTCATTCAGATGCAGGGGGAGGTGACCGAAAACCTTCCGAACGCAACATTTCGAGTGAAGTTGGAGAACGGGCATGTGGTCTTAGCTCACATTTCCGGGAAGATGAGAATGAACTACATCCGGATTTTACCGGGTGACAAGGTGACAGTCGAGCTGACGCCTTACGACTTAAGCCGCGCACGTATTGTGTTCCGCGCGCGCTAGTTGGTGTTTGAGTAAGTGGTTGGTTCGGTTAGTAGTTTGTAAGAATCGCAAGAGAAAAAGTTTTAGGGGTATACGCAATGAAAGTAGCAGCATCAGTCAAAAAGATCTGTCGCAATTGCAAAGTGATTAAGCGCAATGGTGTGGTCCGTGTGATTTGTAAAGATCCACGTCACAAGCAGCGTCAAGGATAAGGACTAAAGCATGGCACGTATTGCAGGTATTAATATTCCAGACCGTCAGCACACCGAAATCGGTTTGACGGCGATCTACGGTATTGGACGCACTCGCGCTCGCGGCATTTGTGCAGCAGCAGGTGTTCCAGTCACGAAGAAAATCAAAGATTTGAACGATGCTGAGCTCGAGCGTATTCGCGACGAGATCAACAAGTTCAACGTCGAAGGTGATCTTCGCCGTGAATTGACGATGTCGATCAAGCGCTTGATGGATTTGGGCTGCTATCGCGGCTTGCGTCATCGTCGCGGCTTGCCAGTGCGTGGTCAACGTACTCGCACGAATGCTCGTACCCGTAAGGGTCCGCGTAAGGCCGCTATGGCCATGAAGAAATAATTGGAGTGATGAGAAATGGCTAAAGCCCAACAATCCGCCAACAGCGGTAGCCGTGTCCGTAAGAAGGTTCGTAAGAACGTCTCTGACGGTATTGCTCACGTTCACGCTTCTTTCAATAACACCATCATCACGATTACCGACCGTCAGGGCAATGCTCTGTCTTGGGCGACTTCGGGTGGTGCTGGCTTTAAGGGCTCTCGTAAGTCGACTCCGTTTGCAGCTCAGGTTGCTTCCGAGGCCGCCGGTCGCGCTGCCCAAGAGTGTGGGATCAAGAATCTCGATGTGTTGATCAAGGGCCCCGGCCCAGGTCGCGAGTCTTCAGTGCGTGCGCTGAATGCTTTGGGTATCAAGATTTTGTCGATCTCCGACATCACTCCTGTGCCACACAACGGTTGCCGCCCTCCTAAGAAGCGTCGTATCTAGTTTGCAGTTCCGCTTCTCTGTGCCTTCTTTGGCGCGAGAAGTTGAAATAAGGTGCCTTTTAAACGAGGCACCTTTGTTGTTTTTAATTGGAGCAGGGTGAACACCTGCAACAAGCCCACCGTTCACCACCCACTCAGCATGTTGTTGAGAGGTTTTAAAAGTGTGAACTAACCGCAACCTCAAAATTGCGTAGATGAGAAAGGAAGTCCTACTGTGGCACGTTACCTAGGACCTAAGGCCAAGTTATCTCGGCGCGAAGGTACAGATCTATTTTTAAAGAGCGCTCGTCGCGCCCTGGACAGCAAGTCCAAGCTCGACAGCAAGCCCGGCCAGCATGGCCGCACTTCGGGTAGCCGTACTTCAGACTTCGGTCTGCAGTTGCGTGAGAAGCAGAAAGTCAAGCGTATG
>JAYVKZ010000144.1:0-10566 GCA_043767985.1 Betaproteobacteria bacterium
ATGCTGCCCGAGATGGACGGCTTTGAGCTGTGCCGCAGCATTCGAAAAACCAGTGAGCTGCCCATCATCATGTTGACCGCACGTGGCGACGTGATGGACCGGGTTGTCGGCCTAGAGCTAGGGGCTGACGATTACCTGCCTAAACCCTTCGAGCCTAGAGAGCTTGTCGCCAGACTGCAGACCGTGATACGACGCGTCAGAACCGCACCTATCCACCCGAGTTTGAAATTCGAAAACTTGGAGATTGATGTCTCGACACGTACATTGCGCCGCTACTCAGAAATCCTTGAATTGACCAGTACTGAGTTTGATCTTATGGTTTTGCTCGCAACTCATCCGGGAAAGGTGTTTAGTCGAGACGACATCCTCAATCACTTACGGGGCCATGAGGTCGATCTAATGACCCGTGCGGTCGATATTTTGGTGAGTCGCTTACGAAAAAAACTGGAGCCACTGGATTGCATTAAAACCATGCGAAATGCGGGGTATACATTGGCTTTAACGCCTTTGTCGGTCGACAGGAACGCGCATGCTTCAAGCTGAAGCCAGGGCTGGAGCTTCTATGCTCGGCTCGTTGTTGCAACGCCTGCGTCTGTCTTCGCGTCGTTTAAGGGTGCAAATCATTGCCTTGTTTTTGCTATTAGGCCTAGCAACGGCATTGATCTTCTCAGCCGGTGCGCGCTATGCCTTTGGCTTTAGTTGGCGTGACCTGACTCGACCCTTGGTGAGCGACTATGTTGATCGCTTGGCCACCGATCTCGGCTCGCCACCCAGTGTTGAGCGCGCCAAAGCCCTCGCGACTCGCTTGCCGCTTGCAATTCGATTGTCCGGCCCGCAGGTGAACTGGCAATCTTCAGAGGACGCGGGTCGCCATGGGTCTTGGCCGTATCGGCCTGCGCGTTGGAGCGATCTCAAGGACCAGGACCAAGTTGATCCGATGCGTCCGCAAATGTTGAATCGTCGCAGTCTAGACGGCCATCTGATCGAGTTCTCGCTCAGCTTTTCTGCGATCGAGCATCGTCCGCATGGGTTGTTTTGGCTAAGCCTGGGCGTTATTCTTTTATTGATTGCTTTGGCCTATGGGGTGGTCCGACGCCTGCTCAGTCCGCTTGACGATCTGCGGGCCGGGGCCCAGCGTTTTGGGCGTGGTGATTTCTCGCAAGGCATCGCCGTGCGCAGCCAGAATGAGCTAGGAGACTTGGCCCAGGAGGTCAATGCCATGGCTAAAGAAATCCAGCAAATGTTGGACGCCAAGCGAGCGCTGTTGCTGGCCATGAGCCATGAGCTGCGCAGCCCGCTCACCCGCGCTAAGTTAAATACGGAACTGCTGCCCGATAATGCGCTCACGAAGGCTCAAAAGGCATCCTTGAGCGCTGATCTCAACCAAATGCGAGACCTGATCCAAGACTTGCTGGAAAGCGAACAACTCGGCGCAGGTCACCGCGCCCTCTACTTGGAGCCCACCCATTTGGCGGATCTTGTTCGTGATCATTTGAGCTCTCGGCCGGAGGTCCAAACGGTTGGTTTTGAATGCGCGGCCGATGTACCCGCATTGCCGCTGGATCGCAGTCGCATGCGCTTGTTACTGCGCAATTTGATCGAAAACGCCCTGCGTCACGGTGTCAACTCTGACCTCAATCAACGCCCACCGGAGATTCGCTTGACGACTGAGAGCAGCGTGAACGGCAAAAAAGCGGTTCGACTGACGATTAGAGATTTCGGGCCAGGTGTGTCGGAGTTAGAGTTGGCCAAGTTAGGGCAGCCTTTTTACCGGGTGGATAGCTCTCGCACCCGAGCGACAGGCGGGGTGGGCTTGGGGCTTTATCTTTCCCGCTTAGTGGCTCAAGCGCATGGTGCGCTTTGGAAGATTCGGAATGCCTATCCTGGACTGGAGATTGCCATTGTGTTTCAGGAGGCCTGAAATTTGAGAAGCGGCCGTGATGAATACCTTGTATCATCGATGCGTTTAGATCCCAATGTGTTCCGCCCATCATTTGCTGGGTTAGCATGTTGAGACCCGTTTCACTCTCGGAGGTCTCTAATGCGCGTCTTGCCGGACGGTTTGATCATCGTAGCCAAACGAGAGTGCCCGACCTGCGAGCTCGTTGAACCCTTGCTGCGCACTTTGTCTCAGGCAACAGCGCTTACTGTCTATAGCCAAGATGACCCAAGCTTCGGCGCAGGAGCGTCTTCCGTCGTGTTTGATGAATCCTTGGAGCATTCCTTCGGCTTGGACATTGAGTTCGTGCCCACCTTGATCCGGGTCGAGAAGGGCATTGAAGTTGAGCGTACCTACGGTTGGCATCGCGAAGACTGGCAGCGTATTAGTGGCATGAAGACTTTGGGTGACGCCTTGCCCGTGTCGCGACCGGGTTGCGCCTCTCTGACCCTTGAGCCCGGTGTAGCGGAGGAGTTGGCCGTACGCTTTGGAAAAGCCAAGTTTATTTCGCGCAAGGTAGAACTCGGCGAGTCTGAGGACCCGATCGAAGCCTGTTTCGCACGAGGTTGGTCCGATGGCTTGCCCGTCGTGCCACCTACCCGTGAACGAGTGCTGCGCATGCTGGCCGGAACGGCTCGCGACCCCGGTGAGATCATTGGCATGGTGCCACCCGACCTTGCCGCTTGCACAGTCGAAAAAGTGGCGATCAATGCGGTGATGGCGGGATGCAAACCGGAGTACCTGCCGGTGGTTTTGGCGGCTGTGGAGGCGGCCCTGATTGACGAATTCGGCATGCACGGCATCCTGTGCACCACCATGTTCGCTGGGCCAGTGGTGATTGTGAATGGCCCAATCGCGAAGGCCGTTGGCATGAATTCTGGGGTCAATGCCTTGGGTCAAGGCAATCGCGCCAATGCATCGATTGGTCGTGCCCTGCAATTGGTGATTCGCAATGTCGGCGGCGGTCGCCCAGGTGAGGTTGATCGCTCAACCTTAGGCACGCCTGGCAAGTACACCTTTTGCTTTGCCGAGTCTGAGGTTGAAGCATGGGAGCCACTCTCGGTCGAGCGAGGCTTTTCTCGCAAGTCATCGACGGTGACGCTTTTCGCGGGCGAGGGCGTGCAAGGGATTGTCGATCAAAAGTCACGTACGCCAGAGTCGCTTGCGCGGAGTTTCGCGGCGTGTATGCGAGCGGTGGATCATCCCAAATTGGCGATGGCCGGGGATGCCCTTCTGGTGGTATCACCGGACCATTGCCGTGTGTTCTTTGAGGCCGGTTGGTCCAAAGCACGCTTGCTGGAAGAGTTGACGCAATTGCTGCTGCTGCCCGCCGACGACATGTTGGCAGGTGCGGGCGGCATTGCCGAGGGTTTGCCAAAATCCTTGGCGGGTAGCAAGATTTCGAAATTCCGTCCTGGCGGTATATTAATTGTTCGCGCGGGCGGCGGTGCGGGATTGTTTTCCGCCGTCATTGCTGGTTGGGCCGCTTCTGGCCCGGTCGGCTCAATACCGGTTACTAAGGAGATTACCTGATGAGTGGAGCGACGATTCTTCTCGACCCGACTGCCGAGCTTTCACCGGTTGCACGTGCCCTGCACGCCAGACCGATGACGCTCGATGGCCTATGTGTCGGGCTACTCGATATTTCAAAGGCGCGAGGCAATATCTTTCTCGACCGTATCGCAGAGTTACTGGATACGCGCGGAATTGCTGTCAAGCGTTATCGCAAGCCAACCTTCACCCGACCCGCACCCGACGCACTGAGGCAGCAAATCGCTGCTGAGTGCAATGTGGTCGTCGAAGGGCTGGCGGACTGAGGATCCTGCACGTCGTGCTGTATGCATGACATCGCAGATTTCGAAGGTCGCGGTATTCCTGGCGTTGGAGTGGCTTCTACAGAGTTTGTGCCCGCTGCGGCGGCACAAGCAAAAACCCTTGGGATGGATCCCAGTATGGTGTTCGTCCAGCATCCGATTCAGGATCGCAGCGATGCCGAGTTACGGGGCCTTGCGGAGGAGGCGGTCGAGAAAATTATTCAGGCTGTTACCAAAGCCTAAACCGTTCGGCGCGAGGGTTCAATACGGCGCTCCGCCGAGGGGCGGCCGTACATGATTATTGCCACGGCGGGGCATGTCGATCACGGCAAAACATCTTTGGTTCGAGCGCTCACCCAGGTCGATACCGATCGGCTCGCGGAAGAGAAGCGGCGTGGCATGTCGATTGATCTGGGTTTTGCCTATGCTGACTTCGGCTTAGAAGAGCCTCTTGGGTTTGTGGACGTGCCGGGGCATGAGCGTTTCGTGCGCAATATGCTGGCTGGCGTCGCAGCGATTGACTGTGCGCTCTTGGTCATCGCGGCCGACGACGGCCCCATGCCGCAAACGCTGGAGCATCTCGCAATCCTTGAGATCCTGGGGGTCAGCTGCGCCTTGGTTGCTTTGACCAAGATTGATCGAGTCGATGACTTGCGTCGCGCCGAGGTTCAACGCGAGATTCACGAGTTATTGTCGACCACCGCGATGCGTGGTTCCCCCATTTTCCCAGTGGTGGCGACGACGGGACAAGGCGTTTTTTCGCTGCGCGAGGCGCTTAAAGGCGTGGCACAAGAACATGAGGCGCATCGACTGCTTGATCAAGACGCTGAACCTGAAAATGTCCCCGGCCACTTCCGGCTATCGGTGGATCGAGCGTTTACGCTCACGGGAGTCGGCCTAGTGGTGTCTGGCTCGGTCTACTCAGGAGTGGCTCAGGTGGGAGACCGAGTGCTTGTGTCGCCGACGGGTGTCGAGGCTCGCATACGCGCTATTCATGCACAGAATCAAGCTGCGAAATACGCAAGAGTTGGACAGCGATGTGCACTGAATTTGAGCGGGGTTGATCTCAAAAAAGAGGATGTCGCACGCGGTGACTGGGTGCTCGTGCCGGCCATCCACGCACCGACTCAGAGGCTGGATGTCGAACTAAATTTGCTCGTGACAGAGTCCCGCTCGTTAGCGGATGGGGCAATCGTTCAGCTTCATTTGGCAGCCGCATCCGTCCCCGCGCGCGTGTCCTTACTGCGCCAAAAAGCGCTTAAGCCTGGGGAAGTCAGCCTTGCCCAACTCGTGCTGGATAAGCCGGTTGGCGCCCTTCGCGGAGATCGATTCGTACTGCGTGATCAAGCCGCTCAGCGCACCCTAGGGGGGGGGCGCGTACTCGATCCGTTTGGACCCTTGAAGGGACGTGCAAAACCTGCTCGCCTAGTTGAGCTTGCAGCGATGAGTGCTCCGACGGCCACCGTTTGCCTGGCACAATTGCTGGTCGAGAAGACTGACGCAGTAGAGCTTCAACCGTTTGAACGGGCGTGGAACCTTAACGAATATGAGCAGGCGAGTCTTCGCGCCCTACCAGATTTACACGTGGTCCGTGCTCTTGACGGGGATCTTGCTCTGTCGAAGGCGCAATGGCAGGGATGGCGAGCTCATTTGGTTCGGACACTGATGGATTATCACCTTGCTCAGGCAGAAAGCATCGGTCTCTCAGAAAGCGCGCTCATCGCTCAGGCTTTGAAGGTACGCAGTGTTCAAAGTAGAACCCTTAAGGTGATCGTTCGGTCTGCGCTTCGCTCGCTCCTGGACGAGGAGAAGATTGTTCGTGAAGGACTCTCTGTGCGGATGCCAGTCCATCAGGCACGCCTTAGTCAAAAAGACCAAATACTTCTCGAAAAAGTCACGATCGTTTTGCTTGCTGGCGGTTTGCGCCCCCCCATTGTGGGGGAATTAGCGAAAGCGCTCGATGCAGACCCCGCTGCGCTGTTGAGCTTTCTTCAGAGAGTGAGTCTTACCGGACATCTTTCGGCTGTCGCGAGTAACCGCTTCTATTTGCCTCGAACCCTTGCAGAACTTGTACAGGTGGCACGCGATCTCGCAGCGCTTAGCCCCGACCAAGGCTTCGATGCTGCAGCGTTTCGAGATCGCTCTGGTATTGGTCGGAACTCGACCATCGAAGTACTCGAATTTATGGATCGTCATGGCTACACCCGCTTCGCTCGCAAGCGTCGCTGGATGCTTGATAACGGCCCTTCACCTTAAGATTGCAGCATGCCCCAAGCCTTCCCAAAACCTGCTCTTCGATGGCCTTCGGTTGATCGCCTTGCGAATTGCCCTGAAGCTTCTTTACTCATCGCGCGCTTCGGTCGCTCGGCTTTGATTGAAGCCATTCGATTGGAGTTGGCGAGCATGCGACTCGCAAGTTTGGCGAGCCCAATGAACTTTCAAGTTGACCCATTAAAAAGTGTTGAGACATTGGTATTGGCGAAGGTGTGTGAACGCTTAGAGGCTATTTTTAAGCCAAGCTTTCGTGCTGTGCTGAATCTCAGTGGAACGGTACTGCATACCAATTTGGGACGCGCACCATTGCCCAAGGAGGCTCTTGAGGCCATCATGGCCACAGCCTGCGGTGCCAGTAACCTAGAGTATGACCTGGGGAGCGGAAAGCGCGGTGATCGCGACGATCATGTTGAAGGGCTGCTCAAGCGACTCACCGGTGCTGAAGCCGCTACGGTGGTTAACAATAACGCAGCGGCAGTCTTCCTGGTGCTCAATGCCCTAGCGTTGAAACGTGAGGTGCCTGTATCGCGCGGCGAACTGATCGAAATTGGCGGTTCGTTCCGTATCCCCGACATCATGGCGCGTGCAGGCTGTCGCTTAGTCGAGGTGGGTACCACCAATCGCACCCATTTGCGAGACTTTGTAGAAGCCTTCAATGCCAAAACCGCCCTGGTCATGAAAGTACATACCAGTAACTATAGCGTGCAAGGCTTCACCGCGTCGGTACCCGAAGCCGATCTATCGAAGGCTTGCCATCTGCACGGCGTGCCCCTGGTTGTTGATCTTGGGGCGGGCTCGCTGGTCGATCTTAAGCAGTACGGTTTGCCAAATGAACCCACGCCCAGAGACAGCCTTGCACAGGGTGCCGATCTGGTTTTGTTCAGCGGCGATAAGTTGTTGGGCGGGCCGCAGGTGGGCATCATCGTCGGCAAGGCCGAGCTGGTTGCCAAAATCAAACGCAGCCCACTCAAGCGGACTTTGCGAATAGACAAAATGAGTATGGCGGCTTTAGAGGCTGTGCTACGCCTGTATCTTGATCCAGATCAGCTACGCGCGCGGCTACCAGTGCTGCGCCTACTGACCCGTAGCCCTGAGGCGATTCGTGCGACTGCGGCGCAAGCATTGCCGGTACTAGCGTTGCGACTGCAAGGCTGGGGGCATGTCGAGGCGATTGACTGCCAAAGCGAAATCGGATCCGGCGCGCAGCCTGGGCAAGTCTTAAAGAGTGCTGGGCTGGCCATCACGCCTTTGAAAGCTCGTGGACAGGGGGGACTTTTATTGGCGCTCCAAGCGAGGCTGCGGAGGCTACCCGTACCCATCATCGGACGTCTCGAAAAATCCAGACTGATCCTTGATTTCCGCTGCATCGAAGATGTGACTGTGCTGATCGAGCAACTGGCTGCACTTGACATCCATTCGCCTCTAGATTCTTCGACCCACCGCAAATAATCGGCAGAAATTCTTTATACTGTGCTCATTCCGTTGGAAGAGACATATCCCCGGTGGGGTGCCCGGACTTCAAACCCGGTGAGGGGCGTGTATACGTCCTTGGTGAGTTCGACTCTCATTCTCTTCCGCCTCGAAGGTTTCCTCAGGTTCATCGGTGATGACTTGGTGACGGCCGTCTAGCATTTCCTCTAAGGACTCATCGTCGTCTTTGCCCTTGCCGAGGCTCCCCAGAATGGGCAGAGGGTCGACCATTCTCCAGGCGGGTAGGGAGGCCAATAAGCTACTGATCAAAACTCCGCCTCTGACCAACCAGAGAATATAGCCGATCGTGAAGCTCGCACTAACCCCGATCGTTGAGGCTACAACGCCGCGGTCAATGGCCGCAACACTCATGACGTCTTCACGAACCTTCTCAATGTTCTTTTGAAATCCGTTGTCACTTACGATTCTCTCGACTTGTGGGGACTGTGCTGGCAAGGTGATGCCTGGTGCGAAAAAGATTCTTTCAGTGTCTACAGCCTTGCTAGGGCCTTCAACGTTCAGGTTTGTGTTGCCAGCTTGCGGTGTAGGCGCAACGCTTACTAAGGGCATTGGAGAGAGTGTTGTTTCGAGAAGGCGCGCGCTTTCGCTGCGGGTTGATGTAGAGTTAGTAGGAACGGCTGATAGGCTCGCAAAGAGACCGTCCCTTTCAGCCGATTTGGCGGGCGCGTTGTCAGCGCCAATCCCTGAGGCCTTGCTGCCTGCCGCAGAGGCCGTCGCTGGCGACCCACCAGAGGCCAGTCCCCCAGGAGCCGCAGTCTGAAGTCCCGTCGCGCCACTCGTACTGCTGTCCTGGGCGCTCTTGCTAGTGCCAATGACAGCAGCTGTCGTTGTGGCCGCTGTTGAAAGTGTCGAAGACCCATTCGACCCACCCAGGGTGCCTGTCGTGTTGCCTGCACTAGCCGCGTAGCCCGGGTTGGCCTTCAAGCTGACTTTGATACTGATCGGCGGCGCACTGCCCGCATCCGCATCGCGTACCGATAAGGCAATTTGATCGTCGCCATGGCTTTGAGCAAAGGCCCTATAGGCTAGTGCACCCCGGTTAACATCGTTTTGCGTAAATGTGCTGCCCTGGGAAAGTGCCGAGCCGTTGAGCAAGAGCTCGCCCTGAGTGGGTAAACTGTCGAGGGTGTAGCTTAGGCTTGTTGCGTCTGACTCGATGTCAATCGACATAAGACCTAGCCCGTTGATCGTTTTTGTAGATCCTGCCAAAAGATCGAAGTTCTCAGCGATTTGCACTTTGGGTAGATCGTTGACTGCTAGGACTTGCAAAGCAATTGAGCTGTTGGACGTTTTAGCACCGCCCGAACCACTATTGCCTTTGTCATTGGTCGTCAATCGTAACGAGTCACTGCCTGCAAAGTTTGGATCCGGCTGATAGATTAACCCATTAAGAGCCGCGTTAATATCATTAACCTTACCGGTGAAGCTTAAGTCCCGGTCCGCGGCGCCTGTACCCCTGATGAAATTGAGACCATTGATGCCACTTAAGCTAAGCACGCCATGGTCTGACTGCAATCGAATTTCGACCGAAACGTTTCCATCAGGATCACGGATCGACAATTGATTGTTGTTACTCAAATTGAACACCAAGGCAGTGTCCTCAAGGCTCGATGCACTGATCGGTGTACTATTGACCGGGGCATCATTCACCGCAGACACCCCGAAGCTAAACGACTTTGAAATCGGCCCGGAAACCGCTCCAACTAAGCCCGTGTTCCCTTGGTCATCCACCTTGATCGACACACCGAAGCCTGTTCCGTTGGCATTTGCGTTCGGGGTAAACAACACCTGAGGCAAGACTGCATTGGCCACGCCTTGGGTCGCCTTAAAGCTGATGGTGGAGCCAGAAATGACGCCATTCAAGGCGTTCCCAGTGGTTGGGTCAAATAGGCCAAGAGAGGCGGTATCAAGCTTGAGTTTGCCCTTGGTACCGGTTAGAGTGAAGAGAAGCTTATTTGTCCCTGCATCAACATCGTCGATGTTGATGGACGACACGATGGCCCCAAGAGTCATCGGGGTATCTTCGACAATTTTCGGTTGAATCGTGCCCAGTGTAATGACGGGCACATCGTTGACGGGTGCAACAGTGATCTTCCGGGTCTCGGAGAACGTACTGTTAAGGGCGCCCTGTAGATCGTCGATCCGCAAGATCAGTGAGTCGCTTCCGTAGAAATCGGGGTTGGGCGCGTAGCTGAGTCTACTTAGGAAGTCGTTCAGGGCCGCTAAGTTGCCTTCGACCGAAAGCGTTGCTCCGCTGATGGGCCCAACCACCGCTAGGCTCGTACCGGCATAAACGAGGCCCGCAGGTACGGTGGCTGTACTGATAAGGCCATTCGCGACCGCGAGATCTAGCTTTAAAGCGGTGCTTCCTGCATCGGCGTCCCCAACGCTCAGGGCCGGTAGGCCAAAAAGTGTGGACAAGGCGTTGCTGGAATCTTCATCGACATTCGCATTCAGGGCTGAAGACCCAGAGAGCGCAGGAGCAATATTGACGTGGAATACGTTGACATCGATGCTGGTACTTGCCGTGGTCGTTTCGCCACTACCGGTGTTGCCGTTATCGGTGACAAAGACGGCAAGAGTCTCCGTCCCGACAAATCCTGCGTTGGCCTGATACTTAAGCCCTTGCAGCGCAGTGTTGATGTCGGCCAGGCTGCCCATCAAAGACACGCCTCGGATGCGATCTGCTCCACTGACATAATCGATTGTGGCGATGGACATCGAACCTGTGGACGGAACGGTCAAAAAGCCGTGGGTGCCGGTGATGCTAACGGTGATGCTTGAAGAGCCAGCGTCAATGTCGGACACGACCAGTCGGCCAGGCGCTCCGATGAGGGTAAGTACGCCTTCTTCGGCACTTAGCAGCGATGGGCTAACGCTCACCGAAATCGGATCGTTCCAGGCGATGACGTTGATGTTGACGATGTCCGAATCATTTTTCGGATTGGCCCCATAGAGTTCGCTACTGGTCACCGTCAACGCAACGCTGCCGTTAAAATTAACCGATGGAATGAACTGCAGCTGTGCGAGGGCTTGATTGAGTTCGGA
>JAYVKZ010000145.1:0-2774 GCA_043767985.1 Betaproteobacteria bacterium
CTAGCCTCGAAAGGCGCCTCCTTAATGCTTTGCGATATCGATGAGCAGCGGCTGCAAGAAGTTCACCTCTCCTTGACCCGGCAACACCCCGACCGGGCCCAATTTATTCGCTCCCAAGTGCTGGACGTAGCCTCTCTTGCGGGCTATCAGGCGCTAGCCAATGACGTCAAGGCGATTTGGGGACGGGTCGATGTGGTGATTAACAATGCGGGTGTATCGCTGATCGAGCCGCTGGCCAGCATGTCGGAGCAGGATGCGCATTGGATTATGGGCATTAATTTTTGGGGAGTGTTTAACGGGAGCAAGGCTTTTTTGCCGCTTTTACAAAGTAGCCAGGCGAGCAGAACCGAGGGGCAAGCTGACTGCGTTGTGGTCAACATTTCCAGTATTTTCGCGATGGTGTCAATGCCAACGCAATCGCTCTACAATGCTGCGAAGGCTGCGGTCAGAGGGTTTTCCGACGCCCTGCGCGAAGAGCTTCGACCCGAGAGTATTCAGGTGCTTTGCGTACACCCCGGTGGCATTCAGACTCGCATTGTCGAGCAGGCGCGTTTTGGCAACTTGAGCGCCACCGGTCTGAGTGCTGCCCAGATGAAGAGTAATTTCCAAGCCAATGCTGCAACGACACCAGAGTCGGCGGCAGCTCAAATCATCGCCGCGATTGAAGCAACCAAAAGCAGACTATTGATTGGCTTGGATGCAAAAATTCTAGACCGCCTGTTCCGACTGTTCCCGGCCAGCGCCTCCCGACGTTTCAGTAAATTGGTGAAACGACGCAGTGAAAAAATCGCTTTGAGAGCACCCTAAGAGCGTATAAAAAAAGGAGCTCAAAAGTTCCTTTTTCTAAACCCCGCTTCAACACAAGCGAGGCGACCCATCATGCAACCATTACTTCGCAGTAGCCTTAGGCTGGGTATCGTCAATTTTGACGGTGTATTTCGCCGCCAAAATCGCCGCTTGCTTATCAGCGACTTTCTTCTGAATATCAGCAGGCACTTTAGATGCAAAAGTACCCAGTGGGGCCAACTCAGAGCCCTTGTACTTCATCATTGAATACTGGCCGTAGTCTTCAGCTTTGAACTTGCCTTCCTTGATCAACTTCAAGGCACGGTCAATGGTTGGCTCCATATTCCACAAGGCCGAGGCCACGACCGTATCAGGATATTTGTCCTGGGTGTTGATCACATTGCCCACCGCCAATTTTCCTTTTTCTTTGGCCGCGTCCGACACGCCAAACCGCTCGGCGTACAAGAGATCCGCGCCCTTGTCGATCATCGCGAAAGCGGCTTCTTTAGCTTTGGGTGGATCAAACCATGAGTTGATAAAACTGACCATGAACGTGACTTTAGGATTGGTCTCTTTCGCACCGGCCATAAAGGCATTCATGAGGCGATTCACCTCAGGAATAGGATAGCCGCCCACCATGCCGATCTTGCCGGATTTGCTCATTGCACCCGCGACCATGCCAGACAAATAGGCTGGCTCTTGAATGTAGTTGTCAAACACTGAGAAGTTCGGTGCCTGAGGCTTGCCACTCGAACCCATCAAGAAGGAAATCTTTGGATAATCCTTGGCGACCTTACGCGCCGCAGGCTCCACCGCAAAAGACTCGCCCACGATAAAGGTATTGCCTTGCTCGGCATACTCGCGCATCACACGCTCGTAATCGGCGTTGGCCACTTTCTCGGAGAACTTGTACTCGATCTCACCACGAGCCACAGCCGCGTTAAGCGCCTTATGGATGCGGCTCACCCATTGCTGCTCGACCGGCACCGTGTAAATCGCGGCGACTTTAATTTTGGCCTGGGCAAATGCAACTTGTGGCACCAAGGCGGTCAGGCTTGCAAGGCCGGCAGCGCCAAGCAATAAGCGGCGAGAGATTTTATTCATTCGGGTTCCTCTTTGCAGGGTTATTTAAGCAGGGTTATCTGAGCACGATCATTTTCTGATGGAGTCATAGATGATGACCGACACCTCATTCTAAGCCAAAAAGAAAGCAGTCTTTTGGGGACGTAAATCGTCCGGGGTGGCCTCGTTTGAAGCAGCAAGATCCATACCTGCGTCTAGAGGCGGATCACCACTTTTCCTGCATACTTTCGCTCAGCCAAGGCGCGTAGTGCATCAACTGCATGCACCAAAGGGAAAGCTGCCCCGATATAAGGCTTGAACACACCAAGATTGGCCAACCTCAAAATTTCTCGAAGACTGGCCTCGCCCTGCGCCGGACGCCGCCGCCGCTCTTCACCTGCCCGCACACCCATCACCGAAAAACCTTTAATCAACGGGATGTTGGCCGACACGCTCGGTATGCGTCCGCTCGCAAAACCAACCACCATGAGCCTTCCGCCCCAGGCAATACAGCGTAGCGATTCGTCAAAAACATCGCCGCCCACAGGATCGTAGATCAAGTCTGCGCCCTGTCCTTCGGTCAAGTCTTTTACCTGCTCGCGGAATCCACCCTGGAGGTTAATGACATGATGAGCACCGGCGGCTTTTACGATTCTTAGCTTGTCATCCGAGGTACCGGTGGCGATCACTTTTGCCCCAAGGTAGGCGCCAAGTTGCACGGCGGGAATGCCCATGCCGCCACTGGCACCGTGGATCAATGCAGTCTCGCCTGCTTGCAGGCCCCCGCGCACCACCAAGGCAGTGTAGGCCGTGATGGCACCCACATGATAGGCCGCCGCCTCGTCGTCGTTAAAGCCATCAGGAGCGCTTGCTACCTGGCCTTGCTCGAGCACCACGTACTCCGAAATCGTACCGGAGCGAGTGCT
>JAYVKZ010000146.1:0-8429 GCA_043767985.1 Betaproteobacteria bacterium
CATATTGCGGCAGCCGCATGACGCCATGACCATCGGAGCCTTGCAGGTCGGCCGAGGCCATGAGATGAGCAACAGTGGCAGCATCGCCGGTGTTCAGCCCAAGTTTTTGAAGGGCTTGATTGATGAAATGGGTTAAGTCTCTAAAGTCGGTCATGGGTTGCTTCGGGTCTAAAAGTCGTCCAAACAATGATCTAATCGCGTCTCGCCTACTGGTCTGGACCCGGATCGTAACAAGGAACGCCAGGACCCGTACTTACCATGTGCAGAATCTGCTCTTTGGCCTTGCAGGCGCGCAGTTTGAGCTGGAAAGAAGCTTTCCCTAGGCGAGTAGGTCGTCTTAGACGCTAGGGCGAAAAAAAACGCCTCAAACTTGCGTAAGAGGCGTCGGAACGGGTGGAGACCCGGAGGAGACACTAAACGGTTACATGTTTACTTGGGTGCGGGCGTTGCGGGCTGCACAGCTTGGCCGTGGCCACCGTGTGGACCACGATGATGGCTTTGGCGAAACGCTTTCATTTCATCAGCGCTTAATTTACCGTCCTTGTTGGTATCGGCCATCTCAAAGAACTTGGCGCGACGCTCATTCATTTTTTGGCCTGCGGCGTCATACTCGGCGCGGCTGATGGAGCCATCACCATCGGTATCCAGTTGCTTGAAGTGATGCGCTCCGCGCTCGCCTCTCGGTCCATGACGCATACCCGGGCCGCCTGGAGGTGCTCCGGCGGGCCCGGTGGGAGCGGCTTGTGTAGACGGTGCTGCGGGCGTTGTGGTCGATGGACTCGTTTGGGCAAAGCCTGAGGCCGCGAGGAAAAGCCCTGCGGTGGCGGTGAGAACAACTAGGCGACGGGCAAAAATTGTTCGAGAAGCATCAGTCATCACAATTCCTTGTTAAGTGTGTGAGGAGATAGTCTCTCTTTGAGCGCAAGACTTCCAGGGTATTTACTGCTGGTTGCCTCTGTTACAAAACTTACGTTGATTGCTGCGATTTATCGAGTGCTTGGCTGAGATCCCAAAGTAGGTCTTCAATGCTTTCCAGGCCGACTGACAGGCGAATCAGATCGGGGCTGACGCCAGCCTTGCGCTGCTCTTCTTCTGAAAGTTGCCTATGGGTGGTTGAGCCGGGATGAATGATTAAGGTTTTGGCATCGCCAACATTAGCGAGGTGACTCATAAAGCTTGCAGCTTCGATGAATTTTTCACCGGTACGCTGGGCGCTTAGTGGTTTGCCGTCGCTATCTCGGCCAGGTTTGATGCCGAAAGAGACGATGCCGCTGCAGCCTTTGGGCATGTAGCGCTGAGCTAGGGATTTGAAGGGGCTGGAGGCTAGGCCGGGATAGTTGACCCAGGCGATAGCCGGATGGGCTTCTAAAAATTCGGCAACCTTTTGCGCGTTTAAGACGTGGCGATCCATTCGAACAGCGAGTGTCTCGATGCCTTGCAGGAGCATCCAGGCACTCATCGGTGCCAGCGTTGGGCCTAGGGTTCTTGCGGTTTCCATGCGGGCTTTCATGGTGAAACCAAAGTCGCCAAAGGTCTCATAAAAGCGTACGCCGTGATAGCCCTCGGAGGGCTCGGTCATTTGCGGGAACTTGCCATTGTCCCAGGGGAATTTGCCGGACTCGACCACGACGCCGCCCATGGTGGTGCCGTGCCCGCCGAGATATTTGGTGACGGAGTGAACGACGATATCGGCGCCATGCTCTATGGGTCGACATAGGTAGGGGGAGGCCAGAGTGTTGTCGATCACCAAGGGGATGCCGTGCTTATGGGCGATGGCGGCCACGGCGGCAATATCTAGGATGTTGAGCCGGGGGTTGGCTATGGTCTCGGCAAAGATCACTTTCGTGTTGGGCTGTAAGGCAGCTTTGAAATTCAGTGGCTCGTCGGGGTCGACAAAGGTACAAGAGATGCCGAATTGTTTGAAGGTGACCGAGAACTGCGAGTAGGTGCCGCCGTACAGTGTATTGGCCGCGACGATATGGTCGCCCTGGCGTAGTAAAGTGAGCATGGCCACCATTTCGGCGGCCATGCCACTGGCGGTGGCAATGGCGGCGCGCCCGCCTTCCAGTGCTGCGATGCGCTCTTCCAAAACCGCGACGGTCGGGTTACTCAAGCGTGAATAAACATTGCCGAAGGTTTGAAGGTTGAAAAGGCTGGCGGCATGCTCGGCCGAGTCAAACACATAAGAGGTGGTTTGATAGATGGGTAGGGCGCGTGAGCCGGTGACCGCATCGGGAATTTGACCGGCATGAAGGCACAGCGTTTCGATGCCAAATTGGCGATCAGGGGAGGGCTTTTCAGCCATGGGCGACTCCAAGAATGCTTGACTAATAGGGTAGGTGGCGCGGGCGCTTGGCGGAAATCACTTTGGTGTTGACCCCAGCCCAGTTCAGGCCTCCAAAGAGTCGACCATGTTCAATCTTGACGCAGCGATCCATGATGCTGTCCAGGCCAGCGGCCCTTGCCAAAGTATCGGCTTGAGCATTGATGACACCCAGTTGCTGCCACAGGCAGGACGCGCCGATGGCAATAGCATCTTTGGCGAGCGGCTCGATATCGGCTGTTTTTCGAAAGCAGTCCACCATATCGATCTTGATACCACAGCCTGCGGCCGCTTCCGCTAAGCTGGGATAGCATCTTTCTCCCAGAATTTCTGGGTACTTGGGGTTGACAGGAACGATACGGTAACCATGCTCTTGCATATACTTGGCTGCAAAATAGCTTGGCCGGTACCAATCTGCAGACAAGCCGACCACGGCAATGGTTTTGCAGCTCGCAAGCACTCTTCTTAAGGTTTCAATGTCACTCATGGCTTCAGATCAAACTCCATCACAAGCATCAACCACGCATTTTGATCCAATTTCGGATTTTGATGCGACCACCCATTACGCCCGGTATCAATCGCTCCGCATTACTCGTCATGTGGACGGCGAAAACGCGGGCACTCTGGAAATTATGATGAAGTGTAAGCCAGGGCAAAAATTGCCGACCGCCGATGCCCGCACGCATTATGAGATGACCGAGATATGGCGCGATTTTGATCGAGATCCTGGTATGAAGGTGGCTGTGATTCGAGGTGATGGTATTGGCTTCTCGGCAGGCGGCGATGTCAGCTTGATCGAGCAAATGTCCGACAGTTTCGAGATGCGGGCACGGGTCTGGCAAGAAGCCAAAGACTTGGTCTACAACATGATTAACTGTAGTAAGCCTATCGTCTCTGCCATGCATGGCGCGGCTGCCGGAGCTGGGCTGGTCTGTGGGCTACTGGCCGATATCTCGATTGCGGCCAAACAAGCCAAGCTGGTGGATGCCCATACGCGCTTGGGCGTTGCGGCGGGAGACCACGCAGCGATTATTTGGCCCTTGCTGTGTGGCATGGCCAAGTCCAAGTACTACTTGCTGCTGTGCGAACCTATCACTGGCGATGAAGCGGAGCGAATCGGTTTGGTGTCTTTGGCAGTTGAAGCCGATCAAGTCATCCCCAAAGCTTTTGAATTGGCGAGACGTTTATCGGCCGGATCCAGTACGGCGATTAAATGGACCAAGTACGCTCTCAATAACTGGCTGCGCTCGGCGGGGCCTACCTTTGATGCCTCAGCGGCGCTCGAGATTATGGGTTTCTCTGGCCCAGATATTCGCGAGGGCGCACTGGCGATCCGGGAAAAGCGCCAGCCGGTGTTTAAATAGTGCTATCGTTACAAAGAGCGAGCTTAGGAGAAATGACAATGGCCTCGAAAATGAGTTTGCCCGGGTTGGGTTTGATGAAGGGCGTGGGCATCGGACCGCTCAATGTCGGTAACGTTCTGGATACCATGGGTTTTGTGAAAAAGGCTTGGGGAGCGATGAACGCGCCCTCTGCGTTTATGCCTACCGTTGATGTTGAAGAACTTAAGAAGCGCATTGTTGATTTACAGGCCGTCGAGCAGTGGCTGGTGATGAACTTGGGGATGATCCAAACGTCCATTCAAGCGCTTGAGGTGCAACGTGCCACGATCGAAGCCTTGAAAGGGGTCACGAAAGGTTGGATCCCGGGAAAAGCTGGCGTGGACCTCGAGAATCCGCTGTTGAGCCCGGAGGCAATTGCGTCTACTCTATTTAATATGCCTGCGTCGGATCTCTCTCAGGGGGCCGCTGTTCTGAATAGTGGGCTGAGCGTGCCGCCACCCGCGCCACCGCCTAAAGTTCGCGCGCAGCCTGCCGCTCATAAGGGCGTGGAGCCTGCGCTTGGCGCGAGCACCTGGCTAGAGTTTTTGCAAGGCCAGTTCAACCAAGTGGCTCAAGCGGCCATGTCGGGTGCAAGCTTGAAAGCCGCCAAAAAAGCGGGTCGAGCGGTCGTTAAGAAAGCCAGTAAAGGTGGTTCGCTTGGCGCAAGTACAATCTCAAGAACAAAACCTACTGCGAAACCTGGAGTGAAAAAGCCTGTGGCTAAAAAAGCGAGATCTGCCAAGTGACTTCAGTATCGTCCCCTAGTGCTGTGTTTCGATTGGGCCATGGGACCCATCATGACTTTCGGATGTTGGTTGAAATGGTGATTGCCCAGCTCGGTGATCTCACCGAGTTGATGGCAACGATTCATCCAAAGTCTGCACCGATGACGACCGAGCCCGAGGGTTCGGGATCAGCCACCGGAAGTGCCATACCGGAAAGCCTAGAGCCTGAGGGCCTTGATGGGGAGGCCCCGGGCTACCTTCTTGGTATCGCGTATGTGACGCCCGCCATGGAATCTCGCTGGGCTCATATCTTAGTGGAGCTCAGGCGCTGCCTGCCACAGGTGCAATGGGTGGGTTCGGTCGGGCATTCCATTTGCGCGGGCGCGACTGAATATGTTGATGAGCCGGCTTTGGCCGTCATGCTGACTTCGCTTGCCTCGTCCCAATGGGCGATGTTCTCTGGCTTGAAGGGCGCAGCGCAGCGCAACGGTATTGCCATGGCTGAGGCTTCGGCTATCCTTTTACATGCCGACCCAAGTAGTGCCAACCTGGTGGAGAGCTTGGGTGTGCTTTCAGCCAAAGCGAGCCAGGCGCTTGTGTTTGGCGGTGTCTCAAGTAGCTCCGGTAACACCATTGGTTCACAAACCCATGTAGCGAGCCAAACTGTTCAGGGTGGCCTGTCAGGGGTGATGTTTGGACCTCAGGTGCGTGTCTTGTCGCGCGTTACTCAAGGCTGTCGGCCGTTTGCTCCTGCACATACGGTCTCGGCCAGTAGCGCTCATTATTTGCAAGCGCTGGATGGTGTGCCCGCGCTTGATGTGATGTTAGCGGATCTTGGGGTTGACGAATCGTTGCGCTATTCGCGAGATGGTCAAACCTTGATGCGTGCTTTGCCTGCCGCACGACTGCGCTCAGGCTTGTTGATTGGCATTAGTCCCGCCATGGATACCAAGAAGCCCTTGCAAGACGAGGCCACGGCGGGAGCATATGGTTCAGAGCCGAGCAAGCCCGCTCCACGTCGCTTTGGTATGGCGGATTATCAGGTACGTAACGTGGTTGGCATTGACCCAGAGCAAAGAATTTTAGCGCTGGGCGCACAGGTGAATCGGGGCGATCAAATTGTGTTTTGCACCCGCGATTTCGATGCGGCACATGCTGATTTAATCCGTATTTGCGCCGAGCTTCGCGATGAAGTGGAGGAGCAGGGACTGAACATGCTGGGCGCCCACTATGTTTCTTGTGTCGGCAGGGGTGCTCTTTTGTTTGGTTCGCCTGGTGCCGAGCTGTCGGTCATCCGCCATAATCTCGGCAATGTTCCATTGGTCGGCTTTTATGCGAATGGCGAAATTGCGGGCGACAAACTGTACGGATATACCGGTGTGTTGAGCTTGTTCGTCGGGTAGCGAGCTTTTCGATTTTACGTGTCACGCGGTCGCAGCCACTTTTGCGATCATGCTTTGCGAAAGCACGCGCGCAGACCGCCAGTCTTCCAAGGCGTCCGCAATGGTTTCCAATGTGGTCACAACCCGAATACCGACGGGAGGCTTACGGCGCAAAACGGAGGCTAGTCCTCCAGCCCATATTTCGACGGCCTCGGGCAATTGACGGCGCAATTCATTCAAACCATCATTGACTTGATTGGGATTTGAAAAACTCGAGAAAGACAAGGCGACAACCTGAATGGTTTGAGCTTGAGTCGCCCGAACAATATCGCGCACGGGTGTCTGAATCCCGAGTGAAAAACACTTGGCACCGTGCAGTGCCAGGATAGCCTCGGCCATGAGCAGTCCAAGACCGTGAGGTTCGGTCGGGAATGTGGTGAGTAAGACCTTGGGGCCCTGTTGTGAGACTGGAATGTTGCCGATGGCGTTACGCATCACCACCTGAATGGATTCACTATAAAGATGTTCTTCGAAAATCTCCAGATGGCCTTTCGCCCAGGCTTCGCCCACCCTTGCCGTCAAGGGGGCGACAAGATCAGTGACAAAATGTCCCAGGCCCATTCTGAGCGAGGCTTGGGAAAGTGTGCGCCGTAATTCATCGACTTGGTGCGTCTTGCAAAGATTGAGCAGCAGTTCTAGGTCGGCATGATTCGCTAAATGTTCAGTCGGGCTAATGCTTGACGATACGCAATGTTCGGCAAGGGATTCCAAATGTTCGACGGACATCCTGACGATCTTGCCAGGCCGATAGCCCGAATCAATTAGCCGGCAGATGACCCTCAGTTTTGTAAGCTGCTCAGCGGAATACATACGCTCGCCAAACGCATCCCGCTCAGGCATGGGGAAGCCATAGCGACGCTCCCAGACTCTTAGGGTGTCCTTTGAAAGCCCGGTGTCTCGTTCTACTGCTGAAATGCTGAGAGGTGAGGTGTTTGTGTTGATTGGCGCTCTTTCAGGGATGAAGATCATACTAAGCGTGGCGATGATGGGAAAAGGAGATGGTTTTGCAATTTGCATTTACGGGGTGCGTCTTCGGGGTTGCTAAAAGCACCGCTTTTTTTTATTATAAAAGGCCGTGTCCGATTTTGTATAGGACAAAACCTTCTTTTCTAGCCCGTTGATTGGATATGCGGATTAAAATAATCGGTCATTAGTTGACTGATCGGTCAAGTTTGATATGATACGAAGCACAAAATCTGTTCGCTCGGGCCTGGTGGCCTGAGGTTCAGCATCGTTCCCACGGGTAAGTTGATCGGCCTGAGACATGAAGAAAATTGCAATCATCGGGTCGGGAATCTCTGGGCTAGGCTGTGCTTACGCGCTCAAGGACCGCTGCCAACTCACAATCTTTGAAAGTAGCCAGACACTCGGAGGCCATGCGAATACGGTCGATGTGCGATTAGACGGGCAAAGCTATGGTGTGGATACGGGATTCTTGGTTTACAACGAAAGAACCTACCCCGGGCTAATCCGGCTTTTCGAAGAGCTCAGAGTGAAAGTGGCGCCCTCCGAAATGTCCTTCTCGGTATCACGCCGCGATGTTGACCGCGAGTGGTGCGGCTCTTCACTCGCTTCCCTCTTCGCGCAGCCTTCCAATGCCTTATCGCCGCGGTTCTGGTCGATGCTCAAAGACATTGTTAGGTTCAATAAGCACGCTACTCGTCTGGCAATCAGTGAGCAAGCCGGGACCAGCTACTCGGGAATCGGCGCGCCCATGAGTGAGCCTGTCGGCGCCTATCTCGCGCGCCATGGATATGGCTCAGCCTTCTCCGAAGACTACCTGCTGCCCATGGCGGCCGCAATTTGGTCTTGCCCGATTGCAACGATGGCGGCCTTTCCCATTGGCAGTTTTGTGCGCTTCTTTCATAACCATGGCCTACTTCAGGTTAGCAATCGTCCCCAGTGGTTTACCTGCGAAGGCGGCTCGAAAAACTATGTTCAGGCGCTGGCCGAGGTTCTGACGAGAGGCGGACACGACGTGCGAGTCAACACTCCGATCCTCCAGGTAAGCCGTGCCAATGGGCAGGTTGAACTTCGCACCCAGAGCCGTAGTGAGCGCTTTGACGGGGTAGTGATGGCATGTCACAGCGATCAGTCATTGAAGCTTTTAAGTGAACCCACTATCCTAGAAAAGCAAATTCTTTCAGCCATAGCCTACCAAGAGAACACCGCGTACCTACATAGTGATCGAACACTCATGCCCAAGCGCAGAAAAGCTTGGGCGGCGTGGAACTATCTTTGCGACCAAAGTCCTGGCAAGAGCGCTGAGGCTCAGGTCAGCGTCACCTATTGGCTCAATCGTCTTCAGCCTTTGCCCTTCAAGACAGACCTCTTTGTATCCCTCAACCCCATCGAGCAACCTCGCGAAGACAGCGTGCTCCAAAAAATCTTTTATGCCCACCCGGTGTTCGATATGAAGGCCAGCCTGGCTCAGCGAGAGATATCCAAGCTCCAGGGTCAGCAAAATACATGGTACGCAGGTGCCTGGTGCGGATATGGGTTTCATGAAGACGGTTTACAGTCGGGGCTAGCGGTTGCAAGGCATCTTCAGGCCACT
>JAYVKZ010000147.1:0-11869 GCA_043767985.1 Betaproteobacteria bacterium
CGAGTTGCATCACCTCGGGGCCGCCATGTTGGCGAATGACAATCGCCTGCGCGGACTGGATTGCCGTTTCGTTCGGTGCATTGAGCGAAGCTCTTCCCAGCGCCTGCTGTGCAAAGCCCTGAACCTTCGCCTGCGTATATTTCTTCGAGGCAGGGGTCTTCAAATAGTCACGAAGTGCCTGAAAGCCAGTGTCATACACCCCGACACCGACTGCTTGGACGAGCGCCGCCTCTTGGCCGGGCGGCGTATCGAACGTCGATTGCCAATGCCAAAAGGTGCGCTGCCCGTCCGTGACTGGCTTTAAGTGCACGGTGGCAACGTAGCGTTTGAGCGGAATGGTCGAGTCCAAAATGCAATAGGTCGAAATACAGTCTTCATCCGACAGCGCAATCAACTGCTCACGAAGCTGATTACCGTCATGCAGGGTAAAGGCCCGAACGCATCCCACCTGGTCGCCTGGTTCGCGATTTTCGATCATCGATTTGGCGATGGCCGGATGCCAATCAATATGGCTGTTGAACTCACGCAGCACAGCCCACACTTCATGGATCGGTGCATCAATAATGGTGGAGCGCGTCACGCGGATCAAAGCTATTACTCGCCAAAGTGGCGCTTGAGGGCATCGAAGCCCCCCTGGAACACGCCATTGCCAATCGAGTCCGCGAGCTCGCGCTCTTTATTCGGCGGGGCATCAAACTCGGCGCTCCATTCTGCAAAAGCGCGAGCGCCATCGGTGATGGGTGTGAACTTGAGGGTCGCGACATAGTTCTCGACGCCCATTGGGGATTCGAGAATGGAGTAGACACACTGGTAATCATAATCGGAGAGCGCCAGAAGTTGCTCGCGAATCATGCCACCGTCCTTCAGCCGAAAGTTTCGGATGCAGCCAATTTTGTCCGAGGGCAGGCCGCTCTCAATTCTCGATTCGGCAATGGCTGGATGCCACTTCGGCAGAGCGTTAAAGTCGCGCACGTAGGCCCATACGGTATCCGCGCTTGCATCGATCACGGTGGAGGTATAAACATGGATCATGCTAAGGCTCTTAGCTTTCTAGGGTTGATGCTTGAACGGGCGATGGATCACTGAAGCGGTTTGATTTCACTCATCGCTTTTCGGCTTGTCGCCCTCAAGTTGCGGTGCCGCGCTTTGTTTGGCAATGGCGCCCGACAGCTTACTGAGGTCGCCGCCTTCCAGACCAATTTCTTTCAACATTTGATCGATCAGGGGCGCCTGTGCCCGGTACCGTAGCGCGGAGTTCACCACGCTATCTGCAAAGCCGCCTCCCATACCGTCCGGCCCACCCTGGCCGGAGCCGCTGCCATGGCCTCCAGTCAGGCCATCCACATGCAAGATCTTGATGCCTTCAATGCGCTCCATCGGCTTGACGCTCTCGCGAATGATGCCTTCCATTTTGTCAATCATTGCCATCCTGGCGCGGCTGGCACGAGCTTCATTGCTCAGCATATTGTGAGCTTCATTCATTTGACGAGCGGCATGGGCTTCTGCATCCTGACGTTTAATCATCGACAAGGTTTGGATGTCCTGAGCATCGGCCTCGGCTTGGGCCTGAGAGGTCATGGCAATGCCGCGATCCACCGAGGCGTTTTTCTCAGCCTCTGCCGCTACAGTCAACCGCAGTGCGTCGCGCTCGGCCTCCTGCGCTGCGCCAATTAAGTCGATTTGTTTCTTGCGATTGGCCATCTCTACCTCACGCGCGGTGAAGACCTTTTCTTCCTCGGATACCGCTTGCGCGCGTGCCCGATCCGCAGCCGCCTGAGCCTCAGACTGTGCCTTGCTTTGCTCGGCGATCGCAATGGCTCGATGTTGCTCTGATATTTCAATCGATTTACGCCGTTCAATCTCCTGACTTTCAATCGTCAATTGCGATTGAATGCGCGCCTGCTCCACGGTCAATTGAGTTTCAATCTTGGCCTGTTCCACCTGCTCTCGCGCACGGATCTGAGATTGCTCGGCATCACGTTCTTGCTCGGCTCGCTCACGGGCCAGTTGCGCGCGTTGCTGGGAACGCGCAATCTCAAGTCCCCGCTCCTGATTTAGTCGAGCATTCTCGGCCTCCCGGTCGATATCTAAGGACAGTTTCTCGGCTTCCAGGTTTTTATTGCGGATAGCAATCATCGTGTCTTGTTCAACATCGTTACGCTGCTTCTTGCGGCGCTCAATCTGCTCGGTTAAACGAGTCAGACCCTCGGCGTCGAAGGCATTGCTAGGATTGAAGAACTCTCGGGAGGTTTGATCAAGTTGTGTTAGCGAGGCGGACTCCAGCTCCAAGCCATTCTTGAGTAGGTCCTCCGTCACTGCCTCGCGAACTCGTCGAATGTACTCGCCGCGTTTCTCGTGAAGTTCTTCCATCGTCATCTCGGCCGCAGCCGTGCGCAAGGCATCAACGAACTTACCTTCCAGGAGGTCTTTCAGCGCTTCTGGCTGCATGGTGCGCTGACCAAGGGTTTGTGCCGCATTGGCAATCGCATCAACCGTTGCTTGCACCCTTACAAAAAACTCTGCACTCACATCCACACGCATTTTGTCGCGGGCAATCAGCGACTTGTCTCGACCGCGACTGACATCGAGTTTTAGGGTATTCATGTTGACCGGGATCACCTCATGCACGATGGGCAAGACAAATGCTCCGCCATTGAGTACCACCTTCTGGCCGCCTAGACCGGTACGCACGAAGGCACGTTCTTTCGAGGAGCGTAAGTAAAGCCAGTTCATTAGCCACACCACGATGGCAACGACAATTGCCGTAACAATTAAACCTAGAATGAACTGTCCAAAAGCGGCACCTGACATGGTCAACTCCTATCGCTGAATCTGTTTGAACTGGCGGGTAATTTCGGTGAGCGCCCGCTCGGTGGGCAAGCGCTCCATGCTTGAGGCTCCGTAGAAGCCATGGCAATCTTTACACTCGCTTAAAATATATTGAGCATCGTCCGGCGTAGCAATGGGCCCGCCATGACATAAAACAATCACCTTGGGATTCACGCGCAAGGCCGCTTGGGCCCAAGCCTCGATCTTGGGCACACAGTCCTTAAGCGTTAAAGCCGTGCCCGCGCCAATCGTGCCGCCCGTGGTCAGGCCCATATGGCACACTACAATATCGGCACCCGCCTCGGTCATGGCGGCGGCATCTTCCTCACAAAAAACATAGGGCGAGGTGAGGAGTTCCATCTCGCGGGCCTTGCGAATCAAATCGACTTCCAAGCGGTAGCTCATGCCGGTTTCTTCCAAGTTTTGCCGAAAGACACCGTCAATCAAACCCACCGTGGGGAAATTCTGAATGCCAGAGAAGCCAAGATCGATGAGACGTTTTAGAAAGTGTTCGGTGAGCATGAAGGGATCGGTGCCATTGACGCCCGCCAGCACCGGTGTTCTCGACACCACGGGCAGCACTTCCTTGGCCATGTCGACCACGATCTCGTTGGCATTTCCATAGGCCATCAGGCCCGCCAAGGAACCTCGCCCTGCCATGCGATAGCGGCCGGAGTTGTAAATGACAATGAGATCGATGCCGCCTTCTTCTTCAAACTTGGCGGACAGGCCGGTGCCTGCACCGCCCCCAATAATGGGTTCACGCCGAGCAATCATGCCCTTGAAGCGTTCTAGAATGTGTTCACGACTAAATCTTGGCATGTTCTTCTTAGGCTGTTTTAGAAACGGGTTGGTTGGCCATGACGCTGCGGAATTCCTTGACCATGGCTTCGGTGAATTCGGGATCATTGATGTTGTAGGGCAGTCGTATCACACGCCGGTCTGGGCCAGGCCGAAACTCCAGCTCAATCGCCTTGAATAGCGCCTCATTCGCCTGAGGGTCGTAAAATGCTTGGGCCTGAGCATCCAGCATCGATACGCCACCCTCAGGAATAAAGAAGCGCACTGGTCCGAGCATGCGATTCAGTTTGCTGGCGATAAAGCGGCCGATCAATTCGCATTCTTTAGTGGTTGTGCGCATGAGCGTCACATTGGAATTGTGAATGACAAACTTGCGATCTTGAAACTTTGCCGGAACGGTGTTTCTGGCGGCGAAGTTGACCATGTCCAAAGCGCCGCAAGAGCCAAGGTACGGAATACGTACCCTGGAAAAAATATCCATCCGTTCGGGGCCGGCGCTCAGCACGCCGCCGACAATTTCATCGGCCACCTCGGTGGTGGTAATGTCGAGTACCGCTGAGAGCAAGCCAGACTCGACCAGTTTTTCCATCGACTGGCCGCCGGTACCAGTGGCATGAAACACCAAACAGTCATAGCTCGGATCGAGGAGTTTGGTCACCGCTTGCACGCAGGGAGTCGTCACACCGAACATCGTCAGGCCTATCGCTGGCTTGGTATTGGCCTGTGCTTCCTGGGAATGAGCGACCATCCCCGCCAAAGCATGCGCGGCATTGCCAAGGACCTTCTCACTAATACGATTAATGCCCGAAACATCCGTCACCGAATACATCATGCAGATATCGCTCGGGCCCACATAGGGGCGAACATCGCCCGACGCCATGGTCGATACCATCACCTTCGGTACGCCAATGGGCAGACGACGCATGCCGGCGCTGACCATTGCCGTGCCGCCTGAGCCCCCGGCCGAAACAATGCCACCAACATCGCGGCGGCTAGCCATAAAACGCTCGAAGGCCAGGGTCATCCCACCTACCGCCGCGCCTCGATCTTTCGAGAACACTGCGCGAGGCCCTTCCGGATGGTGGCGAGCAACTTCTTGCGGCGAAACATTCGCCGCCGAAGTTTGACCACCGGTAGAAATGTCTACTGTGACTGTCATCAAACCTAGGCGGTTAATGCAGTTCTGAAGAAAGTACAGTTCTTTGGATTTTGTGTCGAAAGTGCCCGCGATATAGCAAACTTTACGCGCCGATTGCGCGACCGGAAACTCGAAAATCTTCGCGTTTCTCTCGGCTTTAACGCGCTCTTTATCTTCAGCCAGCTTTTCAGCGTTCCAAAGGTCCGGGCCGGGTTGCGCTGAGATATCTCGACGCACGACCCCTGGGCTAGCGGCATTCCAACGATTAAAACCCGCCACCGAACGATCTTCGTCCAATGAAGGCGCATCCACATCGCCTGCCCTTTTTACGGTGAATACTTGGACTGCTCGGTCGTCGGTCGCGGCGGCTGCTCGTACTTCTGATTCTGATGGACTGGGATCTTCTTCATCTTCCGACTGACGTACGCCCAGCAAGCGCGTTTGAAGATCAACATCTGCCGCCAAGGCACTTGCTGTCAGCCGATGCGCAATCTGCCCATTGACCATCACGGCAATGTCGTCGGCCACATCCATTGCGACACCTAGATTTTGTTCGATGAGCAAAATCGCGATCTCACCGGATGCAGCAATCTCACGCAACATGCCCGCCACTTGTTGGACGATGACCGGTGCCAAGCCTTCCGTTGGCTCATCCATCACTAGCAGGCTTGGGTTAAACAGGAGGGCACGGCCAATTGCCAGCATTTGCTGCTCACCGCCCGACAATTGAGCCCCGCCGTTTTGCTTACGTTCAGCCAAGCGAGGGAAGGTTTGATAAATACGCTCGATGGTCCAAGCGCCTTTTCTGGCCGAACTTTCAGCGAGCTTTAAATGCTCATGAACGGTCAGTGAAGGCCAGACGCGACGTCCCTGAGGCACATAACCCACCCCGCCCACTGTAATGACATTAGGACTCAGCCCGCGGATATCCTTGCCATAGAGGCGGATGACGCCAGTACTTGGCACCAGACCCGCAATCGCATTGCACAGCGTGCTCTTACCCATGCCGTTTCGGCCCACCACGGCCAACACGCCCTGATGTAGAGACAGCGAAGCATTTTGAAGTGCATGAGCACGCCCGTAATAAACGCTCAGCCCCTCGACCACCAAGGCTGGGCCGGTACGAGCGGGTTCAGAGGCGCGGAAGAACCAAGCCATTAGTGCTTACCTCCCATATAAATGGCCTGCACTTGCGCATCATTTTCAATCTCGTTGGGTGTGCCGTGTGTCAGCACTCGGCCGTTATGCATGACGGTGACTTTGTCGACCACCCGGAGTGCGATGTCCAAGTCATGTTCGATCAGCACAAAGCCTAAATGCGCAGGGAACGCCGTGAGTAACTTCACCAATTCACGTCGCTCGGACGGCGACAGGCCCGCCGCTGGCTCATCAAACAGAATGAGACGAGGCGCTCCCGCCAAGGCCATACCAATCTCTAGCTGCCTTTGCTGGCCATGTGACAGCGCTGATACGAGTGTACCGGCCACCGTGTCTAAGCGAACTCGCTGTAGAACATCTTCGGTGGCAAGTCGTGAGGCATGGGACAAACGTGGCCTGATAAAACTAAAGCGACCTCGTGCAACGCCGCGCATGGCCAGAAAAATATTGTCCCGAACTGAGAGTTCCTTGAACAGTAAAGACGACTGATAGGTGCGCCTTAGTCCGCGCCGGATACGCTCATACGGTGGAATGTCGCTGACATCTTCATCGAAAAACCTGACTCGCCCTGAGGTTGCCGGGAAATCACCAGTGATGGCATTAAACAAGGTCGTTTTGCCCGCGCCGTTGGCGCCCAAGATCGCGCGTTTCTCTCCAGCCGCCACAGTAAAGCTGACATCATCGATGGCCTTCAAGGCGCCAAACGCGCGCGTCACGCTGATGAGCTCGAGCGCATTACCAGAAGCAAGCGAGCCCTGTGCGGCTTTGGCGGACGAGAGGTCAGAGATTGAGGCCATGAATCAAAGATTCTTCAAAAATTCAAAAAGGGATTGATAGTTGCGGGTCAGGCCAGTACCCCGAGGGTCCTTGCCCGACCACGTCGAGTCAGCTCAAATTATGGGCAGCTTGGAACGTCACGCGAACCCAGACCCATCTTGTCGAACTCGGCTTTCGGTAGGTTTAATTGCTGGTCCACCTTGGCGACCACCTTCACCACCTTGTTATAGAAGGAGCCATCGGCGGCCTTCGATACTTCGGTGATGAAGGTCGGTCCGACCGCATTGCGGTTGCCGTCCAGGGTGTAATCGCCGACCGGTGTTTTGAGCGTCATCTTGCTCAAGGCTGCGCGGTAAGCCGCTTGTCCACCGGACAAGTCGCCCTTCACAGCATCAAGGGCATCGAGCGCGGCCTTGGTGTTGATGTAGTACAAGAAAGCAAACAACGATGGGCTAGGGAAGCCATCCTTAAAGTTCGCTTTATAGTCGGCGACAAATTTCTTCCATTCAGGTGTGTCGATAGAGTCGGCCATCGGGCTGGCGGAGGCTGTGCCCAAGAGGGATTCACGACGCTTACCTTTGAAGTTCAAGACCGTTTGGTCCACCGTAATAGACCCGCCAATCATTGGCTTGTTGCCGCCTGATTGCTCATACTGAGTCAAGAAGTTAACTGCATCGGAGCCGCCTAAGACGACTAACAGGGCATCGATGTCAGCCGGTAGTTTGGCAATCGTGGAGGCATAGTCCTTGCTGCCCAAAGGCACCCAGTTCTTTTGTACCACTTTGCCACCAGCAGCACAGTAACCCGCCATGAAGCCTTGTACTTGCGAATACGGGAAGGAATAGTCTTCCGCAATTAAGGCGACCTTCTTGTAGCCCTTGGACATCGCGTAGTCACCCAGGCCGACCATCCACTGCGCACCTTCCGTGTTGAAGCGGAAGAAGTTTGCAGAAGGGTTCACCAGGGTGGTCGCTTGCGCGCCGGAGGAGCCATTAATAAAAGTCACACCAGGTTGCGTTTTGGAATAGTCCTTCACCGCAATCCCTTCAGAGCCAGACAGCGGCCCAATCATGATCTGGACTTTGTCCTGTTCGACCAGCTTGCGAGTCGCGTTCACGGCCACATCGGGCTTGGCATCCGAGGAGCCTTTAACAAACTCAATCTTCTTACCCCCCGCCATGCCGTTACGTTGCTTCAGTGCAAGTTCGGCGCCACGCATACCGTCCTGACCCGGCGCTGCGAAGGGGCCTTCCAATGTGGCCAATAGACCGACCTTCAAGACTTCCTGGGCACTGGCTGTACCCGCAAAAGCTGCTAGCACGGCCATACCCATGGCTGTCTTTGTCAACATTCTTCTGTTCATTCTCATCATCGTTCCTCCAAAAATGCGGCTTCATTGCCGCGAAAGTTCAACCCGAGCCCAGTACCTGTGAGCTCCACCGAAAACTACTAAAAACTGCGTCTACTTAAAACTTTGCAACTTCTCCTGAGCATTCATCGTGAAGCGATTCTTAAGCCGCATCCATAAACCCACGAGACCGTCCGGCGAGAAAAGAAGCACCACCAAAAACACACCGCCGATTAAGAGGTTGAAGCGTTCCCGTCCCACAATGTCGACTGCAAAATTCTGAAGCAAGACAAAGACGAGTGCACCGATAAAGGCGCCAATCGGATGTTTCATACCGCCAAGAACGACCACAATCAGCACGTTGATTAAGGCCCCTGTGCCAATCGAGCCAGGGGTGATCAGGCTGGAATACCAAACCATCAGAATGCCGCCCAGAGCCGCGATGAGACCAGCTACGGCATGTGCCGCGACTCGGTGCGCATTGACGCTAAAGCCGAGCGCATTCATCCGCCTTGGGTTGTCCCTTACACCTTGTAAGGCAATGCCAAAGGGGGCGCGTATGAGGTATTTAATGAAGAAATAGGCGGCTAATGCCCAAAACAGTACGAGGTAGTAGTAGGCGGTGGGCGAGCGCCAATCGACCCCGAAAACATCCGGCGGTGTAATTTTCGAAAACCCTTGAAAGCCGTTAAAGACTGTGTAGTTTTGCTGGGCAAGATAGAAAAACGCGACACCGATGGCGAGAGTGATCATGATCGTATAAATACCTTCGGTGCGAACCGACATCCACCCGATCCCTGTCGCGATGAGGGTGGCAATGGTCAACGCCATCAACACCGCCAGCCACCAGGGCCAACCCAAACTGAGCGCCACCCCGCTGTTGCCGAAAATCGCCAAGACGTAACCTGCAATACCGGCGATGGTCATTTGTGACAGGGTTACCATGCCGCCATATCCGCCCAAAAAGGTCAGCGATAAAGCAATGATGCCAAGCGCTAAAGTTTGCGCGCCAATTTGGAAAGTGAAAAATGGCGTGGCGACGATCGGATAAAGCAGGCAAGCCAAGAGCATCAGCACGTGGCGCCAGCCGATCATTTGCCAAAGCTTGTCTTGCCAGGTGATCTCCAGCCCGTCAAAACGTAGCTTGGCGCCCGTCGCCGCATCCTCCTGACCTGTGCTCGTCACCACACCACCGACATGCCAGTTGCGCCGTCCTGCGCCGGAATTCATCGCCTTACGCCACTGTGCTGCGCTCATCGTTGTGACTTTCCAAGAATGCCCTGGGGTCTGAAGGCCAGCGCAAAGACCATGATCACAAAGGTGAATACCACGCCGTACGTGGGCGCGTAGGCGAGACCAAACTGCTCCGCTAGTCCAATCAGCAGGGCGCCAATCGCGGCGCCCGCAATACTTCCCATGCCACCGACAATCACGACCACTAATGAAGCCAAGAGATAGCGAACGTCCTCGCCCGGCGAGATGGACAATGCCGTGCCACCGATCACGCCTGCAAACCCAGCCAGACCGGCGCCAATCGCAAAGGTGATGGCAAAGACCATCTGTACGTTGACCCCCGAAGCAGAGAGCATCACGCGGTCATCGACACCGGCGCGAATCATCATGCCAACCCGAGTTTTATTGAGAAACCACCACAGCGTGAAGCCAATCACGGTGGCACCCAAAAGCACCAGAAGCCGATAGCTCGGATAGCCGCCCACGATAGGCAAGGGCGTTGAGCCGAACATCCAACTGGGTGGGTCAAATTGATAGATCTCACCGCCCCAGATCCACAACATCAGGTCTGCTAACACAATCGAGACGCCAATCGAGACCAAGGTTTGCCGCAAATCGTCGCCCTGCATCCGCCTAAAAACGAGTAGCTGCAACAGTAGGCCAATCAGGGCCGATGCAAGAAAGCCGGCACAGACGGCAAGTACCCAGGAATTGGTTTTGTCGCCGACCACATAGCCGATGTAGGCGCCAAACAAATATAAAGACCCGTGCGCCAAGTTGACGTTACGCATCAGGCCAAAGACCAGGGTAAAACCACTTGCCACTAAAAAATACAGGGCCGCCAGCGTGATGCCATTCAAGCTGGTTGAGAAAAACAGCTTGGCATTGTCACTGATCGCCCAGACCACAAACGCCGTGATCGGCAGGCCGATGACTGCCGTCAAGACCCACTGCCAGAAACTCAGTTTTTTCATGCGGCGTTGAGGTCCCAGCGATTCGGAACCGACGCACTACGCAGATCGGGCGCTTTATGGAACTTGCCATCCTTCATGATCGCGAGCAAACGGTTCTTATCGAGCAAAATAGAGAGATCTGCAAGGGGGTCACCGTCGACCAGTAGTAGGTCGGCTAAATATCCTTCTTTGATCTCACCCAGATCGTTGCCATGCATCATGAGCTGCGCACCAAAGCGAGTTGCAGCGATCAAGGATTCCATCGGCGTCATGCCCGCATATTTGACCAAGTACTCAAGATCGCGCGCGTTTTCGCCGTGACGAGCCCAAGCAAAGCCGTAGTCTCCCCCGGGAAGTACCCGTATCCCACGCTTATGCATCGCGCGCAAGCTCTTTTCGGCGGCCGCTAATTCTTCCTCATAGCCCATCGCCACCGCCTTGGCATGATCAATGCCCCATTCCGAGCCTTCGTAGAGCAAGCGCACAATGACCGAGAGGCCGGGTGCGACGAACACCTTGTCCTTATGAGCCTCCAGCATGTCGAGCGCTTCATCGTCGGTGTAGCTGGCGTGATAGATCAGGTAGATGCCATGACGAAGCGCTTGTTTTACCGATTCACAGGAGCGCGCATGCACCAAGACGCGTTTGTTTCGAATGGTCGCCTCACGCACGGCCATCGCCACTTCTTCGTCGCTCATCCAGGTGGTTTTGGCATCCGCACCAAGCACGAAGTTGTCGCCCGATAAATTCAGCTTGATCGTATCCACACCGTACTTGAGGAACATACGCACCACTTTGCGCATTTCCTCCGGGCCGCTCACCACTTGCCCAAAGCTAAACTCTTGGTAGGGGAGGTGGGGCAACATGTCATCACCCAGTGCGCCCGCCACCGTGATTTCTTGGCTTGCAGCAAGATAACGCGGGCCGGGAATCAGGCCCGAATTAATGGCATCGCGCACCACCACATCGAGGCGTGGCTTGGCGGTGGCCGCGCCCATGCAACTCGTCCATCCATGGTCCAGATACACCTTCGCAACACCGGCGGTCCACAAGGTGTGTTCTTCGGGTGGCATGATCTGAATGCCATCCAAAGTGGCTGAGTTATTCCAGGCAAAATGGGTGTGGCCTTCCACCATGCCTGGCATCAGTGTGGCTCCCGCGCCATCAATCACGGTGGATCCCGACATCAATTGGCCGCGACCCTGGCCACCTTGTGTTTTGGTGACGCGCGTGATGCGGTTGCCCTGCACCAGGACTTCGCCCGGATAGGGCTGCGCGCCGGTGGCATCTAGGATTCGAACATTCGTGAACAGCACGCTATTCATACTCGCTCCGAATTAAAGAACATAGAACTTGCGCTGTACCTTGCGCTGCGGCTCAAGGGCTGGCTCGTGCTTGTGGTGCTACGCAGCGAAGCGTAAAAGCGAGTCAGATGACTGATGCAGGCCTCAGGCGCTTCGACCGGCGTCCAATGGCCGCAAGCGCGAATAATTTCAAGCTTGGCGCCAGGAATTTTCTCGGCCATGGCGCGCACCGAGCTGGGCGGCGACACACTATCCTCGTCTCCCGTCACGAGTAAAGTAGGACAGGTGATCTGACCGGTATTGGCAGGTGTCATTTCGGCGAGTGCCG
>JAYVKZ010000148.1:0-9233 GCA_043767985.1 Betaproteobacteria bacterium
CACTGGCGCAAGGGACCCTCGAAAAGGTCGCGGCTGTTGTCTACGAGAGGCATTTCCATTCTCCCGAACATCGCAGCAACGACTGGCTTGACCGCTGCCTTGGCCAGGCCCGCGCTGGCCTCGACGAACTGACCCACCGTCTCTCCACACCCTATGCTTGCGGGGCAACGCTCACTCATGCCGATGTCATGATCACCACGCTGATCTGGTATATGTAGGACCGGATGGATGAAGTGCTGTCACCGACCGCTCACGCCGGCCTGATCGCCTTGGCCGAACACTGTGAAACCCTGCCCGCCTTCCGCGCCGCCGCTCTCAGCGATTTCGAAAAAATGCCGCGCGGCTAATTCTTATAAATCTTCTTGCAGGCCGTGGCTGCCAGAATGGCAAGAGTCAGCGATATTGCGACCCTAGCTGGCCAGAAGCGTTTGAGAAATGGTTTCACTGTGCGGATAGTTTCAACGCTTTGAGTGCATTGGGACCTCCGGAGAAGATTGCAAGGTGGCCGGTGGGAAGTGGGCAGGATCGTCCCTGATAGTTTTTAGCGAAGTCTTCTGCGCCAGGGCTGAAGAACAACCTTAGTCCAACTCGAAATTTGTCCAACTCGGTGAGAGGAAATCCGCTTGTTTTACCTTTTCGAGGTGATGGGTGCATTTAGCCTGATATGCTTAGGACACAAACTGAGTCTTCGGATAGTTCTTCTTGTTTTTTGGCATTGTAGATTCTCAATTGTTCTGGGGAGCAGGTAGTTGATCGCACGTTACATTCCTGTCGTAGCAATTGTGCTGCTCGAAGCTAGCTTCGGGTCGGGATTGAAATCTGTTTTCAGTTCATTCAGCTTTTCGCCCTTACCGCTGCCTGTCACCAAATGACTTCAGCAGCCGATGACTTCATAAAAAAAGCCGTTGAACTTAGAGAGAGCGGACGAATAGACGAGGCAGTTATCGCTGCAAAATGCGCCACGACCGTCGATCCAGACAATGCAAACTCTTGGTGGCAGCTCGGCCTCGCACTATCAGAAAAAGATGGTGCGGCAGCTTCCATCCCGCATTTCAAAAAAACCATTGAACTGGCGGATGGATTTGCCTACGGCTGGCATCGTCTAGGTATGGCGTACAAGAAAACGGCAATGCTTGACCAGGCAGTTGAATGCTGGGAGAAGGCGATTAGGTTGGATGATGACCGAATTGACTCACTTGAAGCGTTGGTAGAAGCATATCGCGCCAGAGAGCTTGACCTTGAAGAAGAAAAGCTTTTTGAGGTTCTAAAGACCCTTGATACGAAAGGCAGGATAACCCTTGGCGACGTAAATACTCTTGGCATAGCTTTTCACAAGAGGAAAGATTTTTACCAGGCTATTCGGTGCTACCGCACATACGCCGCGCAGGTCAAAGGTCCCGTCGGATACTATAATTTGGGGTTGGCCTTGAGCGCCCCCGAGGTCAGCCAGGATGCAGACGCTGTCGATGCTTGGCGTAGGGCATTAGCGCAGGATGCCGAATACGAGAAAGCTCGGACGAGCCTTGGACAAATACTACCGCGCCTACTGGATTTGCAAGGCAAAATTCTGTCCAATAAAGAGGCGCTTCTAAGTCAGGATCAGTGGTACGCGCACTATGTCAATCCGTTTGAGTTATTGAATTTGACAGACGTAGACGATCCATTTGAGCTTGAGGTCAAAGTCGTCCAAAAGGCTAAGAAATCATTGCTTCAAGAAATCGAGCTTGAAGATGGGCTTGTCGATTGGGTCCCAGGACTTCGCATTGATAAGTCGCGAGCCATCAAGGTTGCCGATGAGCTCACAGGGGACTTGAAGTATTGGCATCACATCGTCTATCAGAATAAGCCGTTACTGAACTTCATGTCCCGTGGCGACATTCGTCATTTTCTAGTGGACAAAGACGAATCGCCCATTGACTTGCTAGAGGCCATCGAAGACTTTGGCGATGAATTCGCTTCAAAATTTGGGGAAAGCTTCGCTGCACAGTTCGATCTGGTTTTTTCTAAGGCAGTTGAAAGACGTAACGCGGATGTGGTTGAGTGCATGTTGGACGGGCGTCGCTTGGTTGCTCCTGAGCACGAAGACAAGTGTTTTGAGGGCGCGCATAGGCAAATGGTCCGGCTGTTGGAGCCATTGCAACTTGCTTCTGAAAAGTCCGAGAAAATTAAACCGAGCGTTGAATCCGTCCGATCTGTGCTTGCTCAAGGCAATATTGGGAAGATCATCGGATCACTCCCATCGACTTTTCAAAATGTTCAGAACCAAGCGGCCACCCTTATTCGATCTATTTCGATTGATGCATACAACCGTCATGGCGACCCTGATTTAGCCAAGGAAATTCTGGTTCTCGCACTGTCTCTCGCGGGGCGGTCGCCCTCCGTTCTTCATCGGATAGAAGAGGACGCTAAGACGCTTGATGAACGCATCAAAAACGAAAGTAAAGACGAGGCTTCTCTGACCTATCAGGGTGCGAGCTACGTAATTACCAGAAAAGGTGTTGCCTTCGCGAATCACAAGTTGTCAGTGGAGGATGTTAGAACACTACGCTGGGGGATTACTGTGTCGCGCGATGGTACTGTGACCACACACACATACAAGATCTCAGTGGGCGGTAAGGGGGCAAATGTCCTTTACCTCAATTGGAGCGTGCACAAAGACTTGGATGCACAGCGCGCATTGTTCTCCAAATTTGTAGATGCCGCAGTCAGTTATCTGTTGCCGCGCGTGATGGAAGTGATCAAAAGTGACCTGGATAGCAATCAAACCATTCGTATTGGATCTGCACTAGTTAGCAAAGTTGGTATCACATTCACCATCGCCGGTTGGTTCAGCAATAAACAGGAACTATGCCCGTGGCATCGTTTGAGGTCGGAAATTGAAAACGGTGAGGTGATCATTACCGATTCTGCAAATAGCAAGGCAAAGATAGCACTCCCTTTGGCGACAGTTGACAACGCAATTGCCCTGCATCTACTTATCAAGAATCACTCTTAAAAGGAAACACATGCAACCAAGCACAATCATGGAAGTCCCGAAGTGGGTTTTTCAAGTCCTGAACAATCTTTGCGATATTGAGCGCAAGCTGTCGATTTATGGCGATCCCGGCAATGCGAAACGCAATGTTGACCGGATTAAGGAAACGCTGGAAGGCGAGAAGCTGTACTACGAAGACCCAATGGGTCAAGTCTTTTCTGAAACGCGAACTGACCTTGAGGCATCCATTACAGGGACGAGCACCGAAAATTTATACGTTGTTGAAGTTATAAAGCCGATCATCAGAATAGGTGACAGGCAATTCTCGCGTGTAGTGCAAAAAGGAATCGTAGTCGTGGAATCCAAAACTGTGGGGGAAGCATAAATGTCATCGACAATTAATTTCGGTATCGACCTGGGGACTTCTAACTCCCTGATTGCAAAGTTTGACAGGGGCAACGTTGAAGTTTTCAAAAATCCAAATGGATTCAAGGAAACGTTACCCTCAGTGGTTGGATTTCGCAATGACCGCATACTTATCGGCGATCAGGCCCGGAGCTATCTTCAACGTGACCCAAAGAGTGTTGTCAGCCACTTCAAGCGGAAGATGGGCACTTCGGAGACATTCAAGATTAAGGCTTTAAATGCATCCAAATCACCTGTAGAGCTTTCAGCCTATGTACTCAAAGAATTGAAGATTTTCGTCCATACTGGTGAGCAGGTAGATGGCGCAGTCATCACCATTCCGGCGTCCTTTGACACCGCGCAAAGTAACGCCACTAAAGAGGCGGGGACTCTCGCTGGATTCAAGACCGTTGTTCTACTGCAAGAGCCAATTGCAGCGAGTTTGGCTTACGCAAACAAAGAAAAAAACGTCGATCTTAAAAATAGTCAGTGGCTAGTCTATGACTTAGGTGGCGGAACGTTTGATGTTGCTCTGGTAAAAATTGTCGGGGGCGAACTCACTGTCCTTGATCACGAAGGAGATAACTATCTGGGTGGCACCGACTTCGACGCACTGATCGTGGAAAAAATTGTCGTGCCTGAATTGGAACGCAGGGGCACGTATGCTGACTTGCTAGGCGAAATGAAGAGTGGAGGCGGTCGATACAACAAACTGTGGCTTACATTGCTTGGTCATGCGGAGTCAGCTAAGGTTGAGCTATCATCAAAAACTTCGGCAGAAATTGACTTAGGAACAGTTAGCGACCTTCAAGACGACGACGGAAAGGCAATCGAGGCGATCATTAACATAACTCGCTCTGAGTTTGAAGCAGTAGTCAAGGATGCTGTTGAAACCACCATTGACAGGATGAAGCAGATTTTGACCCGCAACTCGTTGCAGCCCGCGGATTTGAAGTTCATTTTGATGGTGGGCGGCTCAACCTTCATTCCATACGTGCGCAAGCGCGTTGAAGAGATAATGGGCATTTCCGTTAATACCAGCATCGACCCAACCAATGCAATCTGCATTGGGGCGGCGTTTTTTGCTGGTACTAAGGAAAAGGGCGCAAACCAAACTGGCAAGGAGCGCGTCAAATCAAATTTGAAAATTCGCGCTAGCTACAACAAGGCATCTCAAGAGTCTGAGGAGACATTTACTGCGAAGCTCGAGGGTGATCTTGCTGGCCTTCAATACAGAATCACCAACGACGATGGTTCCTTTGATAGCGGCTTGAAAAAACTAGGTGCTCGAATTATGGAAGACCTTCCGCTCCGCGAGGGCGCTTTCAATTTGTTCGCTTTGAAAATATTTGATGGGCAAGGTAATTTGGTTCCCATCGACTTCGACGCGATTCAAATCGCGCAGGGCCGATACAGTGTTGCTGGCCAGATGCTTCCTGAGGACATCAGCCTGGTATTCGACGATTTGTCGGCAAAAGATACGAGACTTCATTCCCTTTTCAGCAAGAATTCAATTCTTCCTGCAAAAACCAAGGTGACAAAAGAGGTCGCAAGAACGATAGTGAAAGGGTCTTCGTCTTCGGCAATTCACATCATGGTTATGGAAGGACCAAGCAACCGCCATTCATCGACAAATAAGCCTATAGGCATAGTGTCAATTTCTGGGGCTCAAATCACCAAAGACCTAATTAAGGGAACCGACATTGATTTGACTTTCGAAATGTCGGAATCACGCGACCTCACTGTTTCCGCGTTTCTCGCGGGAACCGGCCAAGAGTTTTCTCAGGTTTTCTCGCCCAAGAAGCGTGAGGTTTCCGCTCAGATGTTGGCAAAGGAAATTTTGCTTCTTGAAACAAAGATCCAAACTGAAATTGAAGATGCCCAAACTAATGGTCATCGCGAAACGGCTGACAGTCTCGAAAAGGTTCTGTCTGGTGTACAAGACCTCATTGGTAGCGCTGGTGAAATGGCCGAAGACGATGTCACTGACAAGAAATTTCAGCTCGAAGACCAAAAGAGGAAGTTAGCCCAAGAGATGTTTGAACTCACATCGAGCAAGCGATTGAACCTAGTGCAGGCCGCATACCAAGAGGCAAAATCCGAGGTAGCCAAGCTTGTGAAAGAGTCCGGCAACGACCGTGAACGCCACATGCTTTCTGAAGTTTTTGCTCGAGAGCAGTCATTTATTAACTCGACAAGCCCAGAAAAAATCCAGGCGGTTGTTGACGAACTCGACCGTATTCGTTGGCAGATACTTATGCGCACTCCGGACTTCCTTAAAGGGATGTTCAGCCATCTGATGGATCGCAGAGCATCAATGAACGATCAAATTCAAGCATCGCAATTGATCGACAACGGAAAGCGCGCAATTGCCGAGGACGATGTCGAAGCATTGCAGCAGATCAACGCGAGGCTATGGGATTTGATGCCAGCCACTGAGCAGGCCAGCGACGAAATGCGCGCTTATACGGGAATCGTTTAGTTAATCAAGTGTGTTGGGGGCTCATCCATCGAGTGGGGCTTTGCGCAAAGTCGTCAGGCATAGCTTGCAGATTTTGGCTTGCCATCCCCCGTTTTGATGATATTGCGCTAGCTTTGATGCTCGGCCTATTTTGTGGATTCTTTTGGACTCGTGATGCTTTACTGACGAGGCTCCTGGCAGCGGATCTTAGAACATGTCTAGGACTGAAGGTCTCTTTGCGCGGCCAATGAACATGCCATCTACTCGCCTATCTGGGAAGGCATGGAGGATCAGTTCCTTACATGCCCGAAAATGCGTGCCGTTGGTAATGATGTCATCGAAGAGCATGATCTGCTGGCGTGGGGGCGTGTCCTTGGACCTGGCTAATTCCATAGACTGCTTTAGAACCTCGATGGTTGGTCGACTCTCGCCGTTTTTATGATCATGGTGCGCTTTGGTTGACGTTCGGCGCACGAACATCTTTTGAAATATCAAGCGAAGGAACAACTTGCTGCAAGACTCGAAGGGCCACGCACTTGTTGAAATTACGCGGCGATCTGATGGCACATTTACCGTGCGGGCTCCAGGGGTTGGACGCTGGGGCGATTGTCTTGACGAGCGAAGCGCAGTGCTATCGCTTGATTGACGCCCTGGAGAGTTCGAGCTCGCCTAGTGCGAATGTGGCGAAGTTTCAGGTCGGGTAAGTGGCAGTGCGCAGTGGGCTCGCGACCTTTGGCTTTTTTCGGTGGCGTTTGGGTTTTGGTGGTGGCTCATCGGGCAGTGCATCATCGATTCGTTTGACCAGCTCCGAGGGAGTCAAATCAAGTGCCTGGGCAAGCTTATCGAGTGTCTTGATCGAGAGTAGGCGAATGCAGCGCTCGAAGCGGGACAAGCTGATGTTATTCAATTCCGCTGCGAGTCCTAGCTCGGGATCCATGTAGAAAACGGATTATAAAAACTCGTTAAGCCCCCGGAAATGGCATTAATGGCCTGAACTTGCCGGGTCCAATCTTTTTGTTGGTGTGCCAGAGGTAATCACCCGGCAGGTTGATATGCTCCCAACCGAGCGGCGAGAGGTATCGCAATAGCGTCGGATCAACCGCCCAATTCTGCTCTTGCAAGGCTGCAATAGCTCGCTCTCCAAGTCATGGTGTACGATTTTCCCGTTTTCTGAGACGACCGGATCTTCATTCTGTCATAAAACGATTATACGGTAACCAGTTTATATAAGCCCTAGCCCCTGCTCCGCAGGCGCACTAGTCTGTAATAAAAGGGCGTTCTCCGCATTGGTTACCGTATAATCGTTTCCTGTTTGGTCTCTTCTGGAGCTCCCATGGCTCGCCCTCGTGCTTTCGCTGCCGTTCAGAACATCCTGCCTTTCGAAACCCCAGGTCTTGATGCGGCTTTGGTTTCGCTTTGGAAAGAATCCCCTACCTTGGCGTTCGAACGATGGCGGCGTACTCGACGAGCCGCCAACAAATGGAGCTACTCGGAGCGATCAATCGTGCAGCACGGCTCCATGTTTCGCCAGTACTTGGTGGCGCTTGAGGTTGCGAATACTGACCTGCTCTCGGTTGATTCGCTCACCATTGAAAAGTTTCTGATTGGTCTTCGCGGGGTGGTTCCTCTTCATCGGCGCCCTGCCCTGCCTCAAGACGTTCTCGGATCTCCTGTGGGCTCGGGCCTGGCGGCCCCTTCGACACCGGCGTCCAACATCACGGTTCGTCGCTATGTTCAGTTACTGGCCGAGACGTACGACTATTTTGCGAGCACGGGCTTGCGGCGCGGTAATCCCATGATTGCTCTCTTGCCCATTTATGGCAAACCTGAAGCTGCTCCGATCATTTCGTATCTCACCGCTGGCCAAGAGCAAGCCTTGATCAAGCTCATCGGTGACATGTCCAAGGTCACTTGGAAGGAAGAGCGTGATGCCGCCATTCTTGCGGTACTCCTCGGTTCAGGTCTTGCGTTGGGCGAGCTCATTGCCCTGAAAATCCGCGACGTTCACGTCGATGACTATGAACCTGGCATTGAAGTCGCGGCCACCGGTTTGACCCATGCCCATGTCGCGCCGATCGCGCCTTTTGCGGTCGAACACGTGACGCACTGGCTGTCACGACGCCAGCTCGAACCGATTCCCGGCGAGGTACTCTTTCCCGGTGCGGCGATCGGTAAGAACTATGCCGGGTCGCGCGTCTATGATCTTGTGAGCAAAGCGCTTGAGATCGTTGAGTCGAATGGCCAGCACCGGGGGCCTGCGACTTTAAGAAACACGTTTGCGAGGAGGCAGCTTTTCCATGGAGCAGACTCCGTTCAAGTTCAGCAGTGGATGGGCTTGGCTACGGATCGAACGATCGTGAAGCTAATGCGGACATTGCCAGGTTCAGTCAACAGCAAAGTGGTTTAAAAGGGAGCCGTCTAATAAGCGACGATTAGTTGCTCGGCGCATCCCATCACCCATTCAAGTCACGCATTTCTAACGACAGCGATCTCAAATCAAATTTGACCAACCTTGCAGGTACTGAGCAGTCTGCGGTAGGCCACTTTTTTCAATCATTGCGATCAAGTCCATTGCGGTCCGCGTTGGCTTTTTCATCCGAGCTCGAACCAACTTCATAGTGGGTAATGCCTCTCGCGGTGCGAGCTCCAACTGGTTCATGATGAAATCGTCAGGATGCACCACCTCAATTTGATGAGCGGCGAGCGTTTCTTTTGGGAAATCTTTAAGGTTGGCAGTCACGATCGCATCCGCGTGTCCGACAATGGCGGCCGCAAGGACGTGGCGGTCATCAGGGTCCGGTAGCTCAAATGCATCGATTAACGACTCATAGTTTTGCACTAAAGCGTCGGGTAAAGATTGATCCATTAAGGCCCTAAGGGCGTCGACCTTGTCCTCAATCCCAGGGCGATTAGCCTTTAGGTTACGCATCCATTCTTGATGAATATGTTCGCTCCACTTGGCGGAGTAAAGGTCGGCCATCGCTAGACTCATCAAGAGATCGCGCAATAAATCGGGATAGAGCACGTTGGCATCTAAGACCGCCGTATAACGCGGCGTACCAGCCATCTAATAAAGATTCATCGACTGAGATAGGTCGACTAGTTTTTGCATCGCTTTCTCAGACTCTTCCTTTTGAGCATTTTGAAAGCGCAAAAGCTCATCAAACTCGATCCTACGATGACGACCAATCTTACGGTGAGCCAGGCGCCCTGCCTCGACCTGCTTGATCAAGTAAGGCCGCGACACATTCAAAAACCCCGCCGCTTCTTGTGTGGTGAGTTCGTGCTTTTGGGGAACGAGAATGACGGGCCGTTGCTGGCCCAAAAGTCCGAGCAAGTTGGCGACCGCACGCAACGCTTTTGGGGAAAGCTCAAGTACCGGAGCCTGAAGAG
>JAYVKZ010000149.1:0-16676 GCA_043767985.1 Betaproteobacteria bacterium
CGGGACCTGCCAGAAAAGGCCAACCGGCCCTCTCGAAGCTCCAGATCGTAGCGGCCAGAGCGATGATCGCAAGGATGACTAGAGATGCAACCCAGCGCATCCGAGGAGAGAAAGAAGTCTCTCGGGGCTTTGCAACATCGGGCGATATCACCAAAAACGCTCTAGCGCCCTGGAGACTTGCTCTTTAGCTCGTCGCCACAAAGACCTCTTTTCCCATTCGGACAAGACAATTTCACGAGACGCAGAGAGGTCTTGTGCGAACATCTTGAACATTGAATCACCGAAGTCCTCGCCAATCATGACGGCGTTGACTTCATTGTTGCTGGCAAAACTGCGCCAGTCCATATTGCTGGAGCCAATCGTTGAGACTACCCCATCAACGACAGCAGTTTTGGCATGTAAGACCGCCGTTTGAAGTTCAAAGATTTTTACGCCTGCCTTCAACAGGCGTTGATAGTAGCTTTGTCCCGCATACAGAACAGGTGAAAAATCACTGACGGAAGGCAAGATCAATTGAACATCGACGCCTCTTAGCGCGGCATCGCACAATGCCTCGATAAGATCCTCACCAGGAGCAAAATAAGCCATGGTGATGAAAATTGAACGCTGTGAGGCATCAATGGAAGTCAGTAGCAAGGTGTAAATGGGGTTAGGTGCAGCACTTGGTGTCGCCGGAATTATTTGAATCACCTGCTTTCCGAAGGCTTGTGACGAGGGCTTAGAAGTGTGCTTAGAAAGATCGCCTTCACATCCTTGGGAGGACCAGGTCTCTCGGACTAAACGGTCGAGAGCAAACGCTGCCGTTCCACGAATTTGTACCTGAGTATCTCGCCATCCTTCCTTGGGCCTAATTGATTCTTTCGAAAAGACTCCCTTTGAGAAGGACCCCGACGAATATACCCCACTGATGTTGATTCCACCGGTAAAGGCCCATTGAGCGTCGACCGTGAGAATCTTCCGATGATCACGGTGAGTGATATTCCAATACCCTAGCCGCTTGGTGGGTTTAACCGGGTTAAACGCGCAAACCAACACGCCAGAGTCACGAAGCCCAGCAAAGTAGCTCTCCTGAGTACCGTAGGATCCTAGGCCATCGTAGATCATCGCTACGAGCACCCCTTGGGCACGCTTTTTCGCAAGCAACACGGATAGTCTCTTTGCAACTTCTACGTCCTCAACAATATAGCTTTCCAAAAGCACAGATTGCGTAGCGGTTTCGATGGCCGCAAACATGGCTTCAAAGGTCGCGGGCCCGTCGACTAGCAATTTCGCTTCATTGCCTGAGTACAACGCTACTTCACCCATTGCGCTCATTGCAGAGAGGTGCCGTTGGACTGAAGTGGCATTGCCTTCAAGACCGAGCGCCTTAAGCATACGCTCGCGGGCGATCGGCGACAGCCTGCCTCGTGGCCCAGAGACCTGCAGTTGCTGCGCTACGACTTTCGACTCAGGAGAGCGTATTTCATTTGGATGTGGCAGATCCTGTCTCGCAACAATGGCGCCTGTTGCACAGCTTACAAGGGAGAGCACGGGCAGCAGTATAAGCAATCGCACCGATTGCAAGAACCCATTAAAGCTGAAGTAAGATCTGCACAATTGAATCTTCATCTAAAAAAAGTGGCCCTAAACTCAGGGCCAAAACGGAGGAGATAACACAGAGATAAATCTTCGCAAGAAGGATAAGAGCGTCCTTAGGTTTTACTTCCGCGAAACAAGTGAACGACCAAAGTAATGATCGCAATGACCACAAATACGTAAAAAAGCATTTGAGCGATACTCGCGGCGCCGGCCGCAATGCCTCCAAAACCAAAAACAGCCGCAACAATTGCGATCACAAAGAAAACAACAGCGTAATAAAGCATTCTTCACTCCTTTAATGAATCGACTCGTACCATCACTTTGGCTAGTTCGTCGAACCACTAGCCAAGCTATTGATCAATCACGAAACCTTTGTTGGCTTTGTGCACTCCATGAAGAGATCAACCCGCCGAGGGCGTCGGGCCGAAAATGGTTACGCCAACTTTTTTCGCTAAGTAGTTCCGGCGCGTCGCAGTGGACTCCTCAAGCGGTAGGAAAGCGAGCACCGTTGTACCTGCGCCTGCGGCCGAGGAAATCTCGAAACGACCCCCCAGTGCCCTCACCCTATGACTCATGCCAGAGAGGCCATGGATCGAATGACTTGTCCACACGGGGTTAAATCCAGACCCGTTGTCATGAATGACGATTTCAAGTTCACCCGACAACTTCTTAATGCTCACGAAAACAGAATTTGCCTTGGCATGCCGAACAATATTTGTTAACGATTCCTGGACAATGCGAAACACGGCGAGGCTCGATTGAGCATTCAAAGCCGGTATCCTCAGTAGAACGTGAACTTTTAAGTTTGTTTGATTTGCAAAGTCAGCCATATAATTTTCGAGGGTGACTTTCAACCCAAGATGTGTCAGCCCAGCGGGCCGCAAGTCTTCAATGATTCGCGTCTTGATCGTCAAGCAACGGTTAAGTGTGTCGGAGAGATGGGTCAAACGCTCGGCGATATCGGTCGCTTGGGGTTTTAGCTTTGATCCTAGCCGCGCTACATCAAGCTTGGCTAGCGTTAAGAGAGACCCGAGTTCATCATGAAGCTCTTGTGATAGGGCCAATCTGTCTGCTTCGCGAGCGCTTTGAAGTTGAAAAACCAAACGTGAGACAGAGGAATTGCGTTGACTTACCAGGCGCCACACGTACAGAATAGAAAGCAGCGTAAGACTTGCAAAAGCATAGTCTTTAAGCCCAAAAGCGCGCTCGCCCCCCAGTTCACTGAGGATCAAAATCAGCATACTCAAACCGAGCAACCACGCGACTGTATAGTCCCTGTTGGGCCAGCGAATTGGTAGAAAAGAACCCATCTTCTTCATTCTCCTAATGAATCAATTCGTTCTTAATGGCGTAGTAAGTCAAATCACTATTGGATTCGAGCGAGAGTTTCTCCAAAGTTCGGCTACGGTAGGTGCTGACGCTCTTCACACTGAGTGAAAGGTTCTCCGCGATCCGTCCAACGGATTCCCCTTTCGACAGCCTTAAAAATACTTGAAGTTCTCGGTCTGACAACTGGCGATGTAGTGGGCCCACCGCATTTCCTTGATTCAATTGCTGGGCGAGCAACTCTCCCACCCGGGTAGTGACGAAGCGTCGTCCACTGGCCGCCGCACGAATCGCGCTCAATAAATCTTCTGGATCGCCTTGCTTACTGAGGTAGGCCATGGCGCCACTGCGCAGCAGCACAAGCGCATAGTGCTCTTCGGCAAAACCACTAAAGACGATCACCTTGAGCGTTGGATCCTTGGCCAGAAGATAGGGCATTAACTCTATCCCGCTTTGACCGGGCATATTGATGTCAAGCACCAGTACTTCGGGATGATGCACACGCACGAGCTCCAGTGCCTGCGAACCGCATGCGCCCTCACCTACCACCCGAAGGTCACTTTGCTCGCCAAGAAAATTAATCAATCCACGCCGAACGATTGGGTGATCGTCCACCACGCAAATATTGATCAGGCCTTGAACGCTCATTGCGCGCCCTGCGGTTTTTGCCGTTGTGGATGCGCGTAAGGGAGATCGATTTGCTCACCAGGCGAATTTTGCTCCTTAGTCTTTTCATCTAGCCGGTCAGGATTCTCACCCTCGTTAAGCGTCGGTGGCACCAGCTCAAGACGCATTCCGCATTTTGGGCATACGGAGGGATCGTTCTTTCGGATTTCTGGATGCATAGGGCAGACAAAGATATCTTGAGATTTCACAGCTTTCTCACTTTTTCGTTACCCCGATTATCAAAGTCAATAAGAGATTCGTCAGTACGGCACCGCACAATTGCGGGTTGTTGAGCTCGTCTTTCATGCAGGATCATCAATCTCAGAGGTACGAATCAGTTTCTTGTTAACAAACTCCTGAATGCCGAGGCTAGACAGCTCCCGCCCATACCCCGAATTCTTAATGCCACCGAAAGGCAAGTCGGCAGCGGTCCACGTCGGGTGATTGATAAACACCATTCCTGTATCGATGCGAGTGGCGATGCGTCGTCCGCGTACTGCATCGTTAGTGAAGACCGAGCCACCTAGACCAAATTCAGATTGATTGGCGAGATCTACCGCTTCATCGTCGTTTTTGACTCGAAAGAAAAGAGCGACGGGACCAAAGAATTCCTCGAGAAAGGCAGGATTTCCGGGCTGTATGTCAGTCAGTATTGTTGCTTGCATAAACGATCCTGGACGCGCAATGCGATCACCGCCCATGACGAGGGTTGCGCCGTTTTGAACTGCACGCTTCACTTGATCGATGAGCTTAACCAAGGCACCTTCCGAAGAAAGTGGACCCAAAGTTGTCGTTGAGTCCATCGGATCGCCAGGCTTTAGCGCTTTCATTGCGAGCTGAAAGTGCTCAAGAAACCTATTAAATACTGAGTCGACAATGATGAAGCGTTTTGCCGCGATACAACATTGTCCAGTGTTATTCATCTTGGCCCACATCGCCCATTTGAGTGTTTTCTCGAAATCAGCATCTTCAAGCACGATGAAGGCATCGCTGCCTCCAAGTTCCATGGTTGATTTTTTCATGTTCTGGCCGGCTCTCGCCGCGACACTTTTACCAGCTTCCACACTGCCTGTGAGCGCTATGCCCTTTACCCTAGGGTCATCAATCACCTGATTGACTTGATCATGCGATACGAACAGGTTCGTGTACGCTCCAGGCGGTGCACCGGCACTCAGCCATAATTTCTCGAAGGCCAGAGCGCACTGTGGAACCGACGCGGCATGCTTGACCATGACCACATTGCCTGCCATGAGGTTAGGTGCCACGAATCGGGCGAGTTGGTAGTACGGAAAGTTCCATGGCTGGATGCCAAAAAGAACACCGATCGGATCGTTGATGATTTCGGCCTTACCGATGCTGGTGGTCAAGACCTGCGGGCTCAGGAACTCTTCGGCGTGATCGGCATAGTATTCAATAATGTCAGCGCTCAGTGCAACTTCCGCCCGGGCTTCTTGAATCAGCTTGCCCATCTCGAGGGTCATCGGCCGAGCGAACTCGTCGGAACGCGCCCTCAGCAGCGCTGCAGCCCTATTTGCGATCGCCGCTCGGTGAGAAAATTTAGTATCTCGCCAGGTAGCGAAGCAAGTTTGGGCAGCGCTCAAGGCCGCCTCTAGTTGAGCGGGCGAGGCTTCGTCAAATGACTGAACGAGTGTTCCGTCATAAGGATTAATACTTTGATAGGACATTGTCGTTGCTTTCTTGAAGGAATCAATGAGTGAGCGAGATTCAGCTAAAGCAAGGCGAGTCGTCTGTACGCAATCGCACCCACGCAAGGAGTTACCGTAGGCCTTAAGTCTGTGTTTTAACGTACAGACGCGAGCTGGCGGGACGCGCACTCTTAGTTGAACTAAACGAGTTCGGCCTGTTCAATTCCAAGAGACAAGAAACTAATGCAAGCCATACATAAAATCGATAGTATCCCTATTCTTTCGCTAGTTGTCATACTTCTAAGCTCGTGCACCACGCTACTGCCAGAGGGAGCCACGCGCAGCGGCCTAGGTTGGACCGATTTCGAGCATGCGCGCGGGGCCTTTGAAACCATCAAACCTTACAGCAGCACTCGAGCGGAGATTCACGACATGGGACTTGATCCGTTCAAAAACCCCAGTGTCTCCATACTCTCCTACTCAGACGTGCTACAGCGCTTTGGCACAGGCAATATACTTCGACCAGATCAGCTAGATCGAGGCGTCCGAGAATGCATGGAGAGTGGCAAACGTTGTACTGGTTATCAACTCGTCCAAAAAGAGTTTCGACAGAAGCGAATTGGCAATGTCTGGTTGGATCTGTTTAACTTTAGACGCGAGACCGACGGTGACGGCTGGAGCTTTAACGGTCTGATCATTTTTGTTGATAACCAAGTGGTGGTCACCCAGTTCGGTGGACAACCCAAGATTCACGAAACAACACTCCAAAAGAATCCACTTGGTCCATTTCAATCCCTTCCAGAGCGGGCTGGACAAGGTATGATCAAGCCGTAAGGATTTGCAGCCGCGTCTGGCTCGTTTCAAATTCTCAGCTGTCCTAACTGGCCTAGTTGGGTACGCAGTCGTTCAATTTCATCCAAAAGATCGAGCATCACGGCAACACTCTGTAGGTTGGCTTCAAAATCTCGCTGTAGGCGTAACGCACGTCTCGCCCTGGCCAGTGCCTCTCCGCTAAAGCGCAGGCCGCGATGATTAGCCTGTGGCTGAAACAATCCCTCCTCCACCATCAGTCGTATTGTGGTGACATCGGTTTCGCAAGCCGTGGCAAACCGGTCCAACATTAATGCGTGCTCATCCATTAAAATGACGCCTGCGGAAACCTCGATACGCTGCATGCTCATACGCCTAAATGACTTCTGGGGTTGAATGGCAATTCTTCAGACATTTGTTTATACAAATCGCGGGCTTTTTCGGTCGTGGCCGGTGGGAGAGCCACCTCCAGAAGTAGGTACTCGTCGCCAGGTTCCTTCGAAGGAATCCCTCGTCCCTTGAGCCGCATTTTTTTGCCCGCATGAGAGTCCGCCGGGATGCTCATTTCTACAACGCCACCGGGGGTGGGTACCATGATCGTCGCGCCAAGAACAAGCTCCCAAGGCGCCAGCGGCAATGTGACATAGAGATCGCGCCCATCCGGGCGATATACAGGATGCGGGAGAAAAGCGATCTCCAAATACAAGTCGCCAAGCGCGCCGGTGCCCATACCTGGAGCCCCTTGCTTGGCCAGCCGAATCTGCTGCCCAGCGTAGACGCCCTTAGGAATGTTGACCTGTAAAGTGCGCTCGCGCAGAGAGACTTGGCCCGAGGCGTCCACTTCCGGACTACGCAGTGTTAGCTCGCGTAAGGAGCCAGTGAAACTATCTTCGAGCGAAATTGTCATTTTGCTGTGGTGATCTGCGCCGCGCGCAGATTCGTTGTAGGACTCGCCACCCCCGGATGATCGGTAAGGGCCAGCACGTCCTCGCGCCGACGCGCCGAACAGTGCATTGAAGAAGTCACTGTCGTGCATCTCATGCTCGCTACCCGAGCCATTGGCGGCGCGCCCACTGAACTCAAAACCATCGGCCCAGCCCGGTGGCGGAGAGAACTCCTGCCCGGCGGCCTGCCGACGCGCCAAGCTGTCGTAGGCTAAGCGTTTCTCCGTGTCGCTGAGCACATCGTTCGCCTCGTTGATCTCCTGCATCCTTCTTTCAGCGTCGGGAGATTTATTGAGGTCGGGATGATGCTTTCTGACCAGCTTGCGGAAGGCCTTCTTGATGTCGTCGGCGCTTGCACCGCTCTCTACCCCAAGCGTCTTGTAATAGTCGGTGAATTTCATTTATATTTGAGGACCCGTGATCTAGGCTTGAGTCTGATCCCGGCAGATGATCCCTCATTTGAGATATATCAAGCTTCCTCGATTTGGGTCAAGAAAGATGCGCGTCCCTAAAGCCTAAGAACAACATTGACCACGTCACGTTCCGTGGGGTGAGATGAATCGCTCAAAAAACCACTACGCAAGGCAAATTCCCGCATCGCATGATTCTCTCTAAGAATCATACCTTCGATTTGTTGTAGCCCCAGGGCCTTGGCATGCCTCTTTAATTTATCGATCAGCAAAGCACCAAGCCCTTGTCGCTTCAAGTCAGAGCGCACCAAGATTGCAAACTCGGCCGAAACATTCTCTGAATCCGCTGTCGAGCGCACCGCAGCCAGCGTTTCAGTTGAACCATCTTGGCAAATGCGCTCTGCGATGAAAGCCATCTCCCTTGAGTAATCAATCTGGGTGAGCCGTGCCAGTTCACTGCGAGCGATCTCCTTCTTCACCAAAAATATGCGCATTCGAATATCTTCCATGGACAAACGCTCTAGAAATTGTCGATGCTGAAGCTCATCCCGAGGGTGTATGGGTCTCAGGATAATCGTCTCTCCTTTCCAGGAGACTTTCTCAACTAGTTCATCCGGATAGGGCAGAATCGCAAAATGCTTCACACCTCCTGGCCCGTTGGGAGCAATGTGAATTCGAGCATCTGTCGCAGTGATTCCGTTCTCATCTGCGTACAAAGGATTCATCTCAACTTCGGAAATTTCCGGAAGATCGGCTAACAGCGTTGAAAGCGCCACGAGCATCGACGCAATAGTCGTCATGTTTATGGGAGGACGGCCTTCAAGACTCATATTTTGCTTTGAGGTTCGAGCTCTAGCAATGAGTTCTTCGGCAAGAATAGTGTTGAGAGGTGGCAGACCGACAGCATACTCACCGTTAATTTCACCAGTCCGTTGCCCATGCCCAATGAAGATGACTGGGCCAAACACGCTATCAATGGTTGACCCGAGGACGAGTTCTAACTTGCCGCTTTGATCGAGCATCCCTTGCGCGGTTCGTCTTGGAGTGAGAATGCCGTACGCTTTGAGTAAGCCATCCACTTCGATCAAAGTCAGATCCGTTCTTCCCTCTGAGAGTGCCGTAAGTACAATTTTCCGTGCTTGTTTCGTGTCGGGCTTGAAAAGCCCTTCAGTCGCTGCCGGTGCATGCATTAGCACATCCTGATTGCAATAGTAGCTTTGCAGCATAGCGAACGCCTTGATGGCCTCTTCAGGCGTCGCGTAATCCGCAATGCCGGCCTGTCTAAACAAATCACGAGCCTCTTTTACGGTGTCATCGCCCAGCCAACAACTCATCACTTGATTTTTGGTGACCGATACCTCTTGGAGACAAGCCTGGGCAATATCCTTGCTTGAAACCATGGCCGTTGGCGCATGAATGAGCAGCGTCGTACTGTGGTGACCTGCGGTCACTAGCATATTCAAGATCGACGTGTATCGCGCAATAGGTGCGTTCGCCGTGATGTCAATGGGGTTGATTCGAGACCAATGTTTAGGAAGAAATTTGTCGAGCGCAGCAAGGGTCTCAGCATCAAGGACTTGCAAGGTTACTCCCAGCCTGGCGGCGCAATCGGCCGCGACCACACCCACACCCGCACCATTGCTCACAACCGTCAAAAATTCATTCCGCCGGTCGCTGCGACGAGTCACGGCCATCAGCGCTGTGAAAAGCTCTTGGAGAGTATCAACTCGCAACATGCCCGCTCGACGAATTGCGGCGTCGACCACCTGATCGGACCCTGCGAAGAAAATGATTACCGGCTTATTGCGTGCTGCGGCCCTGGCAGCCGACATAAACTTCCTTGCCAACCCGATGGACTCGACATACAAAATAATGGCGCGTGTCCTGGAGTCCGATCCCAGGAGATCAAGAAGATCGCTGACATCAACATCTGCACTGTCACCCAGCGAGATCACATGCGAGAAGCCCAGCCCTCGAAATTTGGCCCAATCAAGCATCGCTCCCGCCAAAGCTCCGGACTGTGATATCAAGGCCAACTCCCCTGTGGATGGGAACGTGTGGAAGATACTGGCGTTCAGACCCATCCCAGGCGTGATCAGCCCCAGGCCACTAGGGCCAAGCAGCCGCAGCAAGTGTGGCTTGGCAGCTTTCAGTGCCGCCTCCTTTTGTGATCTCGAAAGCTCAGTGGTCAACACAATGACCGCCTTGACACCCTTGTCTCCAAGCTGCGCAATGAGCTTGGGAACGGTATCGGCTGGCGTGCAGATCAACGCTAGATCAGGAACTTCCGGTAGGCCCGCGACGTCCGAATATACGGGTGTGTCCCCAAGCGCTCTCTTTTTTAGATTGACCGCGTAGATCACGCCGGTGAAACCAGCAGACTGCAAATTCCTCCAGGCAATCTCACCGAGGCTATTTTTGCGGTTCGTGGCACCGATCAACACCACGGATTTGGGGTGTAGAAGGACCTCTAGGTTTCGAATACTCATGTTAGAACGGTTCAATGCTGCGCGACATGAAAAGCGTTCGCCCGCGCCAAAGCAAGCTCACCGGCCAACGTTCCGCCAGCAAGCTGCGGTAGATCGGTTCGACTTCTTGCCGAGTCCTAACTTGAAGTAGGACTGAACGCACTGAGACCAGCTTACGAATGAAAGCCAAATTCCTCGCCTCGTCTCGCGTCGGGGCGCTATCTTCGGCACCAACAATGAGGATTGCGCTTGGAAACAATGGGACCAAATATTCGGCATACGCATTTCTAGTGCCGGTACCGCAACCTAGTAGAACAACCGTTTTGAACTGCGACTGAGACACACCGCTCTCAGTCAGAAGCGCTGCAAGCTCTCGCTCTTTGGCCTGCGTTAATTCTCCGCTGTAGTAGCCGGTTTCGTGATGACCGGAGATCACCAAAGTGTCAAAACTCTTGTCTGTGTCGCGGGCCAGTAAAGCGGAAAGCTCAGCTTTCAGGTCGTCGGCAGAGTACGCGCCGGTGGCCGCAGAGCGCTCGATCTCAGCACGGCGAATTTCCAGGTAAGCCAGTGCACAACGATCCACGTTGGGTCGTGATGCGGTTGCGCAGGCAAGCACTTTCACTGTATTGGCTTCCATGCGTTCATTGGCTTCACGAGCAGAGAGACGTTGCGCTCGCGTGATGCGGGCATAGCTTGGTATTACCACCACTTCACTAGGCCTGCCAGGCACGTTTTCTCGAAAGACTTGAATCTCGCGTTCGGCATTGTTGAAGTCGATGAACAGGGTGCGGGTTTGTCCTATCGCAATGCAGGGGGAGAACACCCAAACGCCAACCCACGCAATGACCGACCAAAAGGAGAGGTTCAGTCTGAAGATCATTCATGGTCCTGGTTGTTGTAGTGGTCATTGCGACTACTTGCAATTGTGCGAGACATCTTCAAACTGTAGAGCACAGTGTTCGACCAACACTTGATATTTCGCAAGACCCGCAAAGATTTGCGGCATAACGATGACTTTGGGGAATAACTTGATCTAAATCAATCGACGCAGGCCCATAAGGAATAACTTGAGCGCTCTAGTGAGAGAACAATATGCTTAAAGCCCCTACCCTTATTGAAGCGCAGTTGCAAGACTTAAAGCACCTTCTTGAGCAGCGCCATGCGCTTCTAAAAAGGCAGCAAGATCTTGACCTTGTCAATCTCGTCAAGACCGCAAACGACGGGATTGACGAAGAACAGAAAGAGTTTTCAGCGCCGGAGTCCAACGCCTCAGCCGAGCAAGAGTTAGCGGAAAGGCACACCCAGGAGATGCAGGGTATTGAGCAAGCTCTACAGCGCATTTTCGAAGGTCACTATGGAATTTGTATGGACTGTCAGTCCAACATCGACTTCGCTCGCTTGCTGGCTTACCCCAGCGCGTTACGATGTTTGCCCTGCCAGGAAGCTTATGAATTCGCGGGAAAGCGTTTCCAGACGTAGCCTAAAACTATCTTTACGTGGTCGAAACTGCGAATGACAGTTCGCCTCTAAGGCAAGCTGACGGATCGGCTTTTGGCAAGGCTCAGCGCTCGATCAAGTGCGCCCATCAACTCGGCGACCTTGATCGGCTTTGTGAGGTAGTCAAAGAAGCCCGACTGCATGCCACGTTCGATGTCGCTGGGCATCGCATTGGCGCTTAAGGCCACGACCGGAATGTGTGCGGTCGAGGGATCAAGGGCCAGAATCCGCAACGCCTGTAGACCGCTGATCCCAGGCAGGTTGATGTCCATCAGGATTGCATCAGGAAACTCTCGTCGCGCGATCTCAATACCTGTCGGGCCGTCTCGCGCGGTGATCAGGCGAATGTCGGAACGACGCTCGATCAGGTCTTCAACCAGCATCAGGTTGGCTGAATTGTCCTCCACGTAAAGGAGTGTGCTCAAGCGGGCCGAGTTCTCAAGCGTCGGCAAGCTTTCCACCAGCGTAATCGTTTGGCGTAATTGCATGGCGGCCAAAGTCTCAGGTAGGTCGGACCGGCACAATTCAATCCAGAACACGCTGCCTGTGCCCACGGTGCTGCGCACACCGATTTCACCTCTCATCAGCTCAATGAGGCGTTTGCACACCACCAGGCCAATGCCGGTACCCTCTTCCGAGGTTCCTTCTTGCCCCAGGCGGTTGAAGGGCTGGAATAATTGCTCCAACTTGTCCTGCGGTAATCCGTTCCCAGTGTCCTGGACCTCAATGCGCACGCGACCAGCGGTAGTCTCCTCACACGTCACCCTGACGCTACCTTCAAACTTATTGTATTTTATCGAATTGGACAGCAGATTGATGAGGACCTGCTTGACCCTTGTGCGGTCAGCGCTCACATAATGAGGTACTTCAAGCCTTGGAAACTGCACGGTAATCCCGCGCTTGAGGGCTTGGGGACCAATCATCGCCTGGCACTCGAAAAGAATCTCGGACAATTCAATTGGCTCATGCGACAGCGAAAGCCTTCCGGACTCAATTAGGGCCAGGTCAAGAATCTCATTGATAAGCTCCAACAGATACCAACCTGCTTGCAAAATCTGGTCGACGCTGCGTTTTTGCAGTGGGGTGGGTTCCGGCGCGCCGGTTTCTATTAGTTGAGCAAAACCTAAAATCGCGTTGAGAGGTGTTCGCAGTTCATGGCTCATACTGGAGAGGAAATCCGACTTGGCCAGATTGGCCTTTTCGGCGGCAAGTTTGGCGATCTCTAGCTCGACGTTGTTTTGCTGTAGGACTTGATCGAGGCGTTTGCGCTCGGTGATGTCCCGAGCGGCGGCAAAGACGCCCTGCAGGTTGCGGTCCCGATCATGAAACGTGGTCGCGTTGTAGGACACCACGGTTTCCTTACCATTACGGGCGCGCGCCGTGAGTTCGTAGTCGGTCACGCGATTTTCGTTCAGTACGCGCCGGATGCCAGCTTCAGCGCGATCCGGGTTAGTGAAGTAATTCTTGAATGGCGCACCGATCAACTCATCGCGGGTGCAACCTGTCAGTGCCTCCATTTGTTTGTTGACATCTGAGATGATGCCCGAGGGGTCAGTCGTCATCAACGCGTCGATGTTTGACTCAATCAACGAGCGAGTGTAGAACTGTTGGTCGCGAAGGCGTTGGTCGAGTTTTTTTTGTTCGGCCTCAACCTGCTTGCGCGCAGTGTTGTCGGTGCCAATCAACAAGTATCCGATGATGCCATCTTGCGCATCGCGCAGCGCAGTGACCGACACAACTGCCGGAAAGCGGCTTCCGTCCTTGCGGATGTAGGTCAACTCATAGATGTCCTCAATACCGCGCGAAGCTTTGAACACTAGAGCCTCGAAGCCCGGCGTGATAATTGTCCCTAGTTCTGTGCTCAGCGCCCGGGCACGTGCGATGACCTCTTGTGGGTCAGATATCTCAGCGGGAGTAATTTTATTCATTACTTCGGCAGCACTGTAGCCCAACATGCGCTCGGCACCTACGTTAAAGATCTGAATCACGCCCTTCGCATCGGTGGCGATGCTGGAAAAGTTGGCACTATTGAAAATGGCGCGTTGCAAAGCGCCGGCTTTGAGCAAGGCCTCTTCAGCCTGCTTGCGTGCAGTGTTGTCGGTGCCAATCAGCAGGAAACCGATAATGGCCTCCTCGGCGTCGCGCAGCGCCGTCACCGACACCATCGCCGGAAAGCGGCTACCGTCCTTACGAAGGTAGGTGAGCTCGTAAATGTCCTCGATGCCGCGAGAGGCCTTAAAGACCATGGCTTCGAAACCAGGCGTGATTGGGGTCCCCAGTTCGCGGCTTAGTTCCTCCGCCCTTGCGATCAGCTCCATTGGATCGGAGATGTCGGCCGGGGTGATGTTGTTCATCACATCGGCGGCGTCATAACCCAGCATGCGCTCGGCACCGACGTTGAAAATCTGGATCACGCCTTTAGCATCAGTGGCAATACTGGAGAAATTTGCGCTGTTGAAGATAGCGCTTTGCAGAGCACTGGTTTTGAGCAACGCCTCCTGTTGGCGGGTGTGAACCGGCCGATCAGCGGGGTTGTTACCGTTGCCGACAGGGAGATTGTCCAGACTGCTGTTCATATCGTTTGCTTTTCTTAGAATATTGATTCACAGCACACCATGAACGCTTCGGAATTGCCTCCCGCGAGAGCCGCCAAGGCACTGAGAATCTGGGTTTATGAGAGCAGCGTCTGTTCGTTACCGAACATAAGTCAGTCTTCTTCTCAAACTGCTCCGCCGCGGTTTCAGCCGAACTTACCCTGTCTAACAAAGGGTTGATGTAAATCAAGTCTTGACCGCGACCACTTGATAGCATCTAAAAATATGGATCTGCCATTAGGCTCGTCTGTGGGTGGTTAGCCACTCCCATCCAATCCATGGTCGTTAAAAAACAGTACCTTGAACACTGCCCTGACTCAAACGCACCTCGCCGCGCCCCGCAGCACTATCGACATGCTCAACAGCGCGTGCTTCTGCTTCAGCCTTGACCAGAGCGCGCTGGCGCGTGCCCTCGATTCGGAACTGGGCCAGCCAGGTCTTTCAGAAATGGTTCGACAGCGTTGTCCATTTCTCTTCGCAGCACTGCCGGTGTTCGTCGCGACACCGCAGTTGCATCGCATGGCGCAGGTGATGCATGCGGTCGAATCGGTGGTGGCCCTTCCGGCTTACCGGGAGCAGGTGCTGGACGCCGCGCCGGCCATCGCGAGGCTCGGCACCCGGGGGCCACTGGGTGCATTCTTCGGCTATGACTTCCATCTGAGCCAAGCGCATCTCGGGCTAATTGAGATCAACACCAACGCTGGCGGCGCGATGCTCAACGCAGTGCTGGCGCGAGCACAGCATGCCTGCTGCAGAGCGGTGGATTCCATGGTGCCCACACTGGCCAGCGTGGAGAGTTTCGAGCGGCAGATCGTCGCCATGTTTCGGCACGAATGGCGGTTGGCTGGACTGACGGCCGGTCTGGCGACCGGCCAGGCTGAAGGCAGGCGAGCGTTAGCCAGTATCGCCATCGTCGACGTTGCCCCCGAGGATCAGTACCTCTACCCCGAATTCCTGCTATTCCAGCAGTTGTTCGAGCGGCATGGCCTGCGCGCGGTTATCGCAGATCCGGCCGCGCTCGAATGGCGCGACGGCATGTTGTGGCACGGCGATCTGGCCATCGATCTGGTCTACAACCGCCTGACCGACTTTTACCTGGAGCAGCCGGGCAGCGCCGCGCTGCGCGAAGCATACCTGCAACAGGCCGTGGTCCTGACACCGCATCCGCAGGCCCATGCGCTGTATGCCAACAAGCGGCACCTCGCGCTGTTCAGCGATGCCGCGCGACTACAGGCTTTGGGCGTGCCGGAAGTGACGCAGCACATCTTGCTTGAGCACGTGCCTCACACCGAGGCGGTCAACGCCGCCGATGCACAGCGCTTGTGGGATGCGCGTCGCAGCCTGTTCTTCAAACCCGTCGCGGGCTTTGGCAGCCGCGCCGCCTATCGCGGAGACAAGCTGACGAAGCGGGTCTGGGAAGACATCCTGGTTGGCGACTACGTTGCACAGGCCATCCTGGCACCCGGGGAGCGGGTGATCGACGACGCAGACGCGACGACGGCAAAGCCTGCCCCAGGGGCCACTAAGGCCATGAAGTTCGACCTTCGCGCCTACACCTACAACGGCGAAGTGCAATGGGTGGCGGCGCGTTTGTATCAGGGGCAGACCACCAATTTCCGCACGCCGGGTGGCGGCTTTGCGCCGGTGTACAGCCCAGCCGATGCGTCGGGTCGAACCGTGCTGGAATGCACGGTAGACGGCTGCAGCGACAACGGAGTTGAAGACGCTGCTCATGCCTCCTATGTTTTTCTGCTCGACAAAGACCGTGGTGTCCACCCGGTCCCCCACGCCTTGTATGTTGCGTTGGCGCGCGGCGACGCCATGGCTGAAACTTTGGCGGGGCAGACCTTGCGCCTGGCCGACTGGTATGTGCGCCTGAAGGATGGCGCGCCAAACGTCGTGCTCAACGAGACCTACAGCCTGGTGCATTTCGACGCTTGGGGACGCTTCGATCCAGCGCAAGCTCCTACCGCGGCGCAGACACCGGCAGCGGCACTTGACAACGCCGCGTGGCCAACCGCTGCCGAACGGGACCGGCTGCGGGAGTTGCTGTTTGGCACGACCGGATCACCACATTACGATCTATAACTACCGGGAGCTGCGTGCTGAGCTGGTCGCGATGGGCTATGCCTTCTTCTCCGAAGGCGACAGCGAAGTGATCCTCAAGGCGTATCACGCGTGGGGCGAGCACTGCGTGCAGCGCTTCTACGGCATGTTCGCGTTTGCCATCTGGGACATGCGGGACGATCACCGCGGCGGCCTGTTCTTGGCGCGCGATCGTTTCGGCATCAAGCCGCTGTACTTGGCACAGGATGCTGGGCGACTGCGCTTCGCGTCGAGCCTGCCGGCGCTGTTGGCGGGTGGCGGCGTGGATACGCGTATCGACCCGGTCGCGCTGCACCACCACTTCACGCTGCACACCGTGGTGCCGGCACCGAGCACAGTACTGCGCGGTGTGCGCAAATTACCGCCGGCAACGACGATGACGGTGAGCCCGAACGGGCAGGTCACGCAGAAGGTGTACTGGACTCTGGACGCCACCCGGCCGGTGCAGCTACTGTCCGAGGCCGAGTGGCTGGACGCCACGGCTAAGGTGCTGGTGCGCGCGCTCGACCGGCATCGCTTGGCCGCCGACGTACCGGTGGGTGTGCTGCTGTCGGGCGGGCTGGATTCGAGCCTGCTGGTCGGATTGCTGGCCGATCACGTAGATAACTTGCTGACGTTCTCGATCGGCTTC
>JAYVKZ010000150.1:0-16417 GCA_043767985.1 Betaproteobacteria bacterium
CCTGGTCTTGGGGGACAGCCATCATGCAGTGGTACACCAGCTTGAACACCGATAAAGTCAACAAGTTGGTTTTGTTTGCACCGGTCTGGATTCGTCAAACAGCCTCGCTAGTACAAGTCGCACCAGGCCCCATGCCCGCTTATCGTGAGGTACGCAAAGATCAAGCGAAGGCTCGCTGGCTCACCGGCGTGCCCGCCCACAAGCAAGCCGACTTAATTCCCGCTGGCTGGTTCGAAGCTTGGGCGGATGCAACCTTTGCGACCGATCCAGTGGGTGCCGCACAAAACCCACCCGTTCTTCGGGCGCCCAACGGCGTCGTTGCGGACGGGCTCAGGTACTGGGGCAATGGCGTGATTCCTTGGAAGCCGGAGGACATTAAAGTACCCGTGCTGCTCATTAAAGCCGAGTGGGATCAGGACACACCGGCGTACATGGCTCAAAACCTTTTTCCCAAACTAACCGGCGCGCCTTATAAACGCTACGTTGAGATTGGTGAAGGTACTCATACAGTGATCATGGAAAAAAATCGCATGAGCCTATTTCGAGAGGTGCAACTCTTTTTGGACGAACAGCATAGTGCTGCGAAGTAGGAGAGTCATACAAAATGAAGCTGACCTGATCGCACGTTCAAACGACCGCCTTAACCAGGGCATTGATATTCACCTTGGCCCGAAGCTTGACCGCCAACAAAAAGAGTCCCGCCGCCTTGCGTTGGAGCAACAGCACCGAAGTTGGTGGCACCTGCCAAAAGCTGCGATCCTTCATTAGCTCAAACCCTAAGGGGTTTAACCTCGCGGCCATCCCAGACTGGCCGAAGTCATACTCGCCTTCGAAGCATTGGGCTTCGAAAGCGATGTCGAACATGGCCATGACCATGTCTTTATGATGCGTAGCCGTCCCTTCCTCAAAATACCCCAGAGCCTGCGCCGCAGCCGTCATCTTGACATCATCCCCGCTAAGCGCAGCCTTCATCAATTTTTTAAACTGGGCGACAGTCGCCAGCGAGTATTCTTGAACCGCGCCGAAGTCTAAGAGAACAATTTGCTTGGTGTTGGGCGCATAGCGATAGTTTGCAAAATTCGGATCCGTTTGAACCATGCGAAATTCGAACAGCTCGCGCAGAAACAATCTGAAAAGCGCTTGAACGACGTCGTTGCGCTCTTCTTGCGGTGCTGATATGAGACCTTCAATCGCAACGCCGTCGAGATAGCTCATCGCAAGCAGATCGGGAGCGCTCAAATCCTCGTACCATTCGGGGACGAGGAATGAGGCGTCAGTTGCCAGACCATCATGAAAGCGCTGTAAGAAAGCCCCTTCGCGCAGATAATTGGCTTCATGGTGAAGCTGCTTCTTGGCATCTTTCAAAAACGGCTTGAGATCCATGGTCGACGGCACTAAGCCTGAGAAGCGCAGCAAGGAAGCCACGTTATCAACGTCGCTGTCGATACTCTGTCTGACACCTGGGTATTGCAGTTTGATGGCAATCGACCCGCCCTTCTTGGTCGTGGCAAGATGAACCTGCCCAATCGATGCCGAAGCCAGCGGAACAAAATCAAAAGACTTCACTCGCTTAACCCAATCCTTCCCCCAACTCTTAATAAGTACCTGCTCGACTTGGGCTTTAGGCATAGCGCTTGCGTCCGCACGTAGCGCACCAAGAATCTTGGCGAGCTCTGGCGGAATCAAGTCGCCTGCGTCCATCGATAAAATTTGGCCCAGCTTCATTGCTGCACCGCGCATTTGCGAGAGCTGTTGCACCATGCGCTTGGCATTCGCCGGGGTCAACAATAAATCACTCATACTAGGGCGTTGCCCCGATGCCCATTGCTTGGCCCCATTCAGCAACATACTGCCCGCGATACCGCTGGTTAATCGGCCGAATTTTGCAAGCCGGGACAGGCGACCACTCGGGACCGCAGATTCGTTCTTGTTGCTGGTCATCCGGTGGGCTGCGTTGCTTTGCGAACAACAGTGAGCGTTCTTACTAGATCCTTAACCCCCTTGGGCCCGAGAGCATCATCGAGGCGTTGGTTCATGTCATCCAAGGTTTTTTGTAAAGTCACCAAGGCCTGGGAGCCCATCGGGGTTAAATGCAAGGTCCAGGCACGCCCGTCGTCTTTGCTTTGCTGACGACTCAGGTGACCGGCATCAATCAGTCGACTCACCAAGGCCGTCACGCCAGACTCTCTGAGGTGAAGCGCCTCGGCGACACGCTTCTGTGTTGCGCCCGGCTCTTTCGCAATGACATACATCACCGCGGCTTGCCCTGCACTGACGCCAGCCGCCGCAATGCTGGAGCGATCCGCCTGGGTTTTAAGCTGATGGGCAACGATGTGAATGAGGTGAAGCAAATGTTGATCGGAGGAGGTCATAGGCTTTAAGGTGATTGATCCAATTTTAATTGTTCTATTCAAGTCGCCAATTCATCTAGCTTGACAGAGTTGAGCGAACTGAGGTTTAATTACTTCACTACTGAAGTAATTATAAGGAACGATCCTCATGGGTCTTCAACTCTGTTACACCGCACTAAGCCCCTTCAGCCGCAAAGTTCGGATGGCGCTGGCGTACAAGAATATCTCGTTCGAAAACTCGACCCTACGAAACACCCAGAATGGACAAAGCGAGGGGTTTGCCGAGCAAGTGCGTCCGGACAAGGTACTTTGGTCCGTCGGACCAAAAAAAAATGCTCTGAATAGTCCCTTAAAACCTGCTTGGACAAGCGGCGCACCGCTTGCGAGAGGCGCAATCTAGATGATTGCCACTTCCCAACACTCTACTAGTGACGCCAACAACTTAGCCACATTCATCCGCTCACGCCGTAGTACTCGATCGTTCAAACCGGATGCGATTCCGGCAGATACACTAAGTGCGCTCTTGGACGATGCCTGTTGGTCGCCAAGTTGGTCCAACACCCAGCCTTACCGACTGGCCATCGCATCAGGCGACACGCGAGACCAAATCTCTCAAGAGCTATGTTCAAGGTTTGATCGCGCTATGCGAGGGCAGCAAGGCGGGTTACTGGGCAAGCTCAAGCTTCTGATGACTCAAGGCGCCCTACCCGACGGAGATTTCAAAACCAACTTTGAATACCCCAAGGACCTGCAGCCGAGCCGCACTGCAACCGGACGCGGCCTCTACGAACTGCTCGGCATTGGTCGTCAGGATCACGCCGCGCGCAATCGTCAAATGCGCAAGAACTTTGAATTTTTTGGGGCACCTACGGCCATCTTTGTTTTCGTGCACGGCGGCCTCAAGGAGTTTGCGGCTTTGGACGCTGGGATATTCATCCAAACCCTCATGCTTAGTGCCCATTCCAGGGGCTTAGCCACTTGTGCCCAGGGCGCTCTGGCCAGTTGGCGTACACCGGTGCTGGAGCACTTTGAAATCCCAGCGCATTACAAACTGCTATGCGGGGTCTCGATTGGATATGCCGACGATGAGAAAGTGAATCAGTTTAATCCTGGTCGGGCGTCAACGTCCGAAGGCCTACTCTGCGCCGCCCGAAGATGAGCAAATATTGAACTTTCCCCGGTGTAGTGGGCATTCATTTAGGATTGAAGCCAAGCCAGTCGAGGCGCTGCACGCCCGGGCTGGCTCGCTTTTAAAAGGCCTAGGCCTTCTTGTTAAAGTAATGGTTATAAGCCATTTTGAAATCGACCATATAGTCATTTTGCCAACGACAGGCGCGCTCAGCAAAGGTGCGTTGCGACTCCATGACCTTGGGAAAGAAAGGATTCTCAGCAGATTTCTTGGCGGTGACTTTGTCCCATGCTGCTAGCTGCGCTCTGAGAATGGTGTCCGGCGTTTTATAGAACTTGATCCCGCCCTTTTTCATCTCGTCATAATCCTTCGAATTGCGATCAATGGCCTTCCAGCTCATCTCTGCACTGGAGGCTTGCACGGAGTACTCGATAATCGACTTCAACTCGGGCGCCAAGGCGTCATACTTCGTCTTGTTGAACAGAATCTCGAATTGCTCGCCCGACTGGTGAAAACTTTGCAACATGCAGTTTTTGACGACGTCGGGAAAGCCAAGAATACGATCAGAGGTGGCATTGTTGAATTCGGCTGCATCGATCAGTCCGCGATCAAGCGCAGGCACAATCTCTCCGCCAGGCAGGGGGTTAACGGAAGCGCCAAGCTCGGTAAATATATCCACCGCCAAACCCACGGTGCGATATTTTAAGCCTTTCAAATCGCTGACTTGTGCAATGGGCTTTTTGAACCAACCCAGCGGCTGGGTCGCCATCGGGCCATAGACGAATGACACCACGTCCATATTCAAGGATTTGTAAATCTCTTCAAGCAAGGCTTTGCCGCCACCATATTTATGCCAGGCCAGGACCATGTTTGGGTCCATACCATAGGCCGGGCCCGACCCCCAAAGGGCCAGAGCGGAGCTTTTTCCATAGTGATAGGCAAGCGCGCCATGGCCTCCATCCAACGTGCCCTTATTCACAGCCTCTAAAAGTTGAAAGGCAGGAACCACGGCACCGGAGGGCAGGACCTCAATCTTGAGGCGCCCACCGGCCATATCGTTGACTTTTTTGGCAAAGTCGTTGGCGAACTCGTGGAAAAGATCCTTAGCGGGCCAGGTGCTTTGAAAACGGAAAGTGGTGGTCTGAGCAAGCGACACCATGGGTGCCGATAGGGCGCCAGCGGCGACTGCTGAACCCTTGATCAAACTGCGACGACGGGACTTACTTGGTGTGCTCATCTGTTTGTCTCCCTTAAGTTTAGGTTGGAAAGTTATGATACTGCTGAGCATCTAAGTCACGGGGCTAGGGTTTCAGCGAATGAAATCGCGCTCTAAGCGCAGCCTCCAAATGCTCCCAAACATAGCGCATGCGCGCACTTCGCTTAAGCTCCTCATGAGCACAGAGCCACACCTCCTGTTTCAGACTAATTCGCTCAGCAAGTACCCTTCTGAGAGAGGGCTTTTCCTTCGCGATATCGACAAACATCATGGCAATGGCGCTACCGCTCAACACGGCCGCCTCGCGAGCAAGCACAAAATCGGTTCGAAACCGAAACCGCACCGGCACTTTCAACGGTGGGCCTTTCAATATTCCTGCGAGCTGCACGGGCTCTCTATCGGCGCCCGCCAACACACCGCTGGCCTCGAGCTCTACGTCAGTAGGTATGCCATGGCGAGCAAGATAGTCTTCATGGGCATACAAGCCCAGCTCGGTCTCCCCGACTTTGATGGCGATAAGACTATCCTGCTGCGGCCGAAAGAATCGCACCGCAATATCTGCATCTCGGCGTAGCAAGTTGTCCGTTTGATTGGATACCGATAACTCAATCTCCAAATCGAGGTGCTTCTCAAGCAAAGGCACGAGGATCGCCGGGATCACGTGGTAGCCATAAGCTTCCGACACGGCCAGCCGCACCACCCCCATCAGGTTCGCGGACGAACCGGTAAAAAGGCTCTCTGCCTCTCGAACAGCATGACGCATCCCGAGCAAAGCCTCGAACAAGACATCGGCTCTTGCGGTCGGTTTCAATCTCCCGGGGAGCCGCACGAACAGAGGCTCCTTAAGAGAAGCTTCCAACTCCCGAAGATGTCGCCCCATGCTTGGCTGGGTGGTTTTCAAGCGAAGCGCCGCTTCGGTCAGCTTACCTTTTTCATAGATGGTCATAAAGGAGCGAAGCAGGTTCCAGTCTTCCAAAGCAGGACCGCTTCGAGCTTCAACTTTTAGGCCTACAGGGGCGAGTGTTCTCATGGGCATGCATTCTCGCATGGCTGGCAAGCGATCTTGGGTCTGGCGTAACGCCCTGCCACTTTCTAAAGTGACGACAGGTTGCAATTTCGCAATGTCACTTAACGGTTTATTTATGCAGGCACGTAGACAATTCTTGGTTTTGGTGGGCGGCGGTATGGTGTTGGCAGCAGGGTCGGGGGCAAAAGCAGGCATCTATCCCGACAAAGCCGTTGAAGCTTGGCTCCCGCCCTCGGGTGAGCTTGAGATTCGGCGCTGGGTCCTAGCGCATGGCCTCTTGGCCCCGAACCCACACAATCGCCAGCCCTGGATCGCCGACTTACGTCGTGAGGGTGAGATCACACTCATTTGTGATGGCGAACGTTTGCTGCCCGAGACCGACCCTTACGGCCGTCAAATCTTGATTGGTTGTGGCGCTTTCCTTGAGCTCGCGGCGCTTGCCGCCGCCGAGCGCGGCTATGCCGCTGAGATCAGCCTGTTCCCAAACGGCGAACCCGCGCTAAACGAGTTACCCAGACGCGCAGTCGTGGCGCGTATCAAGCTCGAAAAAAGCGAAGCACTCAAACCTGATCCGCTCTTTGCTTTTATACGTGGTCGCCACACCAATAAAGCTGCTTATGATTCTTCAAAAAAAGTGCCGGCTGAGCATGTGAAGGCATTGACCCAGGTCGCTGCCAGCTTCTCCGCTTCAGCTGCGTCGCTCAACGGCATTTTGGAAGACAGCACCAAAATGCAAAAAATGCGTGACATCAATCGCCTGGCTTACGAAATTGAACTCACCACTCCAAGGACATACCTTGAATCCGCCAAGCTATTTCGAGTGGGGCCCAGAGAAATTAAACAGCACCGCGACGGCATTTCGATCATGGGCCTGGTGCCCAGAATCATGAGCGCCGTTGGGATGTTCAACCGCTTTGAGATACCCGTCAAGGGAAGCTCGAACTTTAAGCAAGTCATGGATCGTTGGCTTCCCTTTGAGACGGGTAGCGGTTATTTGTGGATGGCGACTCCAGGAAACACCCGCAAAGCTCAAGTCGAATGTGGACGAGCTTACGTGCGTACTCATTTGCTCGCAACCTCCTTAAAGATCGACATGCATCCTCTGTCGCAGGCAGTTCAAGAGTTTGTCGAAGTCCAGGCTCAAAACCAAGCCATGTACGCCCTGCTGGAACTCGACCCTACGAAAGTCACTTTGCAAATGGTTGCACGCATTGGATATGGTGCCAAACCTGTTGAAGGCTCACCTCGAAGGGATATGGAGCGCGGCATGCTGCTCAAAGCTTAAACGCCATGCCCGGAGAACCGCCCACTTTTTCGCCAGCCTTAGTCTCTCGCGGAAAGGCCCTTCGGCTTAAGAACTTCTTGAGCGAGCAAAACGTAGCTCTGCCTCGCGTTTTTCATCAAATCGCCAAAACGCCAGAGGAAGCTAACGAATCTCGCGTCTCAGGAAGTATATTGTTGGAGGCTTTGGAGGCCGCCATGCGCGCTTCACGGCGGCCTTCTTTACCCATCGATTTCGGATCAACCATTAGTGCGTCCGATCTGGGGATCTACGGTATGGTGATTCGGAGCGCCACCACGATGGGCCGTCGATTTGAGGCTCGTAGACACTCTCCACGCCATTTTCTAAATGGCCCAGGAACCCTAAATGGTTGCTGGTGGCAAGCTTAGGATAGGACGTCAACGCGGGGGGATCCGCGCTCAAGGTTGAGCAAGCTGAAAGCCAGAGAGGCATGCCCGCTGCGAGCGGCGCTTTGCCGACTAACGGCGCACTGCTTGCTGATAGCCCTTTCACAACGTCGCGTCGGTTCGTCAGTGTCATTTTAAAATTCCCAAATTGGATTGTTTGAGAAAATATTGTGACCTTAAGTACGAACAATGTCGTTGACTTAAGCGGCCAGTTCGATGACCCATCGGACTATGACCAGCGCTTGAGCTTCGCGAAAGGGTAGCGTGTCGCCAGTTCGAATACTCGCCTATTCGTACTACATGCGATGATTGAACCCTAATCAATCGGCAGTGTGCTGATCGGCAAATGCGCGCGAAGCGCGCCCTTCAGCAATTCAATCAGCAATTCAACCATTAATAGTCCAAACAAAATGAGCCTTAACCAATACCGTACCTTAGGCCGCTCAGGCTTGGTTGTTAGCCCCGCCACCCTCGGAACGATGACTTTCGGTAATCAAGCGTGGGGTTCCTCCGATGAGGTGAGTCGCCAAGTCTTTGACACTTATTTAGACGCCGGTGGAAACTCCATTGACACTGCCGATGTGTATGCGGGCGGTCGCTGCGAAACGCTCATTGGCAGCTTCGTGAAGGAACGAAAGCTGCGCGATCAACTAATATTGGCGACTAAGTTTTCATTCAATGGCTCATCCGGTAACCCGCTTTCAGGCGGCAATGGCAGAAAGAATATTTACAGGGCGTTAGAAGGGTCGCTGCGCCGCTTACAAACCGACTATATCGATCTCTACTGGTTACACGCCTATGACTCGGTGACCCCTGTCGACGAAGTGCTACAAACCCTCGGCGATCTGGTACGCGCAGGCAAGATCCGCTATTTCGGCTTCTCAGATATACCTGCTTGGTATGCCGCAAAAGCAGCGACCTTAGCCTCGGTGCATCAACTTCCCGGACCTATCGCCATGCAACTGGAATATTCCTTGGTAGAGCGCAGCATCGAGAGAGAACATGTACCTGTAGCGCAGGAATGCGGTCTCGGCGTGATGCCTTGGAGCCCGTTAGCTGGAGGTTTTTTAACGGGGAAATATACGCCAGAGAGCCTTCTAAAAAACTCGGCCAATAGTTCTGCACAAATCGCAAAGCAACCGGGTCGGCTCAGCGGCCCAAATCCGTTTCAAGGTCCCTACACAAAATTCACCGCACGCAATTGGCAAATTCTCAATAAACTCTCAGAAGTTGCATTAGGGATTGGTCGGGCTCCTTCCCAAGTGGCTCTAGCTTGGGCGTTCGCGCAACCAAGAATATCATCTTTGATTCTTGGAGCAAGCTCTGTTGCTCAGTTGCAAGACAATGTTGCCGCATTATCGGTACATCTTAACCAGGAGCAGTTGCAAACATTGGACGAGGCGAGCGCACTCGACTTGGCCTTTCCTTATGGCTTGATGACGCCATCGGGCAGCCGTATGATTTTCGGAGGCTGTGAGGTCGAGGGGTGGAACTAATGCGCTAGGGCACTAAGACTAATTCAATATCATTGACATTCGATCCCACCACCCTAACTCTAAGTTGAGCGCCAACCTTGCCCGCAAGATTGCGGTCAACGCGTATGCGTCTCAGCACGGCAGGCTTGTCGACTTGCACTTGCCAACTACCAATTGCAACATCAGCAATTGTGGCGTATAGCTCGCTACCAACGAGTGGAAGAAGCATGTGGGACTCGATCAAATCAATCGACTCTCGGCTCACTACGGCCGCGCGCCGCTCCGCACCTTCCATGATTGGCGGCAACAAGGCCAGCGTCGGCAACAAGGCTTGAACGGCAGCCTCATCTTTCGCAAACTGCGCCACCAGCAGATCCAGGACGTAACGATCCGCCAGTCTCCTCATCGGTGCGGTTGCATGCGCATAGCTTGCCGCGATGGCCGCATGCCATGGCTTAGCGAGTTGCGCAGAATTTTTCTTTTTCTCATCGGCAGTGATATTCGGAATTGGATATTGCAGATAGCGTGCCCCGCCACCCATGCGACGAATCGCCTGACTAAATTCAAGATGCTTTGCGTTGTCAATTTCAAGTCGCTCCACCACGCCGTGGAGTGTTTCAGTAATTTCCCAGGGAATGTTCAAAGCTTGGGCCAAACGACGAAGTTGCTTAATTTGGAAAGCGTCAGGCTCATCCATCACCCGAAAAAGTCCTACACCAGTTTCAAGAAACTGAGTCGCCACCGCGAGATTTGTGGCCAGAGATAGCGCGGCATTTCTGTGCTCACTGAGGCGCTTGGGTGCAAACTCGAGACGCAGTCCGCCCGGCGCTGAAGGGTCGATCACCACCTCCTGCTCGGCACGATCCACTCTAAACGCGCCTCTTTTCAACTCGGCGTCAGCAATTCGCCTGGCCAGCTCGATAGTATCTGGAGAGAGATCATAATCGCTAACGTTCTCGTAGGCTAGTTTTGCGCGGCTTCGCACCGTGGCGCGCTCCACGTTGCGCAAACGAGAAATGCCGGCGGAGTCCACTTGAACGGTGAGCAACACCGCAGGCCGGGGTCCATCAGGCAAGAGGCTGGCGCGCTGCTTCGAGAGTATGCGCGGGTAAAGCGGGATGCTGCCATCGGGGCAATACACTGTGACCCCTCGTTGAAAAGCCTGTGCCTCGATCTCACCACCACGGGGCACAAAAGCGCCGATATCGGCAATGGCATAGAGCAAGACCAGCATATCGCCGTCGCGGCATACTGAAAACGCCTGATCCAGGTCGGTGCTGGAGGCCGGATCAAGGGTCACAAACGCGATGTCGGTAGCGTCTCGGCGTGGCAGCGTAGTATCAATGACTGCAGCCTCGGCAAGGCTTTGCAGATACACATCGGCCGATTCCTCTTCTGGAACTTGATGGGCAGCGCGAACTGCCTTAAACCCTTCAGTGAGTTGCCGTTCAATGACTGATGGACTCATTTTTAACTTACTTCCCAATGCGAGGTCATCAATTCTCAGCTTTCATGTGTGCAGCTTATCTTTAAAATTTTAGGCCTACGACTTCAAGCATCACTTGCCCCGTGGTGCACACAAACCATAAGGGTACTGCGGCGAAAACGGCAATCAGTGCCAACGTCTTCTGGCCCTTTAACAGAAACAAGAGCGCTGCGAGCGCAGGAATCGCCGCAGAAAAGAGTATCCAAAAAAGCCAGCGATTCAGGCTGCTCGTATCGTCGGCCTGAATGATGAAGCTGCCGAACTTCCACAGACCCACTAATGCCGCTGCGTTGATCAGCACTGACCCGACGAGAACGCGATGACGCATCTAAACCAAAGCGTTGAGATGCGCAATCGCCACCCAGCCCGTTTCGCCTTTGCACTTACCGGAGGTGATTTTGACCTTGGCCGCATTCAGCCCTTTGAGCGCTTCTATTTTTGCGGCGATATTGATGATCAAGGCGCGATCACCGACGCTTGGCTGACAGGCATGGATCGCACTTCGATCAAATGATTCGTCGGAGTGAAGCTGCGCGCCACTCAAGAACTGGGCCTCGCGCACTTCGCCTGTGGCGGGCAGGCAAGCGAACATCAAAAGACTGGAGGTCAAAATAAAATTCAAAATCGCCATCGCACCACCACATGATCTAGACAAGAAAGCATCCAGCCTCGTTACAATCTACTGCTCGAGACCGACCTGCGCAAATATAACAGCCCATGAGCCAATTAGAAATTCTCCCGATTTCGACCAAGCTAGACAAGCTTGCCGAGCAACTAGCCAGCGCGGGCTATGCGATCCTGAGTGCGACCAGTGTCTGTGCTTGGGCTGGTTGCACGCTAGAGAGCCTAAATGCACTGGCACCCAGTTGGCATACGATGCCGAGCGATCAATACCTCAAGGACGGCGGAAAATATAGGAGGCGTAGGCACTCTTCCTTCATCTATTCTGAGAATGGCCTTTTGGAGGCCCCTCATCGCGCCCATTGGCAGCCAACCACTTATAACGCTTTGCATGGCGGCATGAATCGTTGGTTTGAGCCCATACCGCAGGAAGTTAAGAGCACGGTTGCTTGGACCGGCTTGATGGAGGCTTTTGCGAAAACGTCTATCCAGCTACGCAGCCGGACGACGGGAAGCGAAGCTGCCTCTAGGCAGTGTATGGAGGCTCATCAATTTCGCATTGACACGACCCACGGTATTGGTCGACCAACACCGGAAGGAGCGCACCGCGACGGTGTCGATCTGGTCGGGGTATTTCTCGTATCCCGCAAAGGTATCAAGGGCGGTGAAACCCGAGTGTTTGATGCGGCTGGGCGCTCGGGCGAGCGGTTTACTTTGCAAGAGCCTTGGTCCCTTTTGTTGCTGGACGACGAAAAAGTGATCCATGAAACCACCCCTATTCAACCCACAGAGGCTGGCGGTTACCGCGACACCCTGGTCATCACCAGCAGGCAAGGTACTTTTCTCGACGAGTTGACGGGGGGCTTGGACGGAACGACATAGCTCAATGCCAGCTTACAAGGAATAAGATGCTCTGACCGTACTTTTTTTAGCCTGAGCAACCATGAACAGATTCACCGTCAAACGTTCTGCATTGAAAGCCTCGCTCGCTGGCGTCGTGGGGGCCAGCTTCCTGCCGCGCGCGCAGGCCCAGAAAAAGTACGGGCCAGGCGTCAGCGACAGCGAGATCAAGATTGGGCAGACACTGCCCTACAGTGGCCCGGCCTCGGCCTATGGACAGCTCGGTCGAGCACAGCTCGCGTACTTCAAATCGCTCAATGACCGTGGCGGTATCAATGGCCGCAAAATCAATCTGATCAGCCTGGATGACGGTTTTAGTCCACCCAAGGCGGTTGAGCAAACTCGCCGACTAGTGGAGCAAGATGAAGTTGCACTGATCTTTGGCACACTGGGCACGCCTTTGAATCTAGCGATTCGCCAATATCTGAATGCCAAGAAAGTACCTCAGTTATTCATCGCAGCGGGTTCCGTACGTTTCGCTGACCCTGTGGCGTTTCCTTGGACCATGGGCTGGCAGCCCACTTTACGTGGCGAGGCGATGTTCTACGCCAAGAGCATTTTGGCGACGCGCCCCAATGCCAAGATTGCTGCCATTTTTCAGGATGATGATTTTGGTAAGGAAATGGTCGCAGGCCTCAAAGAGGGGCTCGCAGACAAGGCAGCGATGCTGATCAGCACTGAGAGCTTCCAGGCGACTGACCCGACTATCGACTCGCAAATTATCACCATGAAGGGCACAGGGGCCGATACCGTGATGCTGTTTACTTATGCCAAACAAGCGGCGCAGGCGATTCGCAAAATTGCCGATCTGGGCTGGAAAGCGGACGTGTATCTGCACCTTGGATCGGCCTCGGTGGGAGCAACCTTACAGCCCGCCGGGCTCGATAAATCCGTAGGCGTCAAAACTGCAGGCTTTATTAAGGACCCGACCGATCCGCAATGGGCCAATGACGCGGAATTGGCACCATTTTTCGAATGGATGAAGAAGTACATGCCCGAGGCCAACATCACCGACAGCCTCAACATTTCTGGCTATGCTTTCGCGCAAACCATGGAGCAAGTGCTCAGGCAATGCGGCGATGACCTCACCCGAGAGAATATCCTCAAACAAGCCAGTAATTTACGCGATGTGCGCATTGGAGCATTGTTACCGGGTAGCCTCATTGCGACCAGTCCGAGCGACTACCGCGTGGTTGAGCATATGGTGTTGCAACGCTTTGATGGGCGAGTTTGGCAGTTGGTGAAGTGAGAAATATAACTGTTTTAGGACGATGCTCGATATTTCTGAACCGGGATTCGCTATGTCGTCGCTTGCTCGGCATGCCGATTTATTTCTCGTATGTCATGCTCTTTGCGTTCACACCAGCTTACGTTCAATCGCAAACATCTGAGAAGCCCATCGCAACCAATGCGAGTTACAAGCTCACGACGGGTTACTACAGTTTCTCCAGCCAGTCGCCGGGTTGGGATGTGAATCTTCGGAGCAGCTCCGAGATCGGCAACGTTTGGTTAGGGTACTTCGCGCAGTCGAGTCAACAAATCTCCGAGTGGCGCGTAGGATGGGATCGCAGTTTCGGCAAAGAGTTTCGTATCACGCCATCGATTCAATCGGCAAGTGGCGGCTTTTGGGGCGGTAGCATTCAAGCTGAAGTGGGCGACCCGTGGTTCGGCTCTTTGGGGCTTGGACGCACCAACCTGAGGCCCTATTTCAATCTCAATTTTGATCCTAATGATTCCTACATGCTCAGTGTAGGTAAGCATCTTTCTGGAAAAGACATTTTTTCCCTACAGTACATTCGCGACAACCGGGCCAATCCCGATCAACGCCATCTGCACCTTGTTTACCGACGACAGGTTAACCAACAGGACAGACTGAGCATGGATCTCCTCTATAAGACAGGTCTCGTATCTGGTGAAACGATTCGACGCTGGGGATTGAGCGTGACCTATGACTGGCCGGCTTGGTTTGTCCGCGTCGCATGGGATCCCAACGTCAATTTCAGTACTGAAAACTCTCTCAGACTGAGTACCGGTATCCGCTTCTAAGATAAGGAATGAGCAATGAAGCCCAACCTGCTAGTCATCTTAATCGACGATTTACGTTACGACGAGTTCGGCGCTGGCGGACATCCCTACATGAAAACGCCACACATCGACCGCCTTGCACACGAAGGGATGATGTTTGAGCGCGCCTTTCATACTACGCCGATTTGTTCACCCAATCGAGCCTCTATCGTCACCGGGCAATATGCCAGCCGGCACGGCATCATCGATAACGTCGCAAGGGATGCGATGAGCCACCGTTTGCCCAATTACCATCTCAGTCTTCAAAAACGCGGCTATTCGACGGCCCATATTGGCAAATGGCACATGGGCAATGAGGGTGGCCCCCGGCCAGGTTACGACTACTGGGTGAGTTATGACGGTCATGGGCGGCTCAACAATCCGCGCCTGAATGAGAACGGCCAGTACGTTCAGCATCAAGGCTATGTCACCGACATCATGAATCAGCTGGCGGTGGGCTTTCTGGAAGGTCATCACAAAAAACACGGCAAGAAAAAACCCTTCTCACTCTTTTTCGCGCATAAGGCTGTGCACCCCGATGCAGAGCAAGCCGCTGACGGCACTTTCAAAGTTGAGGGTTATGTTGCAGCAGAGCGGCACAAAGATTTATACCGGGGCGAAGTCTTTCCGAAAAAGCCGAACATGTTGAGTGCCGAGGAAGTCATTAAACAAAAGCCCGCCTGGGCTGACTGCTTCGAACTTAAAAAGGATGAGGCCGCTCAGGTCGTACTCGATGCCGTGCATTCCGGCAAACAAGAAGAGATTCGCCTGCGCGCGGCCATGATGGCATCAGTGGATGAAGGTGTAGGGGCCATACTCGCTTCCCTCGAAAAGCAAGGCACACTGGACAATACCTGTATCGTTTTTCTTGGTGATAACGGGTACTTCTTTGGTGAGCACGGCTTAGGGCCCGAGCGACGCTTTGCCTATGAAGAAGGCATTCGCTCGCCGTTCCTAGTGCGCTATCCAAAGTTGGTGAAAGCTGGGGTAAGAAGCAAAAAGCTGGTCATTTGCCAGGACATCGCGCCCACCATGATTGAGCTTGCGGGAGGCAAGCCGGGGGTGCAGATTCAGGGGCGATCACTCCTCCCGCTTTTTAAGCCCCCTGGGCTTTCTAAGATCTCGGCTCGCGCAAAAGTCCCTTGGAGAAAGTCTTTCATGGTGGAGTACTGGGCCGAGAACGCCATGCCTTGGCTCGTGGGTATGACTTATAAGGCAGTCCGCACCGATCAGTACAAGCTGATTCACTGGGTGAACCGTGGTGATGCTGGCGAGCTCGACGAACTGTACGATCTCGATCAAGATCCTTTCGAGCTGAAGAACCTGATTCGCAGCAAGGCGAAGGCGGGGGTGAGAGACAAGCTGCGCAAAGAGCTTCGCAAGCTGACGGCGGACGCCCTTGGGATGTAAACTATTTTATTTGTGGCCTGATCGGCAAGAGTCATGTATCCCTTAAAGCGATGCTAGGTTTCCCTTACATCGAAGGTCGGTAGCTGATAAGCCGTCATGGGTGGCACGGGTCCTTGCAAGCGTTCAACCTCGACGATGCAGGTTTGCGCTGCGCAGCCTTGCGATAAGCGCGACGCGCCCACATCGCGGGTAAGCACGTTCGAGTTGCCATGTTTGTCAAGACGGTCTGAATCTGGGTCCCACCAAGCGCCGGTCGACATGCGCACCACCCCTGGCATGACCTCTTCACTAACAATCACACCGGCGAGACAATTGCCGCGCGCGTTGTGCACACGCACGATGTCGCCAGTTTTAATGGAACGCAAGCGCGCATCATCGGGGTGAATCGTGAGCGCTTCACGCTCGGCTACTTTTGCGGCACGGCTATGTGAGGAATGGTCCAGTTGGCTGTGTAACTTGGTGCAAGGCTGATCCGAAATCAGGTGCAAGCCCTGCCCCTTAAGGTCAGCTCGACCGAGCCACTCGGCGGGTTCGAGCCACACCGGGTAGCCGGGACATTCTTGGTAGCCAAAGCCTGCGATTTTCGTAGAAAAGATTTCGATCAGACCACTCGGGGTATTGAGTTTATTGGCGAGCGGGTCGGCTCGAAATTCGGCGAACATCACGATGGGGTGATCTGATACCGGCAGACGATATTCACCCCGTTCCCAAAACGACTCGAAGTCGGGGATGTCCAAGCCCATAGCTCGTGCGCGCGGCGCGGCCTCGTTGTACAGGTGGCGAATCCACTGCGTGGCGGAGCGGCCTTCGGTAAATTCTGCGCTTGATCCCAGGCGCTCGGCCAGCTCGCTAAAGATTGCGTAATCATCGCGTGCCTGGCCAGGCGCAGATCGGGCCGCTTTCATCGCAACCCAAAGGGGTTCGCCACTGGAGGCTCCAATATCATCACGCTCCAAGGTACTGGTTGCGGGCAACACAATATCGGCCATCTTGGCATGAGCATTCCAAAACTGCTCATGAACGACGATGGTCGAGGGTTTACGCCAGGC
>JAYVKZ010000151.1:0-3107 GCA_043767985.1 Betaproteobacteria bacterium
CTGCAAATTTCGCCGCCTCAATCCCCGCTCGCGCATCGCCGTTCAGCAAGCTATTAATATTGCCTTTATATTCGCTGTAGAGTTCCATAATCGCTGCGGGATCTCGTGCGGCGGCACCTTCGTCGGAAAATGCCTCTGAGATTTCTTTCGCAAGAATCTGTGACGCGCCAACCAACTCACTGGCCAGAGAAGACTCCTTCGCAGACGCACCAGACTGAAGACTGATCACGGCAATGACCTTGGCTTCGTCGTATTGAAGTGGGGACGATTCAATCAAGCGACTCTTCACCGCGCCCATATCTTGCAAAAACTTCCGGGCGCCCGCGATGTTTTGAGCAGCATCCGCAGTAGGTTTCCACTTCTCTTCGGCGAGCTGTAACTTGGCAAGCAAGTCTGGACTATTCATGACGACGCTTGTGCTTGCCAACGCGGCATCCAAGGTCGAAATCTTCGTGCGGCTATCGTCGATCTGTGTGAAACCCGCGGGATCGCCCTTGAGTGCCGCCGGAACAGACTTGGCGAGGCGCTGAGTATTCAACACGATTTCAGTGACGGATTGATTAAATTCCGCCATGCTTCGTGAATGACGAATATCTAACCAAACAAACAGCAATGCTAAGGCCAGTGAAAATCCTAGGGCCGTCACGAATACTCTTTGTTGCTTCTCCATCGGCATGGTCGCAAGCAACCCCCTGCTCGACGCCTTGTATTTCTTTCCCGGCTTCTTTACCCCAGGACTACTCTCATATTGACCCACAAGGGTGTGGGCCGCAAGCGATTCCATAGCGGTTGTTGGCGCTGCGCCGGTCGGCGGATCGATCAGGGCCGTATCAACGTCCAGCGGGTCTTTCTTCCCAAAACTGGGGAATTTAAAACCGATCAGTTTGGAAGCATTTGATGCTGTTTTGGGCTTTAAGAATTCACCCATTTTTTTGGTAAGAACTTTCATACAAATCTCCGTAGCTTACGCTGCTACTGATAAAAATTTTTGATCACCGGCCAAGGCTGAGAGCTTGATCTCCAGCCATGTTTCACCGCGTTCATCCATCCAACTTGAACCTTCCCAAGGCCGAGATTGCTTAGATTCAAGAGACTTCATTTGCCCAAGGTTTTGCAAGCCCAGCATGCGACTCACAAGAATCGCTGCGTTCAGCCCTAGTCGTTGGTTGAGCGTCAACAGACGCGAGTCTTTGCCGACCCGACTACTCACCTGTCCGCTAAACTGGGCGAGATCGGCGACGCCGATCAGTACGCCTCGGTGACTCACCATGCCCTTAAACCAGGATTGGGTGCCAGGCACACGCGTCGTCTTTATTGGAATCGAGAGAATCTCTCCTGCCTCTTCAAGATCAACCAAACACTTTTGCTCGTTGATCATGACTCCCAATCTCGTATTTTTACTGGTTGCAGACGCATTGTTAATGCGCTCGGTCAAGCGCATTTGAAACTCTTTAAGATTGCGACGACGTATGGCCATAGCTTTACATTCCTAGAACTAGTGAGCGAGATCAGCCACGCGAGCTAGGAACTCTTCTGGCTTCACGGGCTTCACAAGATAATCTTTAGCACCTTGGCGCAAGCCCCAAATGCGATCCGTTTCGGTGCTTTTGCTGGTGCAAAGAATCACTGGAATATCTTTCGTCTCAGGGTCACGGGTAATGGCGCGGGTAATCTGAAAACCACTCTGCCCCGGCATGACAACATCCATCACCACTAATTTGGGGCGCTCGGCCTTCACCTTGATGAGCGCTTCTTCACCGGTTTCGGCAGTGATGACCTGATAGCCCTTCTTGCCTAGCAAGTCGGCAAGATAGAACCGTTCGGTCGGAGAGTCTTCGACGACGAGGATTTTGGCATTGGCCATGATTTTCCTTGGGTTGGATGATGGGTTAGACAAGACTTAGGTTGAATTTTTCCGAGGTCGGCACGATGTCGACCGCTTCTAATCTAGGTAGCGCAGGGGCTTCAGAAAACTGCGGTGTAAAGTTCAAACTAAATGAGGGCAGCGCTTCCGCGGCCTGAGGTAGTTCTGGCACACTCGCTGGCGCGGTTGCCAGTGTGCTGCGAATTGCGGCACCAGTAGGCTTGGCGGCAATGGGTGCGGCGGCGCTGACGGCTGATTCGCCAGCCTGCACTCCAGCTGTTTTGCGGGCAAATTCCTTCACCGCTTGAAGCAAGCTGTCCTTAGTAAAGGGCTTTGTCAGATAGTGGTCAGAGCCAACCATTCTTCCTTTGGCCTTATCAAAGAGGCCGTCCTTACTCGACAGCATCACAACCGGGGTCGTCTTGAATTTTGGACTCTTCTTAATGAGCGCGCAGGTTTGATAGCCATCGAGCCTGGGCATCAACACATCACAGAAAATCAAATCAGGCTGGTGATCTGCAATTTTTGCGAGAGCATCGAAGCCGTCCTCGGCGAGCACCACTTTCGCACCCGTTTTTCCGAGGAAGATTTCGGCGCTGCGACGAATCGTGTTGCTATCGTCGATCACCATGACCGTCACACCATTGAAGCTCTCGCTTGCACTCATTTCACAGTTCCACCATTTCAAAGTCTTCCTTACGAGCACCACACTCTGGGCAGGTCCAATTGGGCGGTATATCCTCCCAGCGCGTTCCCGCAGCAAGGCCCTCTTCAGGCGCCCCTGCAGACTCGTTGTAGAGCCATCCACAAATTAAACACATCCAGGTTTTCAAGGTCTTTTCGGTTGACATAGTTTCATTCCTCTCTATTAGGTGGCAAAAAGCTAAGGATGTTACCTACTGACCGACGAAGCTATGTTTGAGCACGACGAGTGGTGGCATGTGGTGAGCTGGCATCAATAACTTCAAGGAAGTGACGTTTTACGGCAGCACCCATCAAGATGTGACCCAAATGATCAGCGAGCAACTGACGAAAAGCGGCCATTGGCTGACCGTCGAGCACCAGGCTCGCTAAAGTCGGCGGGACAGCGTGCCGAAGGCATGTCAACTAATTCACACTCTTCTTAGATCAAAACCATTCGGGCATCGCCTGCGACCGTTCGTCGGCGCCTCTAAGAAAAGCAAGTCGAATCACCCGCCTCTGGCATGGTCATCGCTTGTAGGAAGGCAGACGCCTGGATCCC
>JAYVKZ010000152.1:0-4324 GCA_043767985.1 Betaproteobacteria bacterium
GAAGCTTGTTTTACAATGTGGACAGGTTGTTGCTAATGCCATCGTGGCCGCATTTTAGCGCGACGCTTGATTTGAGCTATTTTGCCTTCGTTCCCACGAGGCAGGACCAACCTTCGCGCGAGCGAAAAACGTTCATCTGAATATCAGTGTAGGCCGCCGCGACTTCGTGTACCTGACGATCGAGCAGTCCCGCCAAGATCAAACTTCCCCCGGGCAACACTAAGGCTTCAAGCGCAGGCGCCAACACTTTGAGAGGATTCGCCAAAATATTGGCGAGCACGACTTGAGCGGGCTTGGGAGAGGCTTGACGGGTGTTATGGGCGATGAGCTTGACTTGATTGTTTAGCGCATTGTTTCGGGTGCTGAGCACGGCCTGTTCATCAATATCAACGGCTACAACTGAGCCGGCCCCGAGTTTCGCGGCAGCGATGGCTAGAATGCCCGAGCCGCAGCCGTAGTCAATGACGGTTGCGCTCCTCGGTAAGCACTGCTCGATCCACTCCAGGCACATACGCGTCGTGGGATGGCTACCGGTGCCAAAGGCCAGGCCGGGGTCCAAGATGACTTCGGTTTGGCCGAGTTCGACGGGTCGATGCCAAGAGGGGCGAATGGTCAGTCTTGGACCGATGACAATCGGGTCAAATTGAGATTGGGTCAGGCTTACCCAGTCTTGATCGGCGACGTCGCGAAAGCTGGCCGCCAAAGGCTCGTCCAGCCCACACTGTAGGGCGGCTTGCACCAAAAGCGCTTCACCTGTGGTACTTGCCTGCGGGTCGAGCAGGGCGATCAAGCGGGTACGGCGCCAGGCATTGCCTGCCACGGGTTCGCCGGGTTCGGCAAAGATGGCTACCTCGTCGGTGGTGTCGGCATCGGCATCTTCGGCCTGGACCGAGAGCGCGCCCAGCTCCAGAAGCGCATCGCTCAGACTTTCCGCAACATCACGCGCAACAATGACGACGAGTTCTCGGTACATAGAAAGGGATCGGACCTTAGGCTAAATGTGTCGGCGCACTTGATTTGGGTGACCTAGGCTTTGCGCAGGGCAAGCTTATGTTCAAGGTAATGAATGGAGGTGCCGCCGTTCACAAAGTTGGCATCGGCCAATAACTCGCGATGCAAGGCCAAATTGGTTTGAATGCCTTCGACGGCCATTTCACTCAGGGCGATTCGCATGCGTTTAATGGCCTGATCACGCGTGACTCCGTAGGCAATCACTTTGCCAATCATGGAGTCATAGTTGGGCGGCACCGTATAGCCAGAGTAGGCATGGGAGTCGACCCGAATACCTGGACCGCCAGGAGGGTGCCATGCCGATATCTTGCCAGGCGAGGGGGTGAATTTGAAAGGGTCTTCGGCATTGATGCGGCACTCAATCGCGTGGCCCTTGATCTCAATATCGCGTTGACGAAAGCGCAATTTTTCGCCGGCCGCGACGCGAATTTGTTCCTGAACAATGTCAATGCCAGTGATCAGTTCGGTCACCGGGTGCTCGACTTGTATGCGCGTATTCATCTCAATAAAGAAGAACTCACCCTTTTCGTACAAAAACTCAAAGGTGCCCGCACCTCGGTAGCCAATTTTTTTACAAGCATCGGCGCAGCGCACACCAATTTTCTCGATCACTCGTCTGGCAATGCCCGGGGCCGGGCCTTCTTCCAGTACTTTCTGATGCCGTCTTTGCATCGAGCAGTCTCGCTCGCCCAGATACACCGCGTTTTTATACTCGTCGGCGAGGATCTGAATTTCGACGTGGCGCGGGTTCTCCAGGAATTTTTCGAGGTAGACCGACGGGTTGCCGAAGGCGGCGCCCGCTTCGTTGCGCGTCATCGAAATGGCGTTGACCAGGGCGGCTTCGGTATGCACCACTCGCATGCCGCGCCCGCCGCCGCCGCCCGCTGCCTTGATGATCACGGGGTAGCCGACCAACTTGGCAATGCGTAAGCATTCTTTGGGGTCTTCCGGTAGCGCGCCTTCTGAGCCGGGTACGCAGGGTACGCCGGCCTTTTTCATGGCGTCTTTGGCAGACACTTTGTCGCCCATGAGGCGAATCGATTCCGACTTTGGGCCGATAAACACAAAACCGCTACGCTCCACGCGTTCGGCGAAGTCGGCATTCTCCGACAGAAAGCCGTAGCCCGGATGGATGGCTTCCGCGTCCGTTACTTCCGCAGCGCTAATAATGGCTGGGATATTGAGATAGCTTTCTTTCGACGGTGCGGGCCCAATGCAGACGGATTCATCCGCTAACTTGACATATTTCGCTTCGGTGTCGGCTTGGGAGTGCACGACCACGGTTTTAATCCCAAGTTCTCGACAAGCGCGCTGTACCCGCAGAGCAATTTCGCCACGATTGGCGATCAGTATCTTTTCAAACATGTGGGAAAAGCTTACTCAATGATGATGAGGGGCTGACCGAACTCCACCGGCTGACCGTTTTCGATCAGGATGGCTTTCACCGTACCGGTCTTGTCGGACTCAATTTCATTCAAGAGCTTCATGGCTTCAATGATGCAAATCGTATCGCCTTCTTTGACTTGGCTGCCAATTTCGACAAACGGCGGGCTACCCGGTTGCGCAGATCGATAAAAGGTGCCGACCATGGGTGAGGTGACGGGATGGCCTGGAGCGATCACCGGAACAGGCACTTCGGCCGCCGCCTGTTGCGGCGCCGACGCCTGAGCAGGCATTTGCCCGGTGCCTTGATGAGGCATCGACTGATAGAAATGTTGGGTGGGGCCTGGATTTGAACCGGCCATTCCCTTCACGATTCTGACCTTGCCTTCTGGCTCCGTGATCTCGAGCTCGGCAATGCCCGATTCAGAAACCAGATCGATCAGGGTCTTGAGTTTGCGTAGGTCCATAGACTGCTCCGAAAGGTAGTAAGCATTGATCCGCCGCTTAAATCCGCGATCTTCGCTGATTCTGTTCTTATCTCAACGGCTTGGCCTTGGGTTGTCAGTGGCCAGTCGCTTACTACAAGCGCGAAGTTTACCTTCTTTTTCTTGTCGCGTTCTCTTTTTGGCTCGCCACTAGGCGCCTCTTGCCACTTTGCGAACCGCAATATCCAGCGCTTTGGCGTCGAATCGACCTAAAATGCGCTCGAAAATCTTCCCTCGGGCGCTGATAATGACAGTGAAGGGTAAACCCCCGGACGGATTGCCGAATAGGCGAATTAGTTCGAGGGCTTGCGCATTTGCAGCTAATAGCGGGTAACTTACAGGTAATTTCTGATAAAACCTCTCAATATTCGCAATTGAATCAATGCCTAGACCCAAGGTGATCACTGTTTCCCCAAGATCAAGCTGCCAGCTTTCGGCCAACTTGGAGAGTTCAGGCATTTCTTCTACACAAGGAGCACACCAGGTGGCCCAAAAGTTGAGCACGACGGTTTTACCGCTTAGGGAATGAAGGGCTCGACGAGCGGATGCATCCTGTGCTGTTTTTGGGCCCGCTGCAATGGCATAGTTTTGCTGAAACAAAATGTTGACGGCCTCGTCAATCGGCTCTTGAAGTCGAAGCCTCCATGCTGAGAGTCCTGCACCGGCCAAAAGTGCCCCAGCGCCCGCGCCGATCCAAAGTCTTCGATGAGCGCTATTGGGTGGCTTCGTCACGGCGTGCCGCCTTCAATGCTTTTGGATGGGGCATTGATCCGGGCCGTCAAAGCGTCGCGATTCCCGCGCGCGGCGATGGTCTCGTCGCCGATTCGAATTTTCACCTTGAGCGCGCCACGCAAATCGTCAATGTCGTAAAGCGAGATCAAGACGGGTATTTTTTGCCGATCTTTTTGATAGAGTAGGGCAAGCGCCTCGATGTCTTTGTCGCCACGCCAATGAGGGGCTGTTTCGGCCTGGTAGGCGATATTCAGGTTGAGCAGTGCGTACTCCACCTCTTTAGGGTTGTCGTGAAAAGCCTGAAGGTGGACATAGGCATGCTCAGCACAAATACCCTTCCAGGCGGGGCCGGTCAGATAAATTTGGAAGGCGGAGAGCTTGTCCATGAGTTCGAGCGCGACTTCACGAAGGCTCTGTACGCGGGCTGGGTGCTTCTCGTCGAAAAGCTCAAAATGATCGAGCAAGGCAGCGTCGACATCTTCATTATTGGGTAGGCTGTCCTTTGGCAAACTATTCGTTCCCCAAACGTCCACGGCGGCCCGACGCTTGGCGCTGCCATAATCCAGTCCGGAATCCGCGATCATTTGGGCCGCGCGGGCGGCGATCTCGAGTTTTAAAGCATTCATAAAGTAGAGCGATTGTAGTCTCATGCACATTCATATCCTTGGTATTTGCGGAACATTCATGGGTGGTATTGCCGCCATTGCCAAACA
>JAYVKZ010000153.1:0-21956 GCA_043767985.1 Betaproteobacteria bacterium
ATTTCATCTAGCGCGAATTTGAAATTGTCGCCTACGCCAATCACCGGGTGCGCCAAAAATACATTGAAGCTACTGCGAAAGAGCTCGAGTCGCATACCGATCGACGTCTCGATATTGCCTTGACCATAAGCGATCAAATCGTGGGCGATCGATTCAATTCTTGGCCGGACGCCGGTTTCAGGGACAACATAGGCCAACACCAGGCCCGCTCCGAAAAAGAGTGCGACGAAGCTCATTTGCCTTTTATCCTTACTAATGCTCATTAGCGGTATAAAAATCAACAGCAGCGCGAGCCAACCCCCTCGGGACCCAGAAAAAAGAGACGTTAACACGCCAGCCAAAGTCGCCAAACCCAGCAAGACTCTAAGCGATGTCGACGCGGACTTCAACTGGGTCAGGGCCGCCAAGGCCATCATGCCCATGGCCAGGGAAAAGTTTCCAAAATGAATTGGGTTGTGAAATCCTGTGGCGCGGTCAATGTTCAGGTGGAACTTGCGATAGCTCGCGATGACAAAAACTGAAAAACACCCCAAGGCAATGCCGTACCAAAACACTCGCGTTTTGGGCGCGACCTCAACCATCAGCACAAGGCTAATCACAGCGGCGATGCGCAGGAGCGGGGAATGCATACCCGACGCACTAAAACCATGAATGGTCATCAAGAAAAATTCGAGCGCGACACTGATGAGCCAAAGCACACAAAATAATTTGAGGGGATTGCTTAAATGACCAGGCGTGATCCAGGTTTGTCGGAAGTGCGAAAGCCCTACAATCGCAACAATTAAAAGCGCCGCCTCAGTAAGGCCTGCGCCGACGGGCGTTGACAGCGCCGTACCCGGAAACAATAGCAACAAACACGAAAATATCAGTGCATAGCTGCGAGTGAGGTACGAATTTTTCATTGTCAAGCGGAACAGGGGTAGTTTTCTTAAGGTGCGCAGATGATAGGCTATATTCGGATCATTGAAGAGACCATGGCGGATACGCGCGAAAAGCACTATGACTAAGCACCTCGATCTTGGTTGCGGCACCCAGCCTAGAAACCCGTACAAACATACTGAACTTTATGGCATCGATCTTCGGGCTGGCCTTGTCGTGCCCGGCGTGCGGGACATTCGAGCGGCCAATTTGAACTTGGAAGCGATACCCTTTGAAGATCACTTCTTTGATTCAGTGTCGGCTTACGATTTTCTCGAACACGTGCCGCGCACCGCTATTAATTTCGCAAGTGGTGAAACTATTTTTCCCTTTATAAGGCTGATGAATGAAGCCTGGCGGGTTCTCAAGAATGGCGGGCTATTTTATTCGGTGGCCCCTGCTTTTCCTCACGCCCTCGCGTTTGCAGACCCGACTCATGTCAATTTTATGTCGGTAAAGACGCAGCGCTACTTTACGGGCGAGGAGCCGATGGCGCGAATGTACGGCTTTGTGGGGCGCTTTGAGCTCATTCGACAAGCTCGCATCCATCCTCGAGGTGATTATCATCCGGACCATCCTTCTGCGCGGCTGCGCCTTAAAATGACGGCCGATGCCCTCATGCGGCGGCGTAGTCATTTGCTTTGGGAATTTAAGGCCGTGAAGTAAAAACTCGCGAGCGCCAGGCAAATAAGCCAGGGGCGCTGGCGATGGAAAAGGCCTGCATACAAGCGACAAAGGCGCTTACATTTTTGGACGGATATTGTCGCACTATCCCCATGCGCACTCGCATGGATGGGGCCTGCAACATCGCAACAAAAACGCGCGCCCTAGTCAGTCGCGCTCGCATTTTTCTTGGAAACAATTCAGGCATGCCAAACATCGTCAAGTCGGCCTGTACTTGTTCATACATGCCTAGATGGCTTGAATGGCGCTTAAGCAAATAGCGTCGATAGGCCTCGCCGTTTTCAAATGATTTTTGGCGCCCCGATAGTCCACCGGCGCGGTATTTCACGAGGGGCTCGCGAATTGTCAAACCCCCGCCTAGGCAACTCGCGCGCAAGGCCATGACTTGATCTTCATAACTTAAGTGCTTAAGGAACGGACCAAATCTCTGATGAAGCCGTTTGGTGAAGGCGTGGCCTGCGCCCACCACATAAGGGCGTTGATTTAGCCATTGCGACGGTGATTGCCAGCCGTTCAGGTCGTCCACAGTAATGCGATGCAGTGTCTCACCACGGTCTCCGATGCTGACCAGATCCGATGAGATGAGATCAGGTACTTGGTCAGCCTGATCCCAAGCGGCCAAAACCGTCCTTACCCTGGAGACTTCACTCACATCGTCACCCGCAGCCGTCACGAGCAAGCTCCCGCCCGCAAGTTCAATGAGCTGGTTATAGTGCTCACCGATACCGGCATTGGTTTCGTTCCTTCTCACAATAAGGCGATGCGGCCCAGTATAGGATTGCGCGATCTCTTGAAGCACCTGAAAGGTTTGGTCGCTTGATGCATCATCGGAGAAAATAATCTCGATCGGCTCACAATCCTGGGCAAGGCAGCTCAGCGCCGCTTCGCGAACAAAGCTTTCTTGGTTGAAAGTGAGCAAAAGAAGGGTCGCACGCATTGCACTCTCTGAGGAGCCTAAGCAATCCACTCGCTCACTGGTGCTTGCGCATCCTGCAAGGGCTGACAAATGACGTCGATCAAGGTCGGCCCCGGATAGGCCATGGCTTCACGACACGCCTCAACCAGTTGTCGCGGATCATCTACTTTCCAGCTCTTGACTCCGAAAGCCTCAGCCACCTTGGCATGGTCAGTACGGGAAAAATCGACCGAGAAATATCGCTCGCCAAAACCGCTTTTTTGCCCGGCCTTGATCCAGCCAAACACGGCATTGGAGACCACAATCATGGTCAATGGAATTTGATAGCGAACGATAGTCTCCAGTTCGCCACAAGTAAACCCGAAGCTTCCATCACCCATGACGGCAACGACTTTGGATGTCGGGCTGGCAAACCATGCACCGACCGCTGCTGACATGGCGTAGCCAAGCGCACCGTGCGCGCGGTTAGTGATGAAGCGCCGCCGAGGAATCGTATCTTCCTGAGTCGTGTTAGCACCCGCAGCCGGAGGCGCATCCCCATCCAGGTAGGCCGACAGGTAGGGGCAAGGTGTGCCCGGATCGGCTACCACAATGCAATCTTTAGGCAGGGTTTGTTTTAGTGCATAGACTAGACGCTCAGGGTTGATCGGCATGGAGTCGTCTTGCGCCAGGGCCATGAAACGTGCATGTTTTTGTAACTTAAGCTCAGCCCACTCGGCCATGCGCAGTCGCAACTGTTTTTGCCGGAAAGTCTTGGAACTTAAACCATCAACATCGGCTTCGGCGAGTATGGCCTCGGTCAATAGTTTGAAGAGAACCTCCAGCGACAGGCGGGCATCCCCCACGGCGGAGGCTTCTGTGTCGTAGTTGGCGCCAATCACGGCCGGATCAACATCCAGATGAACGATACGTTGGCTCGGTAGGGGCGCACGTCGTCGTTCGGTGGTGACCGACCCGGCACGGCATCCCACAAAGAAGATCAGGTCGGCATGCTGAATGATTTGGCGAGTCTCCGGGCTGCCACCATTCGTGCCCACGACACCCACAGCCAAAGGGTCGCTCGGGTCAATCGTGCCCTGGCCACTGATCGAGGTGGCGATCAAGGCGCCACAGGCCTCGGCCACCGCTTTGAGTGCCGCCTGACCCCCAGAGATCATCACCCCGCCACCACAAACAATGACCGTGTTGCGGGCGCTCGTTAGGGCGTGGGCCAGTTGCTGCAAGGACTCTAGGCTCGCTTGAGTTGCATGTGCGGGATAGTGATTAAGACGAGCTTCGGCCCATACTTCTTGAGCTGGCAGGCTAGCTTTTTGCACATCGAAAGGCAAGCACAGATGCACCGCACCCGGTCGACCGGTCGTCATTTCCGTAAAGGCCTTACGCAAGACCCGCGGCACATCAGCGGCTTGGTTGATCGTCGTGTTCCACTTGGTCAGTGGTCGATACAGGCTTTCTTGATCGAGTTCAGTCAGCGTGTAGCGACCGCGTGAAGTCGTGGAGATATCGGAGGTGATCGCCAGCACCGGTACACTCGATTCATTGGCTTCGACAACCCCGGGCAACAGATAGGTCGCGCCCCCTCCTGAAGGGCCCTCACACACACCGACAGTGCCGCTCACACGGGCATAGGCATCGGCCATATAGGCAGCCGAGCGCTCGTCCCGGGCCAGTACATGCGTGATCTTGGGCTGGAGTCTTGCAAAGGCATCGTACATGGGCAGACTGGTGTCACCACACAGGCCAAACACATGCCTGACCTGAAAGGCTTCGAGCATCTTGACAAGCGCTTCAGCGCCCGTGAGTGTGGCCTCATCAAGCGTCTGGTTCGCTTGCAGGGCGGCTACAGGGGCAGTTTTAGGGAATGGGTCAGCCATATGATGTAGATACTTGAGGGTGAACTAGGTCGAGCGTTTGATCGACAGCGAGCATGATTAGGCAGGGAGTAGGGCCCACGCTAAACCAAGCGCAAGGCAGGCGACAGCAGTAAGAATTGTGCGCAGTGAAGCAAACCAATGAGGGATCGGGTAATGCTTGTTGAGGCGCAGATCGACGACAAGAATGAAGACCAGCGAGGCGACAGCCCAGGGCAACGCTTGAGCGACCGGCATGAGACTGATGGGCCAAGCCATTAGCGCGGGTAACACGCTCCAAACTAGAGAAGTGGCCACGTAAACCACTGGCAGCTCATGAAACACCAGCGCAATACCCCAGTGAATGCCACCTAGAAAACTAATGATGCACACCGTGTACAGCAATAGCGCTTGAGCTAACATCGGTCGCGCGCTGGGCTCCATGAGCACGAAGGACAGCGCTAAACCAACGAAAGGTACCAAGCCGAGAAACCCCAACAACCAAGCCATCCGCCGCAAAACGTTAGCGCGAAGATGATTGATCTCGATCTGTGTTTGACTTAAAAACGAATGAGGTTGCTGCTCCATAGAAAAATGGTGTGTGAGCTTAGCGCAGGCGCAAGCGATAGATCGCTTGCGTGGCACGTAGGCTCGCTAAGCCATGAATTTCCTTGCCGCTCTTCAGGAGCGCCTTTTGCACAATGACGAGTCCCAAGCGATGCGCCAGAATTTCGAAATCTCTCGGGGTCGAAAGATGTAGGTTGGGCGTGTCATACCATTGATAGGGCATTTCGCGCGACACCGGCATGCGGCCTCGTAGAATCGACCACGCATGGCTCCAATGCCCGAAGTTTGGGAAAGATACGATCGCCTCGCGCCCAACTTCGCAAATTTCGCGCAATACATTCTCAGTGCGTTTGGTGGCTTGAATGGCCATGGACAGGACGACCATGTCAAATTGCTTTTGACCAAACAACTCCAAGCCGTCCTCAATGTTACGTTGAATGACCGAGACGCCGCGCTTCATACAGGCTAACAGTTGGGCGTCATCAATTTCAACGCCATAGCCGTCGCAGCCCTTGTTAGCCTTCAAAAAAGCAAGGAGATCGCCATCGCCACAGCCCAGATCCAATACTCGCGAACCCTGGGGTATCCAGTCTGCGATCAGGCTAAGGTCTTGGCGCAATTCGTGAGCCGGCATGCCCCTGAACGTCACGTTCATCTTGAACCCCCGCTGGTGCCACTTGATCGTAAGGCTGCGGCGTTCAAGCGCTCAAAGATACGATCAAAATAGCTACTCACCACTTTGAGGTACTGGGGGTTTTCGAGCAGAAAAGCGTCATGGCCATGCGGGGCGTCGATCTCAGCGTAAGTGACCTGTCGGCGGTTGGCCAACAAGGCTTGAACAATCTCGCGCGAACGCTCGGGTGCAAAACGCCAATCGGTGGTGAACGACACTAAAAGGAAATCCGCTTGGGCCTTTTCGAGCGCGCGCGCCAAATGATGGCCATGTTGGCGGGCTGGATCGTAATAATCTAGCGCTCGTGTGATAAGCAAATAGGTGTTGGCGTCAAAATAGCCCGCAAATTTTTCGCCCTGATAGCGCAGATAGGATTCGATCTCGAAATCAACACCGGTCAGTGAAAAACTATAGTCGGCATTTTTCAAGGACCGGCCAAAACGTTCAGCCATGACATCGTCTGACAGGTAGGTGATGTGACCAATCATGCGTGCCACTTCGAGGCCGCGCGAGGGCACTACACCGTGATCGTAAAAACGACCGCCATGGAATTGCGGGTCAGTGGTAATGGCGCGACGTGCCACCTCATTGAAAGCAATGTTTTGCGCCGACAATTTAGGAGCCGAGGCGATGACTACACTATGCGCAATACGATCAGGATAGAGATAACTCCAAGCCAGCGCCTGCATACCGCCTAAGCTGCCTCCCATCACGGCCGCGAAACACCGAATGCCTAGAGCGTCGGCGAGGCGAGCCTGGGCATTGACCCAGTCCTCTACGGTGACCACGGGGAACTCTGGGCCATATGGCTTACCAGTGACGGGCGAGATAGAATGCGGGCCGGTAGAGCCGAAGCAACTGCCTAGATTGTTGACACCAATCACGAAAAAGCGCTCGGTATCGACTGGCTTGCCCGGGCCCACCATGTTGTCCCACCAGCCGAGATTCTTGGGGTCATCCTGATACACGCCGGCCACATGATGTGAAGCGTTAAGTGCATGACAGATCAATACCGCATTGCTCTTGGCTTGATTGAGCGTGCCATAGGTTTCATAGGCGAGCTCATAAGGCCCGAACTGCTGGCCATTACTCATGGCCATCGGGGCATCAAAGCGCATTTTTTGCTCTTGCACGACACCTATCGACCCAGGATTGGCGGAACTCATAACAAGTTGCCATCCACTCGGGCGATGCGATCAAACTGGCTGCGTACTTTGTCAGGATCGTCGGCCAGGAGCAGTTTCTTCACCGGGGCCATCAGCTTGCCTGCATCGGCAAGTAGCACCTCTTGCTTCACCCGTAACAGGCTGGCCGGATGCATTGAAAATTCGGTCAGGCCCATACCGATGAGTAGGCGAGTGAGCTCAGGATCGCCAGCCATTTCACCACATACCGCCACGGGCTTACCAGCGCGTTTGCCGGCTTGAATGGTCATCGCGATCAAGCGCAAGACCGCCGGATGTATCGGATCATATAAAGAGGCCACCTCTTGATCGGTACGATCAATGGCCAGGGTGTACTGAATTAAATCGTTCGTGCCAATCGACACAAAATCGAGCCTTTTCATGAAGACATCAATCACCAGGGCTGCCGCCGGGATTTCAATCATGCCACCCACTTTGATCTTCTCGTCGAAGGCGATGCCACGCTCACGCAGTTGCGACTTGGCTAAATCCAAATATCGGTAAGTCTCCGTCAACTCATGGACATGGGAAATCATCGGGATTAAAATTTGCAGAGATCCAAAGACTGAGGCGCGCAACAAGGCGCGCAGCTGGACCAGAAAAATTTCCGGTTGTGCCAAGCTGTACCGAATGGCCCTAAGCCCAAGCGCGGGGTTCGGTGCAACCACGGGGGCTAATGAATCGAGCGCTTTGTCCGCACCAATATCCAGTGTGCGAATCGTGACGTGATGGCCCTGCATGGAGACCACCGCTTTACGGTAGGCCTCGAATTGCTCGTCTTCATTGGGCAACTCACTGCGGTTCATAAACAAGAACTCGGAGCGGAACAGGCCAATGCCTTGGGCGCCTGCTAGGCGGGCGGGTTCGGCCTCCTCCGGCAGTTCAATGTTGGCCATCAATCCAATCGGCAACCCGTCTAGGGTGACAGCAGGAACATGCGTGAGGCGCTTGAGCTTTTCACGCTCCAGATTACTAGCCGCTTGGCGGTGCCGATACTGCTGCAAAATGGTTTCGTCGGGGGCGACGATGAGCACACCTGCATCACCATCGAGGATCAACCAGTCTTCGTCCTGAATTAACTCGCTGGCATGGTGCAAGCCCACGACGGTCGGAACATTCATCGAGCGCGCGAGAATGGCCGAATGCGAGGTGGTGCCGCCCAGATCGAGCGCGAAGCCGATCGCATTTTTGAGTGAGAGCATATCCGCCGGGGCGATATCCTCGGCGACAAAAATCAGTGGTTCAATTCCTTCTCGCACCGAGCGCTTTGACCCGGCTGCATTGGACGCCAAAGCCTTCAGAACTTTCTCTGCAAGTTGGCGTACGTCTCGACTGCGCTCGCGCAAATACTCATCTTCAAAGTCGTCAAACTGCTCGGCAAGTACCTGGGCATTGGAGGCAAAGGCCCATTCAGCGTTCCAATACTGCCCCTCAATGGCTCGTTTAGCTGAATCGATCAACATCGGATCCTCAAGAAGCATTTGCTCAATTTCAATCAGCGGGCGTGCTTCGGTCGGTGCATCTGCAGGCAAGCTGGCCAGTAGGTTCACCAGCGATTGTTTAATGGAGGCGATCGCCGCCACAAAGCGCACGACCTCGGATTGGACATGCTCAGGCTCAATACGATAGCGCTCAACATCACGCAAGCGTGAGGCTAATTTCCTGGCGCGGCCAATGACAATGCCGCCGCCGAGCGGTGTACCGTGTAAGCTAAACACTAGCCAAGATCCTCCCCAAAGCCTATGCCGATGAGGTCTCGTATGGCCGCCATCGCCTCGATCTCGTCCGCTCCATTGGTTTCAACCAAGAGGGCCGTGCCTTTTCCGGCCGCCAACATCATGACACCCATGATGCTCTTACCATTGATACGACGGCCCTTTTTAGTCAGCCAGACTTCGCTTTTGAACTGCGTCGCCACCTGCGTGAGTTTGGCCGACGGTCGAGCGTGAAGGCCCAACTTATTGACGATGATAATTTCTTCCTGGAGCATCTCAAGTGGACTCGGTGATGGGCATAATGGCCTCTTTAGCCGCAGGCATGATCAAGTCAGCCACCTCTTCAAGGTCGCGACCTTTACGGTAGTTGATCGCCTTGACCAACATTGGGAGGTTGGCCCCGGCAATCACGACACACTTGTAGGGTTCAGCTAACTTTGCGGCAATGCGAGAGGGCGTGGCACCGTAAATATCCGTCAACACCAAGACGCCAGAGCCATCACTGATGCGCGCAAAGAGCTGTCGAGCAGCTTCTGAGGCCTCCGTCGTATCTTCGTCGGGAATCACATCCAGGGCGGCAACCTGCGGTGGTAGGCGACCAAAAATGTGACGAGTACAACTCAGGAGTGCGGTGCCAAGTGGCTCATGAGAAATGATAAGAACTCCAATCATTGCTTGGCCGTCTCCAGGGCATCAATAAACATACCTGCCACATTGAAGCCTTTTTGTTGGGTAATTTCCTGGAAGCAAGTTGGGGAGGTCACATTAATTTCCGTGAGGCAATCGCCAATCACATCGAGACCGACCAAGAGTAGGCCTCGTTTCCACAGAATCGGCGCAAGATATTCAGCAATTTCGCGATCTCGCGCTGAAAGCGGCTGAGCTCGTCCAGTACCGCCTGCGGCCAAGTTACCTCGCGACTCGCCCATTTTGGGGATGCGCGCCAGACTAAAGGGCACCACTTGGCCCGCGATCAGGAGGATTCGCTTGTCGCCTTGAGCAATCTCAGGCAAATAGCGCTGCGCCATGACTGAGCGGGCGCCGAACTGATTCATGGTCTCGATAATGACCGAGAGATTGGCATCATCACGGCGGGCCTGAAAAATCGAGGCGCCGCCCATACCATCCAGCAGTTTGAAGATGGCTTGCCCGTGCTCTTGCACAAAGGCGCGCAACACGGCAGGATCGCGACTCACGAGCGTGGGTGCAGTGAATTGAGGGAACTCGGTAATGGCAAGCTTCTCATTGTGATCGCGCAAGGCTTGCGGATCATTATAAATTTTGGCCCCCGCTGCACGAGCGCGCTGCAAGAGATGGGTGGCATACAAGAACTCCACATCAACCGGCGGGTCCTTGCGCATGATCACGGCGTCAAATTGCGTAAGCGCACTTTCTTGAGGCGCGGCCGCCTGATACCAGTCGTGACCGTGAAGATCTGGATTCGCCTTCAAAGAGAGCTGACTAGCTTGCGCAAACACCTTGCCCTGATCAAGCTTAAGATCCGGTACCTCACAAGCGTAAATTTGATGCCCTCGCCCATGAGCCTCCGCCATCATGGCGTAGGTGGAATCTTTATAGATCTTGAAGCTGGGGAGCGGGTCAACAATGAAGAGAATTTTCATATAAATCGCGTTTCTAGCTCAAGAGGAACGCTGGGCAGCGTTGTAATGCGGGTAAAGGCCATAGCCCGAAGTCTATTCGATGCTGAGATTGTATCGAAGGACCACCCAAACCCATAAATGGGCGCTGCGCATGCAGCGATTCGAGTCACACTCCGAAGGAGAGGAAGCCATAAAAAAACCCGAGTTGTAGAACCCGGGTCGAAGAGCCCGCCTAAATCAGACGGGTTCGGAGACTAGACTAAGACAAATAAATCGTTTAAAGCTGTTTCTACACACTAGGCAATCGCTCGACACCGCCGAAGCATCGAGAGCGATTGCTTGGTTTAAATCAAATTAACTGTGATAAGCACTTTCACCGTGCGAGGTAATGTCGAGGCCTTCGCGCTCTTCATCTTCAGCCACCCGCAAACCGACAATCATGTCAACCAGCTTATAGGCAATGAAAGACACGACGGCAGACCACACCAGCGTAGTGAGCACGGCTTGGAATTGAACCCATACTTGACCTGTGATCGAATACGCATCAGCGCTGACTTTGTTGGTGACGTAGTCGAAAATGCCCGTGCCACCCAAGGAAGGCGCAGCAAACACACCGGTCAGCAAGGCACCCAAGATACCGCCCACACCGTGCACGCCAAAGACGTCCAAGGAATCGTCGGCACCGAGCATGCGCTTCAGGCCATTCACACCCCACAAGCAAACGACACCAGCGAGCAAACCGATAATGAGCGCACCCATGGGGCCGACAAAACCGCAGGCTGGAGTGATGGCGACCAAGCCAGCAACAGCGCCCGAAGCAGCACCCAGCATCGATGGCTTGCCCTTGCTCATCCATTCTGCAAAGGTCCAAGACACCACGGCGGCAGCCGTTGCGACCAAGGTATTGATGAAGGCCATGGCGGTCACGCCGTTAGCTTCCAGGTTAGAACCGGCGTTGAAGCCGAACCAACCCACCCACAACAAGGAGGCACCGATCATGGTCATCACTAAGGAGTGAGGCGCCATGGCTTCACGGCCGTAACCAATACGCTTACCGACAAGCATCGCACCCACTAGGCCAGCAACACCGGCATTGATGTGAACGACCGTGCCACCGGCAAAGTCAAGAGCACCCTTGGCCCATAACCAACCTGCGGCGGCCGTGACGGTTTCCAGTGTCTTGGCATCGGTGATGGCGTCTGGGCCGGCCCAGTACCAAACCATGTGGGCAATGGGAATGTAGGAGAAGGTAAACCAAAGTACTGTGAACAAAAGCACTGCCGAGAACTTAATGCGCTCAGCAAAGGCGCCTATGATGAGCGCACAGGTAATGGCTGCAAAGGTGGCCTGGAAGGCTACGAAGGTAAGCTCGGGAATATACACACCCTTGCTAAAAGTCGCTGCGACCGAATCAGGCGTGATCCCTTTCAGAAACAGTTTGTCGAAGGTGCCGAAGAACTTACCGTCGCCACCAAAGCTCAGTGTGTAACCGTAAATCATCCACAACACCATGATGAGGCAAGACACCATCATCACCTGCATCAGCACGGACAACATGTTCTTGGCGCGAACCAAACCACCGTAGAACAGGGCGAGGCCCGGAACAATCATCATCAAGACGAGCAGGGTGGCTACGGTCATCCAAGCGGTGTCGCCTTTGTTCGGCACCGGCGTAGGCGCAGCGGGAGCTGCTGCAGCGGGTGCAGCAGTTGCAGCAGCTGCAGGCGCAGCAGCGGCGGGAGCAGCTGCAGGCGCTGCGGCTTCAGCCTTCGCTAGCGTGAGCTCAACACGACGAGCCTCCTCCGCAGAGCCAACCGTCATGACGGCCTCTGGCTTGACCAGGACAATTTTTTCTTCCGAAACACCGGCTGCTTTTAGAGCATCGCGCACCGCAAAAGCACGGGCTTTGGCAAGCTCCTTATTCTTTTCGGGATCACCGGTTTTATCGGTAAAGCCAGAGACTTGTACTTTCGCATCGGCATTTGTTTTTAAAAACTCTGCAACTTTTTTAATGGCGTCAGCAGAGGCGGCGGGAACCTCGGCCTTATTAATGTCGAACTTAACATCGGCCGGAAAGGCAGCTAAGGCCAAACCCGGCGCGAAAAAACAAGACACGAGCAGGGCAAATACCCACCCCGTGAGTTTGGAAAAAAGATTCATGAACAGGACTCCGTGCTGAAATTAAAGGGCTGAGTCGCCGGTTTCGCCTGTGCGAATCCGAACCACTTGCTCGAGGTTGTATACAAATACCTTGCCGTCGCCAATCTTACCGGTGCGTGCAGCACCTTCGATGGCTTCTACAGCACGCTCTACCAGCTCATTGGGCACAGCGGCTTCAAGCTTGACCTTGGGTAAAAAGTCGACAACATATTCTGCGCCACGATACAGCTCAGTATGTCCTTTTTGGCGTCCGAACCCCTTCACTTCTGTGACGGTGACGCCCTGAACTCCAATGCCGGATAAGGCCTCGCGGACCTCATCAAGCTTGAAGGGCTTAATAATTGCAGTAATCAGTTTCATGGATGGCCTCCGAGATTGATCTGGAAATTCGGTCCGGTGCTTGTTCTCGGACCGATTTTTGGTACTTGTCTAAGCAAGATTAGACGATTAGAAATTCTTTTTCACGCCTAAAACGATACCAGTTTTGCCAAAGAATTTACCGCTAGCTGGCGTGTAGACTGCCTTGGTTGCATCTGTACCAACAACCATGCCCGAAAACACTAGACCGTAGGCTTCTTTTGTCACGGTGAGTGAAAGGTCTGTGTAACTTGCCGTACCGTTATTTGCAACGCGCTGACGACCAATATGTGGAACAACGCCCCAACCATTGCCCAAATCAAAAGTCGCTGCTAGGTCAAGATAACCAGAGCCTTTCGAATTGCCAAAACCAAACAGATTCGAAAGACTATGCGAGTACTTTAACGTGTAAGCGCCATAGGTTCCTGCTGCGTAGATCTCGTTTGTATTGGCATTAGGGTTTATGTCGTTGCCAGCGTACCAATATTGGAGCATTCCTACGTCGTAATTTATGGGGCCTGCAGAACCTTTGTAACCGCCGTACAGATCAATTTCTACGCGGCCTGATTTCCCAGGGTTAAAGTCTGTGATCCAGGAAATCGTCGAGCCCCACGCGCCTAGGTAGAAACCACTTTTGTGGGCATAGTCCACTCCGCCCTGAAGTGCAGGATTTAGACCGCTCTGGGAAATGCCGCGATAGCGATAGTCCGTCACCAAACCCACGTTGTAGGTGAAGCTATGCTCGGGTGTGGGCGCCGGGGCCGCAGCAGGCGCAGCCGCTTGAGCCGAAACAAGTTGAGGAGCGATAAGCGCGCTTGCAAGAGCGAGCGCACTCACGGTGATTTTAGATTTCATTAGATTCTCCGAATTTTCGAAAGATAAAGGATGTTGCATTGCAGGGTTTAGCACTTCTTATGCCAGGTCGCTTTCGTAGATTCAACGACCCAGGATGAAGCGCAATTTAATGCAAGCAAAGCTTTACGCACCAAATCAGGGATTTCAGAACGAATGCACTGAGATGGTGCAAACCAAATTTCTCTGGTGCAAGGCCATTCATCTCGTTTTTTTCATCCGCGCTAGACTGTTTATCGATAGGCATCCGGCCGTCACTTAGACCATCCGGACTAGGCGATCTAGTCGATATCCAAAACTCGTTTTTTCTTATACTCTGGAGTCCTTATGAATACAGAATCTACCGCTCAATCTCAAAGCCAGGAGCCAGGCCAGCACGACCGATTTTCACCCGAATGGTTAAAAAGCAAGCTTTCTGAACTCATGAAAAATAGCCCAGCGGCCGACCTCGAGAGAAATATGCGTGCCTTTATGAACCAGAGCGCACAGCAAATGGGTCTGGTGACACGAGAAGAGTTTGACGTCCGAGTGGAGCTGGTTGATCGCTTGGCCGCTCGCGTCGCGACCTTGGAGGCAGAGCTAGAAAAACTCAGAAGTAAGTAAACGCCATGGAATTTCATGAGTATTTCTCTAATTAAGAGTCGGGCGTTACTCGGAATCTCCTCTCCCCTAGTCGATGTTGAGGTGCATATTGGCAACGGTCTACCGGCCTTCAATATTGTTGGGCTCCCGGAAGCGGAAGTTCGTGAAAGCCGCGAACGGGTGCGAGCCGCGATTGTTCATAGCGGCTTCGAGTTCCCCAATCGCCGACTCACCGTCAATTTGGCACCCGCCGATCTACCAAAAAACTCCGGCCGATTCGACCTGCCCATTGCAGTCGGCATCCTGGCGGCCAGCGGTCAGTTGGCCTGCAGCGACTTCGAAGAGACCATTGCCAGCTTGGAATTCGTAGGTGAGTTATCACTTACTGGCGCAATCCGACCCGTGGCAGGGCTTTTGGCGATGGCTGTTGCAAGTCAGCGACAAAGCCGCCGCTTACTTATTGTTCCGAAAGACAACGCCTCGGAGCTGGCCGCGCTGATCGAGCCAAGAGCCTTGGCTGCTGAAAACCTGTTGGAAGTTGCTGCTCACATATTAGGCCAGAGTTCGCTCGAACGATTAGCGCACCATCGCGAAGCTCATCGCGGGCAGTCAGGGAATGACTTTTCCCAGGTAAAGGGACTAGGCCTTGCCAAACGAGCCTTGGAGATTGCAGCCGCTGGTGGCCACGGCTTGATCATGGTTGGCCATCCTGGTGCGGGCAAGTCCTTACTGGCCAATGCCATGTCCTCCATCTTGCCGCCGCTCGATGAGGAGCAGGCCACTGAAGTCATGGTGTTGCATGACGTGAAGCGTGGTCAATTAGAGCGGCATGAGCAACTGAGCGCCCGAGCCTCTGGTTTACCGGTCGGGTCTTGGGGCCAACGGCCATTTCGAAATCCGCACCATTCTGCATCGTCCGTGGCCTTGGTGGGGGGCGGTTCCCCCCCAAAACCGGGCGAAGTGTCTTTAGCTCATCAAGGCATCTTGTTCCTCGACGAATTTCCCGAGTTCAATCGCCAAGCCCTGGAAGGGCTGCGAGAGCCTCTCGAATGCGGGCAAATTTCAATTTCCAGGGCCGCAAGACAAGTCGTCTTTCCAGCCCGCTTTCAGCTAATCGCCGCCATGAACCCTTGCCCCTGCGGCTTTTTTGGCGACCCTCGCTGTCGTTGCACCCGCGAACAGGTCATTAAGTATCAGGGTCGAGTTTCCGGCCCGCTGCTTGATCGGATCGACGTTCAGGTCCAGGTCGACGCTGTGCATGAGGATATCTTACTTGGCTCCGCAAAGGAGGAGTCAAGCGCCCAGATCGCCGTGCGGGTTGCAGATGCTTTCGTACGTCAAACTCTGCGCCAAGGAAAACCGAATGCTCAACTAGAGCCCGCCGAGATCGAGCAGTATTGTGCATTACCTCAGGATGCCAAGACCCTATTGGTGAGGGCTGCGCAGCGCCTACAGTGGTCCAGCCGCGCCAGTCATCGCGTCATTAAGCTGGCCAGAACGATTGCGGATTTAGAGGCGTCGGTCGCGATCTCCGCTAGTCATATCGCCGAAGCGGTCTCCTTTAGACGCGCGCTCATCAAAACGTCCGTTTAACTGCGAGCTCATCGGCTCGCTTGAGTCTGATCCAGTATCTCAAACGCCTGCGCATTTCGCGAAGGACCGCACCCTATAATGGAAGCGGGTGACCGGCAAGATCTCTCACTGATAGAGATAAAACGTTTTTCTGCTTGCGTATTGGGTCCTTGAACCACTCTTTCTCCTATGAGCTCATGATAAAAACAACTTCAAATGGATTCCAAGACATCCGGGATGCGGTGCGCGCGCTGTGCGCTGAGTTTCCAGACGAATACCACCGCAAAGTCGACGAAAAGCGTGCCTACCCTGAAACCTTTGTCGACGCCCTGACCAAGGCGGGCTGGATGGCGGCCCTAATTCCCCAGGAATACGGCGGCTCGGGTCTAGGCCTGACAGAAGCCTCGGTGATCATGGAAGAGATCAATCGCTCTGGTGGTAACTCTGGGGCATGCCATGGCCAGATGTACAACATGGGCACGCTACTGCGGCATGGCTCCAAGGCTCAAAAAGACCTGTATCTGCCGAAAATAGCCAGCGGAGAGTGGCGCTTGCAGTCGATGGGCGTCACCGAACCCACAACGGGCACTGACACCACCAAGATTAAGACGATGGCGGTCCGCAAAGGGGATCGCTATGTGATCAACGGACAAAAAGTGTGGATTTCGCGGGTACAGCATTCGGACTGGATGATTCTTCTAGCCCGTACCACCCCTCTGGCCGACGTTAAGAAAAAATCTGAGGGCATGTCGATCTTCATGGTCGATTTGCGTGCGGCCGAAAAGTCGGGGCTCACCGTACGTCCGATCCTCAATATGGTGAACCATGAAACCAACGAGCTGTTCTTTGAGAACTTGGAAATTCCGGTCGAGAACCTGATTGGCGAAGAAGGCCAAGGGTTTAAATACATTCTGGATGGGTTGAATGCTGAACGAACGCTGATTGCTGCTGAGTGTATCGGTGACGGTTACTGGTTCATTGACCGCGTCACCAAGTACGCCAATGAGCGTGTGGTGTTTGGTCGGCCGATTGGTCAAAACCAAGGGGTTCAGTTCCCGATTGCAGAATCGTTTATTGAAGTGGAGGCTGCCAACCTTATGCGCTACGAGGCTTGCCGTTTGTTTGATGCTCATGAGCCTTGCGGTACTCAGGCCAATATGGCCAAGTATTTGGCAGCGAAGGCGAGCTGGGAGGCCGCGAATGTGTGCATTCAGTATCACGGTGGCTTTGGCTTTGCTTGTGAATACGATATTGAGCGCAAGTTTCGCGAGACCCGTTTGTATCAAGTAGCACCGATTTCAACCAACCTGATCTTTTCCTATGTGGCTGAGCATGTTCTGGCGTTACCAAGGTCTTTTTAGAATCACCTAAATCGAACCCCAGGGTCGCTTCCGGCAACAAACTCCTGCACAATAAAATGTGTCAACTTCCCATTCATTTCAAAGGCTTTCAATATGACCGATGCCACCCGCTCCACTGAAGCCCCCGCCCTCCCCTTGGAAGGCTTAGAGGTCATTGAGTTGCAAGCGATTGGCCCCGTACCTTTCGCGGGCATGATTCTGCGCTCCCTCGGTGCCAAGGTCACGCGAATTATGTCGCCCGTGGATGCTGGTTTGGGTGTGCCGATTAAGTCCGAGTTTGATTTGTTGAATGCCGACAAGGGCATCGTCACCCTGGACCTCAAGTCCGCTGAAGGCATCGCCTCGCTCAAACAAAAGCTCGCCACGGCTGACGTGATATTGGAAGGCTTTCGGCCCGGTGTCTTAGAGAGGCTCGGTCTGGCCCCGAGCACGCTAATGTCCGAGTTTCCTCGCTTGGTGATCGGCCGCCTCTCTGGCTGGGGGGCACAAGGCGAGTTGTCCGAGCGCGCGGGTCATGACATCAATTATCTTGCGATGGCGGGGGTCTTACACGCGATTGGTCACCGTGCCCAACCTGAGGTTCCCCTCAATGTGGTCGCAGACTTTGGCGGCGGGGCGATGCATTTGCTGTTAGGCATTATGTCCAAACTAATCTCACGCAGCATCAAGGGCAAAGGCGGTCTTGCGGAAACCAGCATTCTTGCCGGTACCGTCGGCCTGACACCGATGTTTTACGGCATGATGGCCGCCGGGCGTTGGAACACCAAACGAGAGAATAATATTCTAGATGGGGCCCTACCGTTCTACCGCGTGTATGCCACCAAGGACGGCAAGCACATGGCCGTCGGCGCACTAGAGAATAAGTTTTTTAAAGCCATGCTTAAGCTCGTAGGCCTGGAGGAAAGTATTGACCCGAGCAAGCAGTTCGCCCCTGAAACCTGGCCTGACATGGCGAGCAAACTGGCAGAGAAATTCTCTCAGAAAACCCGCGACGAATGGGCGGTGGAGGCGAATCTGGTCGATGCCTGCGTTTCGCCAGTGCTCAATTTCTTGGAGGCGGCAGCGCACCCTCATAATCTGGCCAATGATTATTACACCCAGCAACCTTTTGCCAAGCCCTTACAAACGATTCGTTTCGCTTAGGTCCCGGTCGCCTAAATCCCAGTCCTATCAGTTTCATTACTTGATTGATGCGCGCCTCACGGCGCTCGCGCCCGTAAGGCGGGGCGCTTGACCCCGCGATCTTTAAACCTGGGGCTAAGCTGTGCTTTAGCCGCCGGTCTGCTCTGGGGCATTGTGTTCATCGCACCGGTGCTCCTGCCAGACTACCCAGCGATCTATTTGTCTGCGTCGCGCTACCTGGCCTTCGGCTTGATCGCGCTGGTGCTGGCGCTGTTCGATTGGAAGCAATTGAGGGCACTCACCAAAGCTGACTGGCTGAGCGCACTCGAGCTCTCACTGATCGGCAATCTGCTCTACTACAGTTGCCTAGCCGCTGCCATTCAAATTGCAGGCGCCCCCCTACCGACCATGATCATCGGCGCTCTGCCGGTGGTGATCAGCATAGGTAGCAATCTGCACCAAGCCAGCATGCCTTGGGGCAAACTCATGGCGCCCCTAGGCCTGATCGGTTTAGGGATCACCCTCGTCCACCGTGACGAATGGAATCATCTCGCAGCGCAAGGACCGCAGGCAGATCTTGGCACGCAGTTTCTCCTTGGAGGACTTTTAGCGGTCGCGGCCGTCACCTGCTGGACTTGGTACCCGATTCGCAATTCACGCTGGCTCAAACTGCGGCCAAGCATCAATTCCACCACCTGGGCCAATGCTCAGGGTCTAGCGACCTTACCCCTGGCTTTATTAGCTGTGGGGGTGATCGGTCTGGCGCAAACGGGCGCCTTTTCTCAAAGCGCAAGCACGCTTACGGGAGTCAGTGCGGGCCTAGCGTGGCGCCCTTTTCCGCAGATCGGTGCTGAGGCGCCAATCTTATCCGCCTTGCTGGGTCCAACACCACTACTTTTTCTCGGACTCATGCTGGCCATTGGCCTGGGCGCCTCCTGGCTCGGTACGCTGTTATGGAACCGTGCGAGTCAGGTGCTTCCCGCCACCTTGATGGGCCAGTTGATCGTGTTCGAAACTTTGGCCGCGATGCTTTACGCCTTCATTCATCGCGGCGAATGGCCCGGTGTGCTGACTTGGGCGGGTATCGCCTTACTGATAGCGGGCGTGGTGTTTGGCGTGCGCGCCTTTCGCTTGCATGCCTACATTCAAGAACGAGCTTAGATTCAAGTTCACTCGCAGCAGGGTCGCGTCTTCAGGGTGAGCGTTCAACTCAAAGCCCAGGCTCTCGCATAGAGAAATCAGTGCACGGTTGTCGGCATAGCAATCGCCCTGCAAGCCATTTAAATCGGCTTGCCTAGCAGCACTGATCAAGGCGTGCATCAGCTTTCGACCCATGCCTTGCCCCTGAAATTCATCCGCCACCACAATCGCAAACTCGCCGCCGCGACGCTCTAGGTCGACAAGCGCATACCTTGCCACGGCTGCAAATTCACCAACAGACTCACTCCTGCGTTTTGAGAGAGGATTTTGAAGCCAGGCCAGTGCAAGCTCGGTGTCAGGATAAGGACTGACCAGGCGAATGAGTTGCGCCTCGCTTGGCTCACCAAAGGCTGCCAAGAGACGCATACGCTTAGTGTGCGGGGTGAGTCGATGAATAAAACGCCTCTCCCGCTCCAGGTCGGCGGGATTGATTCGATGGATATGGGGTTGCTGCTGAAAAGTCATAGGAACTATCTTGAGCGATGCGCAGAGATTCGCAAGTTAAAAAGGCCCGAAAGGGCCATACTCAGACTAGAGGCTCCACTCTGAAGTGCTTATTCGGCCAATAGCTGGAAAGATTCCGAGAAAATTTTACTCGCCTCAGCGTCGAGCTTAGGGGCTAGGCTCACCACCTGCCAGGCGCGAGATCCGCGATGCAAAAACAGTGCGTTCATCTGTTGAGGCCCGGTATTCACTTCGAGCCTCTTGGCCGGCCAGGTCGCTTGAGATCCCCGAATCACGACCTTGCTTGGCAGGCCAGGGGTATCACTTTGGCCCAGATTGCGCAGCATCCCCAGGCGCATCGCCTCGGTAGCCCTTTGCGCAGCTTCTGGCGAGTCGGTATCGACCCAAGCCACGGTGTAGGCCACCGAATCAACCTTACTTCCCAGCATATTCATGGTGACCTTTAAGCCATTCAAATCCATCGGGCGGTTGAGGCGATCCGGCTTGGTGGGCATCAAGATCACAAACCCTGCCTTTTCTGGGCTGACCTCTCGCCAATTGAGAGACGGCATGCAAGCACTCAGCAGGACGACTCCGGTGACCGCGATGAGGCTGTGGCTGAACCGTCGCGACGCGTTTAGAGTGACCCAAACCCAGCCAGCTAAACTATCGGGTACAGCAAATAAGGAGACGCGCATGATTTACGAATTCAAATGCCGAGCGACTGGCTCGGTGGTCATGACTCAAGTGGTGGCTGAGGGCTTGCTAGAAATTATCAGTATCAGCCCAGGCACAAAAGGAATCATTACTGTTGCCAAGATGCCGATGGCGATTGAAGCGTTAGAAAGTGCGGTGGCACTTGAAAAAGGGCAAATCAAGGCCCAAGCTAACCCGGAATCGACCACGGCGAAGGACAGCGCCGGACAAGACCCTGCGCGCGCTGTCACCCTAGCGCAAAGGGCTTTCCCTTTCGTAGAAATGATTCGGGCGGCTCACGCCGCCCAAAAAGACATCACCTGGGGGGTTTGAGGCCCGCAGCTAAAGTGACCTGAGACTTCTTGTCTTTATTTCTTTTTGGCTGGAGCAACCGGTGCAGCAGGCACCTCTTTCTTGACTTCTTTGCCAGGACGGGTCTTACCGTAGCTGCCGTTATTGATCTTGCCGCGACGGGTACGTGTATCGCCTTTGCCCATGATTTCGACTCCAAATAATGTTGAATAGCCTTTGATTATAAGTCGGCGCCGTGAATCTCGGGTTCCTGTGCCAAAAAGATAAGCAGTCGCTCCGGCTAAAGCATCGAATTTTGCTGAATGCTAAGCTCTTTCCATCGCTCCCTTTGCCTCCGCCAAGCTTCATGCTAAAAAAGACCTTTACCCCCGTCTCTAACCGTCTTGGACTGACCGCTATTCTGCTATTCAGCCTGCAAGCCTGTGGCCTGCTGCCGCGAGAAGAAAGCCCAGCGAGGCCCCCCCCGCCCATCATCATTTCAGGGCCCTCGGCGGGACAGGGCGCTAGTACGCCCAAGCCGCCAACGACACATCGACCAGAAACAACACGCCCCGAGACACCACCCAACAACCGCGCTGAAAACCGACCGGAGGCGCGACAAGAACCCGGTCGCTCAGAACCCAGCCGGCCTGGCGGAACCTCTCGGGGCCCTATTGCACCCATCCCCGATCAAAAAATCGATCTCGCAGGAAGTTGCACCCAAACCGAGGAAGACGGTTACCGCGAACAAGCCACCTTGACCGTGCGCAATAACCAGGTGCAAAGCATGTCTTGGCAACTCTGGATCGGCAAGAAAGGAACCTGCAAATTCGATTTCGCCGATTTCGCTCAAACCAAAACTCGCCCCAGCATCGAAATGGTCGAGCGCAACGGCAGCGGTTGCAAATTAGTGATTTATCAAGACCCAAGAAGAGTAACCTTGGGTTTCGCCGACTGCCAAAAGCACTGCACCGGGAACATCTACGGCGAAGCCTATCCCGTCATGTTCGACCCGAAGACCGGCAGCTGCGCCAATCTCAGCCATTAAAGATGGCTGACATGCACGAGCGAATTGCAACCTATGCTGATCAGGTGGGCGGGGCACTCAGCAGAGCGGCATAAAGACACCGTTATGATTGTCAAGCCCCCTCGCGCTCTAGATGATTTGGATCGAAGGGTTTTCCTGAGCGCAGGACCCCGTAGGCAATTGC
>JAYVKZ010000154.1:0-7483 GCA_043767985.1 Betaproteobacteria bacterium
GACAAGAGCAATTTAAGCGCAACTGGAGAGATTTTCTGTAAATATTTTTTCATTGCAACACGCTTTACTGCAAGACCATTTACGCATCAATAGTTTGAATTGCAAGCCGAAATCCCATCGCCTTTAGCATCGCGGAGAGGCTTCGAAGCTCGGGATTCCCGTCAGGTGACAAGGTTCGGTAGAGTTGCGTAGGGTTAAGCTGCGCACGTTCGGCAACAGCTGAAACGCCGCCAAACGCTTTTGCCATCTGCCTAAGCGCCATCATCAGGTCAGCCTGGTCCCCCTCTTCAAGAATACTATTCAAATACTGAGTCGCAAAAGCAATATCCTCCCGAAAAAGTTCAGCCATTCCATCATCGTGAGCTCTATCTTTCATTGAAACCTCCCTTGCCAATCACGCAAATACTTCACTGCGCGCTCGATGTCCACGTCTTGGTCTCTCTTCATTCCACCGCACAAAAGCAGTGCGGTCCCCGGCCCGGCCCGGCCCTGCCATGGCATGGCATGGCATAGTAGATGCGATATCCAGCGCCAGTATCGATACGCAATTCCCAAACTCCGTCACGACAAAACTTATGATCTCCGAAATTCTCTTACTCTAGACGATTCACACGCCGAACAATCTGAATCTTGGCCACCGAGTCCCGAAGGGCTTTCAGCCAATTGACATAGATGTCTTTCTCTTCCTCAGTAAGATAGTGACGGATCTCGTACATAGTTATTCTCGTTTATAAACGAATTATTGTCAAAATATTGCTTACTTAACCGACGACTCCCTAACAATTGCGAAGTCGCTGCTTTTGAACTTTGCTTGAAACTTTCGTCAATCGCCAGCACCAGCAAGGCCACGAGGACTAGTCCAGCTTGCCTAAAAAATGAGAGGATCAAAATCAAAGTCATAAGACTTCATTCAAACTAGACTCCTATATGAATCACACCCACCAAGTAGCTGTCCTCAAAGAAATCTTTCGCCATATCGACGCTGGCACCACGCCAATGGCGGACGCCCCGTACTGGAACCCGGTTGAGCGTTATACGAGCGAAGCTCATTTCAAAACCGAGCTGCAAACGCTTTTCAAGGGCGCCCTGCCCTTACTCGCAGGTTTTTCGCCTGACCTACCCACCCCCGGCTCTTGGTTCACCTACGATATGCCGGACGCCCCGATCTTCGTGACCCGAGGCCCGGACGGCAAAGCACGCGCCTTTCTCAACATTTGTCGCCATCGCGGCTCGCGCTTGGTCGGCTTCGAAATGAACGACCAAGGCCAGTTCATCCACGCACGTGGTAGCACGCCTAAAGTGCTCGCCTGCGCCTATCACGCTTGGACATACAACCTGGAAGGCACACTCATTCGCCACGCCAACGACATGGGTGGATTCAAGCAAATTGAAGACGGCATGGCGTGCGGACAGTTTAATTTGACCGAGCTACCCTGTGTCGAGACTGGGGGCATGATCTTGGTCAGGCCTCATGGCTCAAAGCCAATCGATGTCGGCCCTGAAATGCACAACATGCATCAGCGCATGGGTGAGTTTGGTTTCGATCAATTTCATTTTTATCAAGAGGTGTTTGGCGACTTCACAGCCAACTGGAAGCTGTTGATGGACACCTTCCTGGAGGGCTATCACATCGCCTCGCTGCATCACGCGACACTCGCGCCGAGGTTTCGCTGCTACCCGGTGGTGTATGAAACCTTCGGGCCGCATGCCCTGTTTCCACTCACCCGAAAAAGTATTGACGAGCAACGACACTTGCCCGAGAGTGAATGGTCGGTGTTGAAACATGCTTCCACCGTCTTCTTGGTCTCGCCCAATGCGGTACTGAATATTCCCATGGACGGGCACATGGAGCTATGGAATTTTCGACCTTTAGACACCGGTAAGACGCGGGTTCGCATTCGCTTCTACATTCCTGAAAAAATCACCACTGAAGCACAGCAAACGCTTTGGCAAAAGAGCTGGAAGATTTCCACCGATGTGATTTTTCGGGAAGACTTTATTCAGCAACAAAACATTCAGGCCAACTTAGCCAGTGCTCGCCTTCCAGGTGTCGTGTTCGGCGCGAACGAACCCATGTTGGCGCACTTTCATCGCGAATTGAGCAAGCTCACCGGGACGGCCGACCAAGCCGTGCCACCCTTCCAAAAGTAAAGGCCGTGCCATGACGGATCAACCTCCGAAGCCAGAAGCGCGCACAACACAGTCGAACAGCACAAGCGCTAAGCGCAAGGACAAACCCATTCGCACCGATATCGGCTGGAGCGACGCCAGCAGTATCACGCTCTTTGGAAAAGATCTCCCCAGCGAGCTGCTCGGCCATGTCAACCTCGGCGATATGGGCTTCTTGGAACTCACTGGTCGTAGACCTAACGCGAACGAATCGCGCATGTTCAATGCCATGGTGGTGACCTTGGTGGAACACGGGATGACCCCTAGCGCCATCGTTGCGCGCCTAACCTATGCGGGTGCGCCGGAATCGCTGCAAGGGGCGGTCGCGGCAGGCTTGAATGGTCTGGGTACCGTGTTCGTGGGTAGTATCGAAGGCGCCGCCAAGATGCTCTATGAGGCGCTACCCAGGACTAAGGCAAATTGCCAGGAACCGAATGATCCCGCAAAACAAAACAGCGACTTGAACGCCATCGCCCTTGCCACCGCACAAAGCTTTCAATCGAAAGGCCTCATCGTGCCAGGCATCGGCCACCCGATCCATAAACCGATTGACCCTCGCACGCCCCGGCTTTTCGAATTAGCCCGTGAGACCGGTTTCGACGGCCCCTACCTAAAGCTGATGCAAGCCATCTCCGAGCAAGCCGCAATCCTCAGCGGCAAAACTCTGCCCGTCAACGCAACAGGTGCGATTGGCGCTTTATGTTGTGAAATGGGCTTCGACTGGAAAATCTGCCGAGGCTTGGGCGTGATGGCTCGAGCCGTCGGCTTGGTCGGCCATATTTTGGAAGAATCAAGACGCCCGATGGCCACCGAGATATGGCACTCGGTAGAAGCTCGGGCGACTGAACACTTCAGGGACGGAAAGTAAGTTTCGAAGCCTTGAAGACACCCTCGGTGGGTTTACCTTCAACGGTGACCGATTTGCCGTTTAACAAATCAGTCTCTGCGCCACCCACAAAGCTAGCGGCGCTAGCATCCACTTTCTGACCGGCCACTCGGAAGTTGGCTTTGGTTACGAAGTCGCTCACCAAACCGGTGACACTCAATACGAGATTGGCTGGAGCGCGCTCAGCAATCTCGACTTCTGCTGCGGTTAAGCCTCCCACAGCCAGGTTACGAGCAGTCACCGATACTTTGGTGCCATCGACTAAGCTCGCCACAGTGCCATGCTCAAACTTAGTGCTTGAGTTGATCGCTATCGCAACACCCGCTAGCTTGAAGCCTGTCGCAGTCACATCGGAGGCGATACCACGCAGGAACAATGGAACCGATGCAGCGTCTTTGAATTCCAGGCGCTTGACTTCCCAGCCATTTACACCCTGAGTCGTCTGCACTTCCACCAACTTGTCGTTCGCGACATCGGCCGCCGTGCCATTCACGTACACCGTACCATCCCCCAACTTCATGGAGGTTGCGGCGATCGAGAAAGTTTTTAGCGTCGCGTTAAACGACTGAATCTTGCCTTGCAAGGATAGCGGCGCACCCTGTGTGTCTTGCGTCAAGAACTTGATCGTTTTGGCCTTGATCTGCCCATTGACTAACTGAGCGGTTAACTGAATCAAAGCGCCGTTGCCAAGATCGGTCGCTAGACCGCCTTCAAAGGTCGCGGAAGAAGCGTCAATCGTTTGACCCCGCAATTTAAAGTTTGAGATGCTGACAAAACCAGTGATCGAACCCTTCACCGTGGTCGCGCCAGACTCGGAGCCAGATTTGCCCTTGAACTCTACAGCCAGTGCCGTTAACACGCCGTCCTTGAGTGTGCCTTTCACTCGGATCGCCGCGCCGTTGATCAGATCTGTCGCGCTACCATTTTCAAACTTGGCAGTGCTCGCATCCACCTTAATGCCGGCCACCATGAAACTGGACAAAGACACAAAATCAGTGACCAAGCCACCGATGTTGCCTTTGTCAACACCGGTGAGTTTCAGGTCTCGTACCCTTAACTTCTTGGCATTGAGTGTATTACCAACCGGTGCGGTATCGGCAAACACGATCACTCGCTGAGCATCCGCTAACACTGCGCCGCTTGGGCGAATCGCAGTATTGGCATAGTTAATCGTCATCGCGCCTAACTTAAAGGTTTTGGCGGTAGCATTCAATGTAGAGAGTTTTCCGGCGATTTTAATAGACGTACTTTCGGCCACTGACTCACGCTCAATGCGGGTCGCCTTCAAACTGCCATCGGCGTTTTCAATGGCGTGAACCTCTACCCAGTCGCTGACCTTGATATCGGAGAAGGCCGCAAAGCCTTCGAGTGCGGTCGCTTCAGCACCGCTTGCGACCACCTGAACCACTTGACCGAGGACAGTCAATTTGGTGTTGCTTGCGTCGATAGCACTCACCGGCCCACGCAAACTACTGACCACAAAAATCTCACTCGCCGCACCGTTCGCGTGTTTCATCTCGACTTGCATGCCGAGCTTGAGATCAGATGTGGTCTGCACGAGTGGAGCATCTGGGTTCGTATCGAAGACTACGCTAGTCGTGGTGTCGGCGAATGTCACACCATCGACGATGACGCTACCAAAACCCGTAATCGATCCTAATGCGACCGACTTTGTCGCCAGGTCTACCGTCGGAGCGACGGAACCTGATGCACCTGAATTATTGGTAGCCGTCGTGGCCGAAGAACTTGAGCCAGCCCCGCCACCACAGGCAGCCAGAAGAATCGACGTAGACGCTGCGAGCGAAGCGAGCATCCATCTTGAATATTGGTTTTGCATTGTTTTGGCCTCTAGGATTGAGCAAAAGGGCAACTTTCCCTTGAGGTCGAATCGTAGGCGTTTGGCAACGCATTGGCCTTTGCTTAAAGATCGTCGGCCCCTAGGGACCGACGAACGGCATGGTTAGCCCTTAGGTGACTTTCTGGAGGGCCGCTTTAATCTTCTCTGGCGTAATGGGCACGGAGCGAAGCCGCGCACCAGTCGCATCGAAAATCGCATTGGCGATGGCCGCAGGAATGGCAGTCGGCGTGGGCTCGCCAGCCCCCCATGACGGCTCGCCAGGACGATCAATCATGTCCACCAAGACCTTCGGCACTTGTTTAAACCGCAGAATCGGATAACTCGCCCAATCCACGCTTGTCACCTTGGTTTTGTCCCAAGTCACTTCTTCGATCAAGGTGCGGCTCACAGTTTGAATCACGCCTCCTTCGATCTGATTGGCCAAACCATCCGGGTTAATAATTTGCCCGCAATCATGGCCCACACTAATGCGAGTCACTTGAACCTCTCCCGTTTTACGATTGACCTGAACTTCCGCCACTGCCGCGACGTAGGTGGAGGCATTGTTGTAACGCACATAGGAAATCCCTCGCCCACTGACCACATCACCACTCTGGCTAGTCGTGCCTGCGGGCCGAGCTTGCCAGCCGGACAATTTCATCGCGGACCGAATCACGGCAATGCCGCGAGAATCTTTGAGATGGCGCAGACGAAACTCAGCGGGGTCGACCTTAGCTTGCACTGCCAACTCATCCATAAAGGACTCATTGGCAAAGCTATTCTCGATACGACCGGGGCTGCGCAAATGCGCCGAGCGGAAAAACGTCTCGGCGATATGCTTGGTGTTGACCCGAAGGTTAGGTAGCTGATACGGCGCGGCTGAGTTTTGAAACAAGAAGCCGACCCAGTTGCCCGGTTTTGGCAAACCTTGATCCGAAGCGGCAAGGAGCGGAAAGTCCAAAGGCTTGAAGGCCACAATGTGATTGAGTGCAATATAGAAGTCCCCCGACCAGGCCGTCAAACTTCCGTCGGCGGCAAAGCCCGCTTCCAGATCGATCACTCGTGGCGGGCTCTTGGGCGCGCGTGCTGTTTCATCGTCGCGCATCCACTGAACACGCACGGGCTTACCAATGAGGGTGGAGATCAGCGCAGCATCGGCGGTCGCATCCTCATGACCATTACGCCCATAGCATCCGGAACCATCCAAATAGAGAAGGCGAATCTTGCCCTCGGGAATCTGGGTGATGGCCGCTAGCTCGGTTTGCATGGAGTGTGTGGCCTGCGAGGGCGACCACACGGTGAGCTCTCCTCCTTCAAACTGTGCCACGGCGCAGGAGGGGCCAATCGAGGCATGGGTTTGCACTGCAAACTCGTAGCTTGCTTTAACACGGGTGGTCGCATTGGCCAAAGCGGCCGGTGCATCGCCAACCTTCTGGGTCACATCCTCTTTGGCAAGAGGCAGCTTGCGCCAGTATTCAAAGACGTTCGCTTGACCGGGCAAACCTTTGCCAGCGGACCAAGTGACCTTCAAGGCACGAGCGGCTTTGACGGCAGCCCATTCGTTGCTCGCAACTACTGCAAGGAAATTACCCTTACGTACCGTTTGCACAAAACCATTAACCTGACGCGCCCCACTGTCATCGACCGTTTGGATACTTGCCCCCAAATCGTCCGCCCGAATCACGCGGGCATGCAGCATACCGGGCAGGCGCATATCGTGAGCATAAACAAACTCACCGGTGACTTTGGCCGGAATATCGACACGCGGAATCGACAGGCCCACCACACGGTACTCGCTCGCGGCTTTGAGCGGCGCCTTGGCATCGATGGTCAGCTCCAAGCCCTTACCGCGTGTGCCCGCATCGCTGAGCATCTCCGTATAAGAGACTGATTTTGCCGGGTCTGTCTTGCTGCGCACCACCCCTTGCGCCACGAATAAATCGGCAGCCGGACGATTCAGACGAGCCGCTGCTTTTTGAACTAAGGCTTGCCTCGCCGTCGCACAGGCACGACGCAATTCACCGCCACCTTGGGCGATGGTTAGATTTGCTCCGGTGAGCCACTGATCTGGCGTGGTCCCAGTATCGCCCATGACCATGGTAATGCGTTCAAAGCGAACATCGAGTTCGTCAGCGGCCATTTGTGCCATGGCAGTACGCGTGCCGGTGCCAAGATCGACTTTGCCGACGTAAACAGTGACCTCGCCGTTTTCCTGGAAACTTAGGAAAGAGTCGACCTTATCCTTGGCAACCCCCTTAGGAGCTTCGATCTTGGGCGCTTTAATGACGGGCTTGTTTGTCGCCGCGTTTGCATCCCAAGCGAAGTGAACCACCAGGGTCGCGGCACTGGCTTTCAATATTGAGCGACGAGAAAGGTGTAGTGGTTTGGTTGAAATTTGAGCTGAAATTTGCTGAGTGCTTGTCATCACGTTCTCCTTAAGCCGCAACGGCGCAACGCTTCACTGCATTGCAGATCCGCTGATGAGTACCGCAGCGGCACAGGTTTCCTTCAAGCGCTTGCTTGATCTCCGCTTCGGAAGGATTACGCTTTTTCTTGAGCAAAGCATCAGAAGTCATGATCATGCCGTTAAT
>JAYVKZ010000155.1:0-29193 GCA_043767985.1 Betaproteobacteria bacterium
AAGCTGTTGATCGCCGCCCGTCAGCGCCTCACGCGCAAGTCGTGACAACACCCGGCCAGCAGTGGAGCCCTGTCTCTGGGCGAGTTCCTTCGCAGCCGAAAGGATGTCGTCGTCGATATCTAACGTGGTTCGCATAACTTGATGTTACCGCATCTGATGCGCCGATGCAATGTATCAGCGCATCCATGATGAGGCGCACTCAGTTTGGTCTTCCGCCCAGAAACCAGCGTTCAAATCGGTCACGTATCCACGCCTCAGCGGCTAGATCGGTAAGGGCCAGTAGATCGACCCCAAATTCATCTTGATTCTGAGTGGGGTAAAACATCGTTTGCGCCATGGCACGCCCAATACTTGGCCGCGGATGTAGGTCGGAGCGGTACCACTGCGCTCGGTCGACTGAACTACGAATGCCTTCAAGGGTCACCTGGTTCGGGTAGTAGAAATCAAAAAAACTTAGTTTGCCTTGGCAATGCTTCTTGGCCTCTTGCATCACAGCGAGGATGGCTAGCTTGCGAGCCAAGAGCATCTCGTTCTTTGGCTCTTGATGGAGTGTTAAGCCATGATGGGGGGTGAGATAGCCCACCGTGGTGACGCCACTCTGGCAGGCCGCAGCTAGAGCGCTTCGCAAATGACCGAGATAGTTGCTCTGCTCCGCCAGGGCTTGCGCGCTTGCAAGACGCATCGGCACGGGCGGGAAGCGACCTTGCTCACGTTGCCGCTTATACTCAACGATAGCGGCGCCTAAGGCCTTGTAGTCAGCACGATCATAGGCCCGCAGTAGCTCCTCTTTGGGGCGACCTTTTTGTGCCTCTCCCATCAGCTTCAACGATGAGATATTCGAGGCAATGGCCGCGCCCGATAAGGTCTTGGCAAACAAACGATGCCAAGCCTTGAGCGTATTCAGGCTGCCATCAGGCTTCACACTCAAGATATCTTCGTTAAAGCCGTACTGCGTCGGCGGGCGGCGTTGATAGGCCGAGAAGGAATCTAAATTCAAGATCACCGTGTCCAGCGTCCCAGCGGCTAAGGCCGATTGAAGAAAGCGCAAATTCTCATAGGGCTGAGCGCCCGAGGCCGCAAAATTAAAAAACTCCCGGCCAAAGAACTTAGACATTTCTTCATAATCGAACGCATCACGTGCCCAGGAGGCTCCAAATACCGCCACCTTGGGCTTGAGTTCGTCAAAAAGGATTGGCTTATAGCTGCGCTCCCAACCCACGTTGTTTTGCAGAATGCGTTGGTTACTCGGCGCAGCAATCACTTTGAAAATATAAAGATTGAAGCCTGACACTAAGGCAAACAGGATCAACACGGTCGCGCCGAACACGGCAAGATGCCGCAAACTTTTGTCCTTCTGCACATTAGATGTTGGAGCATCCCAAGCATCACTACCGTGAAGCTGAGCCACAGCGTCTAGCCCAGGTTGAGCTTTAACCGTATCCATCTTCAAAACTGAAAATAAATGAAAGGGCTTAGGTTAGACAGAGCGAACCACGCCACCGAAAAACTTACCGCCGCCAAGATCGCCCACAACGAATTGAGGCGATAGGCCCAAACTGGCATGGCACGCTTCATCGCTTCAGTAGCCGATACAGGCACATCGGCAGATGCATGCCTTCCAGCGCTAGACTCTGCTTTGGATGCCGTTGCAAGGATTCGGCCTCCCAAATACCGCTCAGCATGAAGATAGGCTTCGAAGCGCTGAAACAGTTGCACGGTGTTGGGCAAGCACCACACCAATACAAAGTACAACCAGATAAAGGTCACCACGCCGTAGGTTGTGGGGGTGAAGGACGGATGATCGGTGATCAAAAACATCGCCTTGAAGATTCGCAACGCCGTCGGTAAATCGATCGCGCGAAAAAACACCCAGGCAATCGTGACCAGGAGGTAAACCACGATCACCGCAAGCGCCTGTCGCAAGGCCTTAGCGAGGCGGCTCTCTCCACCTAGCCAGCGCCCCCAGCTCAAACCCGAATGCGCGTATAAATGATTGATCACTAGAAACAAGCCGTGCAACCCGCCCCACACCAGGAAAGTAATGTTTGCGCCATGCCAAAGTCCGCCGAGCAGCATGGTGATCAGTAAGGCGCCCAGCGTTCTTATTAAACCTTGCCGACTTCCCCCGAGGCTAATGTAGAGATAATCCCGCAAAAAATTGGAGAGGCTAATGTGCCAACGCCGCCAGAACTCGCGGATGCTCGCCGCTTTGTAAGGTGAGAAAAAGTTGATAGGTAGCCGAAAACCAAAGAGAAAGGCGAGCCCCACGGCCATGTCGGAGTAGCCGGAAAAATCAAAATAGATCTGGAAGCTATAAGACATCGCACCGATCCAGGCGTCCATCAAGCCGACGGCGCCACCGCTTGCTGCCGTATTAAATAGGTGATCTGCATAGGGGCTGATTTGATCGGCAAGAATTGTCTTTTTGAAAAGACCGGCGGAAAAAATCGCGAATCCCACCGCCAAGAAGTAGGGGTTCAAAGACCACCGGTTCTTCTTCTGCTCCACCTGATGCAAGAAGTCGGACTGAGTCACGATGGGCCCGGCGATCAGTTGCGGGAAGAAGGCGATAAAGAACAGAAAGTCGGGGAACGGCACTTCACCGACTTTGCCGCGATAGGTATCCACCAGAAAGCTGATTTTCTGAAAAGTAATAAATGAAATACCGATGGGCAAAAGAATATGTTGCAAGGGCAAGTGCAGGCCAACCCCCCAATTGAGACTAGTGATTAAAAAATCTAGGTACTTGAAATACCCGATCAAACCGAGATTTAAAACCACACCAAGCACCAGCCACGAGTAAGCACGCGCCTGGCCCAAGTGGCGACGGATCAACCCAGCCAGCGCATAGTTGACTACGACTGAAGCGCCCAAGAGCAGCAGGTACGCAGGGATCCAGAACCCGTAAAACACCATTGAGGCAACGGTGAGAAAATGCTGGGGTGCGCGATGCGCATCAATACGCGCCACCAGGGCGTATCCGAGCAACGCCAACAACAGGAAAATTAAAAAAGCATGGGAGGAGAAAACCAAGATCTAACGGACTACCCAAAGCATGATCTTGCTCTCTTTAATTAAGCCTACTTTTTTATCCGGGGCCGCCACAAGCTCGGTGCGTGTCGCAGGCCAATCGCCCATATCCCAATCATGCGAAACAATACGCGTGCCCGACTTAAGTTTTTGCAAAGCAGGGCGCAACTTCAAGTTGACGTCGGGTAGCAGGTACATGGTGATGACACTGGCCTGGTTCAAATCAGTATCGAAGAGATCCTGCACCTTGAAGTCAACCAGATGATCGACCTTGGCCAGCTTAGCATTTTCTTTGCTGCGCGACACCAACTGCGGGTCGATCTCCACGCCTAAACCACGCGCGCCTCGTCTGAGCGCAGCAGTGATGGGAATGCGGCCGTCACCTGAACCCAAATCGAGTAGGAAGTCTAAATCCGATACACCAGCGATCTCAAGAATCTTGAGGACGACATTATCCGGTGTGGTGACAAAGGGCACATCCAGATCTTGTGTCACATAGGAGCGGGGCGGAGGTCCGGTGACACCGCTACACCCGGTATTAATGGATGACAAGCTGCCCACCATGAAGGATGTACTGACCAAGGTCGCCACACTCGAAAGCGCGCTGGCATTGGCGGCTAGACCGCAGGCAGCTCTTAAAAACTCTCGACGCATCGATTTACGCTTTCAATGAATGAAGGAACTAAGCCTAGGCCTGGCGACGATGGCCGACATCAAAATCATTACGACCTGTACGATCCTGTCCCCGCAACAGCCAAAGGGGTCGAGTGGCCCAGTTCACACCTACCCCCGTCTTCCCCGCCGAAGGATTAAGACCACGGTCCAAGTAAGAGCTGCCGGGCATGTAGCGTAGCGCCACGCCCGTGCGGCGCTTCGACGAAACGTTGCGAGCGGCGCCGTGAATCATATAGACATCATGCAGCGACATCTGACCCGCTTGCAATTCTATGTCCACGGCCTGACGTTCGTCGAAAGTGCCGTCCGCCATTCGCTGTGTGAGGGTGAGGTCCTCGCGGTCCTCATGCAAATGCGGATGCAAAATTTTTCCTTGGTGCGAGCCAGGAACGACTCTTAGGCAGCCGTTCTCGACAATAGACTCTTCTAAAGCCACCCATACTGTACAAGTGGCAAGCGGGCGAATTGGCCAATAGTGCCCGTCTTGGTGCCAGGGCGTTTCGTAACCATGGCCCGCTGGCTTACAAAAGATATGGCAACCCCAGAGCACAATGTCGTCACCGATCACTTGAGACACGAGATCGAGAATGTCCGGCTCCATCGCTAGGGCCAGAAAATCCTTACTGCCCGTCACACCTTCGTCGTTTTTACCTTCGATATGCGCGCTCACCAGTTTTTCTGGGCGGACATGAGGATTTTCGAGGATGAGGCGATCGAGGGTCAAACGCAAGGCATCGACCTTCGCCGCCCCCAAACGAAATTCGGGAATCACAAAGCCATCATCGCGATAGCGCTGGAGTTCAGCTTGAGAAAGTTGTGCCATAAGTAAAGACTTTGAGCAGAGTTAGAGGCAGAATATAAGCTAATCTGGCGTAAGAGCCCCAAGCACGAACCCTAAATCTAAAAAGGCGATTCATGAATCTCAGCGATCTCTCCCACTTCATTCAACAACAATGGGACAAGGATATTCTGCCGCGCTTGGTGGATTACGTCAAAATCCCTGCCAAATCCCCAGCCTTTGATGCGAGTTGGTCGGCCCATGGTCATTTGGACCAAGTCATCACGCTAGCACGCGATTGGGCCACGAGCTTTCCCAAACAAGTTGCCGGACAACAGGCACTTGCTGGGCTCAAGCTTGAGGTCATCAGTATTGAAGGCAAGACCCCTTGCATCTATTTTGACCTACCCGCGACGCAAGGCCTCGGCGCCGATCAAACCATTTTGTTTTACGGACACCTCGACAAACAGCCCGAGATGAGCGGCTGGCGCGACGACCTCGGGCCATGGAAGCCCGTGATTGAAGATGACAAGCTATATGGTCGCGGCAGCGCCGATGACGGCTACGCCTTGTTCGCTGCCCTCACCGCTCTCGCAGCCGTTGACCTGCAAAGTGCCGCCAGGCCACGCTGCGTCGGGCTGATAGAAACCTGCGAGGAAAGCGGCAGCTTTGATTTACCAGCCTATCTCGAGCTACTCAGCCCCAGGCTCGGCAACGTCAAGCTCGTCATTGGTCTGGATTCCGGCTGCGGTAACTATGAGCAGCTCTGGGTCACGACCTCCCTACGCGGGCTGATTGGCGGCGTCTTGAGTGTTGAGATATTGGATGAGGGCGTGCATTCGGGCATGGCGAGTGGCATCGTGCCCTCGTCGTTTCGGATTGCGCGTAAGCTCCTCAATCGTATTGACGATGTCGATAGCGGACGCGTGCTGGCCGAAATTTTCCATGCTCAGGTCCCCACGGAGCGCATGCAGCAGGCTGAGAATGCCGGCCGTATTCTGGGGGACACGGTATGGTCTTCTTTTCCTTGGGTGGGATGCTCGCACGAACCGGGTCAGGGGCGCAACGCCTCATCGCCGAGAGCCGCAACGTCAACCGCCGGACTTTTTGCGATGCCCACCACCACCGACCCAGTAGAGGCCGTTCTGGCGCGGACGTGGCGACCTGCACTCTCAGTGACTGGTGCTGCGGGCTTGCCTCAACCGGACGAGGCCGGTAATGTTTTACGACCCCGCACTGCTCTAAAACTCTCCATGCGACTTCCACCCACTGTCAACGGCGAGCATGCGAGTGCTTACCTCAAGAAGCTTTTGGAAGACAACCCACCCTACAACGCTCGCGTGAGTTTTAAGTCCGATTGGGCAGCCACAGGCTGGAATGCTCCGCCAACAGCTCCCTGGCTTGCTTCTCTACTCGAGGATTGCTCCCAAAAGCATTTCTCAAAAAGCGCTGCCTACATTGGCGAAGGCGGCACCATCCCGTTCATGAATATGCTCGGGCGCTACTTCCCAAAGGCGCAGTTCTTGATTACCGGTGTGCTGGGACCAAAATCTAATGCTCATGGGCCGAATGAGTTCTTACACATTCCCTATGTGAAGAAGCTGACCCAGGCGGTGGCAAGCGTGGTCGCTGGCATGGCAAACGTGCCGTAAAGATCGACGGGCGGTCTAGCCCTACCGCTGATCGGCTTATTCGGCTTACAACGCCCGATGCTAGATAGAATGTTTAAAATGTGTCAAGTCATTTCAGGAGTGTTTGAATGGCGGGTAACATTTATAGAGTCTGGGCAAGGCCATCGACTGTCCCAAGTTACCGGGCCTTCGAGTTTATTGTTAATCGCGGTCGGCAAGCACTCTTTGTAGGGATTCTCTCCTTACTCCTGATTTATTCCGTCAGCTACAAAATGATGCCGGGCGAGCAGTTCGCACAACTCTCCCTCGTCATTATTGCCCTCATCTATTTCCGCTATCGCTGGGTTGCACCCTTCGAAGGAAAGATCCTCGAACGAAAAGAGAGTCGTCGGCTAGAGCTCGGCTACTTTGCATACTCCCTATTGATCGGCGGCGGATTCGCCGCGTGGGGGTTGCTTTTACTGCACCACTCCCCGGCCATGAGTTCAAGTCTCATTCTCGCAGCGGCCATGGCGAGCATGATGACTTTACATTTTCTCGCGGGCAGTTTGCTCTCATTTTTGGGCATCACGGCGCCGCTAATGCTGGTCGCTTTATATTCTCAAATGAGTCGCACAACTCCTGGTCAAGGCACCCTGACCTTCTTACTCATCCTGTTCTACCTACTCTCGATCAGAATGCTTTTTGTGCATCGTCGCGCCTTGTTTTCTATTCTGGCAGAGCGCGACCGACGCGACTCTTTGGATCGTCAATATCAAGTACTGATGGCAAATGATACGGTTGCCATTGCCCTCACCGAAGGTCTAGAGATCGTACTAGCCAATCAGCGGTTTAATGATTTAGCGAGAAAGGGCGTGAGTGTTTCAGAAAGCCCAAATCTTGGCGAAATTGCCATTCGCGGCGGCTTGAACCCGCAGTTTATCGGACGGCTCATGCCTAGGGTGCTCGAACGGGTGAGGCGCAAGGGCTCTCTCAAATTCAGTATCGAACTACATACAGAACGGCGCGACAGTAAATGGCTGGCTCTTGAGGCGCGACTCGCTGACCCGGGTAGCGCCGTTCCCAAGCTATTATGGCTGGTGACCGATATCACTGCTAGCAAAAAGGCCAACGATGAGATGAGCTTTTTTGCTCAGCATGATGCCCTGACAGGACTCGCCAATCGTCATCAATTCATGGTGGGTGCGCGAGGTGCGCTGCAACAGCTATTGGTGGACAAGACGAGTAGCGTCAAAGCACTCTCGCCTCCCGATGATGCATCGCCGATGTCGTCCGGAAAGTTGGCGCTTTTATCCATCGACTTGAACGGCTTCAAAGCGATTAACGATTCCTACGGTCATCCGATGGGTGATCGCGTGCTAAACATTGTTGCCAAGCGACTCAGCAATGCTTTACGGCATGAAGATATCGTGGCGCGCTTTGGCGGGGATGAGTTTGTGGTCTTGCTCCGGAACCTACAAAGCCCTGCTGAAGCTGCGATCATTCTTGAAAAGCTGAACGACGTGATTTGTGCACCCATCGATTTAGATGATCTCAAACTCGAGGTCGGCGCGAGCATTGGCTTGGCCGTTGCACCGGATGATGGTCTTAGCATTGAGGCGCTTTTAGCGCACGCTGACAAGCAAATGTACGCCGCCAAACAGGCCCATAAGCGCAGTAAAGCCATGATTCAAGACAATGAAATTAGTCAACAACCTTTACTCATTTAGTGGTCCGCACCCTAGGATTTAGGCTAGTCGAGCTCAATTTTCTCGCGGCGAATAACCTCTGACCAAGCCGCCGTTTCGGATCGAATCCGCGCGGCGAATTCTTGAGGGCCGAGCAGGTCAACATTGCCCTGAATCTGTAGCTGCTTCATCCCGTTACTATCATCGCGGATGGCGCGTAACGCTTCATAGAGCACCTGAATAATCGCTGGTGGCGTTTGAGCGGGCACGAGAGCGCCCAGCCAATAGGTCATCTCAAGAGCCGGGAAACCCAGCTCGGTCATGGTCGCAACCTCCGGCAAATCGGGCCATCGCTTTGGCCCAGTCACTGCCAGTGCTTTGATCTTGCCGGTCTTCAGATGAGGAACCACGGTAGGTGTATCCAACTGCACATCGATCTCTTTGGACAACATCGCGAGCTGGGCAAGGTTACTACTCTTATACGGGACATGAGTCGTCTTGATACCGGTTTTATTGTTGATCAGCTCGAAACCCAGGTGCGCGAGATTGCCTACGCCACCCGTGCCATAAGTGAGCTGGCCAGGCTTCGTTTTGGCCAGTGCAACAAGATCAACAAAGCTGTTCACTCCCGCAGTGCGCTCATTGAGCGGATTCACCGTAAGAATGAAAGGGGCAGAGACGGCCATCGTAAGGGCTGTGAAGTCGCGCTCCGGCAAATAAGAAATTTTCTTGTACACCTGGGGATTCACCGTAATGCTGCTGGAGTTGGTCACCAAAATGGTGTAACCATCAGCGGGAGCCCGCGCGGCCTCGCTCACACCCAGCACACCGTTGGCGCCCGCGCGATTCTCAACCAGCGTCGGCTGACCGAGTTTGTTGCGCAGCTGCTCCGCAAATACTCGCGCCACGGCATCGGTGGTACTACCCGCCGGAAACCCAACGACCAAGCGGATCGGCTTCACAGGGTAAGACTGTGCTGCCCCCAGCCGCACAATGCCGGAAAGTGGTACCGCAGGCAAAGCACGCAGCAGCGTGCGCCGGGAGAGTTGCGGTGTCGTCTTCATCAGCTTTCCTTCCTATCGCGGGGTTCCAATTAAAGCTTGGGGACCATTGTTTTAGACTCAATTGTTTTGGAGTCAATTGTTTTTGATGACACTGGCTTCTCCCACGAGGTGAATCGAATCGCGAGCGCAGTAGAAATTCCGTACACCACCATCGCCGCACCAACCAGTGCAAAATAAGGCCAGGGCTCCTTCACCCAACTGGCAAGCCAGGCGCCTACGGCCAGCACCAAGAGCAACCGCAGGGTGGAGGCGAGCACAGGCCCAAGCACTTTGCCCGATCCTTGCGAAGCAAAGTACAGAGTGAGGCCAAAGCCAAAGAAGCCAAAGGCCGGGCCGGCCCAACGCAAATATTGATGGGCAGCATCCAGCACAGCAGGATCGCCGGTGAATAGGCCCGCCCACAGTTGCGGGAACAAGGTGACAATCGCGCCCATCACCGCAAGATTAAATGCGGAAACTAAACCCGCTGTCCAAGCCACTTTGCGCGCGCGTGCAACATTGCCCGCGCCCATCGCCATCCCCACCATCGGCACCGCCGCCACGCCAATGCCAAAGGCAATCGGGATAAGTAGAAACTCCAGTCGCTGACCAATGCCATAACCGGCGAGCGGCACAATACCCATGCGGGCTACCAAACCAGTGACCACTAAGACTGCGAGCACTGACTGCAATGGCGACAGACAAGCCAAGGCGCCTACTTTCAAGATGTCCGCAAACAAGGGCCATTGCAACTTGACACCCTTCAGTTTCATAGTCAGCCGCCCCTGACCCGTGATCAAGTACCACAGCAAAAACGCCGCGCCACCACCATAGGCAACAATCGTACCGACAGCCACACCCGCCAGGCCAAGGCGCGGAACGGGTCCTATGCCGAGCCCAAGCGCACCTCCGATCACAATTTGCACAAGTGAAGAAACCAGCACCAAGATCGAGGGCACACGCATGTTCCCGGTACCTCTCACCACCGAGGTGAGCGCATTCATCACCCAAATGCCCACGGCACCTAGAAAGAGTACATTGGAAAATTGGGTGGCCTCGGCCAAGACGGCCCCGCGCCCACCCAACCATTCGTAGAACACAGGCCCCAAGAAAATAAAGATCAACGCGTAAACGACGCCTGCGATCAGACCAATCACCAGGGCATGTAGGGCCAGGATTCGAGCTCGCTCCGCATCGGAGGCGCCCATGGCTCGACTGACCGCAGACGATACGCCGCCACCCATGGCTCCGTTGGACATCATTTGGGTCAGCATCGCAAAAGGAAAGACAAGCGCCATGGCCGCCAAGGAGATGGTCCCCAATTGCCCCACGTACCAAGTTTCAGCAATGCCCACAAGTACCGATACCGACATGGCTAAGACATTGGGCACAGACAGTCGCAGCAGGGTCGGCAAAATCGCCCCTGTCAGCAACGGATTGGTTTTGCTTGGGCTTGCTACGGCGGCGGAGACAGCACTCAATGGCTAGGGTTCCTTAACGCTCAGAAAATCCTGAGCTATATTAAGTATGCCGCTACTTGCTCGCTTTCACCCATCTCTATTTTGATTTGACGTTATGCTCCCTAGTCTATTGATCCTGATTGGCATCTTCTATTTGTTCGCAGCGGTCGTCGCGAGCAAAGCCCATCTTGTCGGCGCGGTATTTGACACGGCACTTCGAGCGATCGAAGCTCGACAAATGCGTCCCGTCGAGTTCGCTCAACTGGCTTGGTTATTACTTGGGGCCTTTTGGGTAGGCCTGGCTGGGCTATTCGCGCTCCTTAGACTCCAAGGCGTCGTGGCATTTTTTGTCCTATCGTTCCTGTGGCAAGCGCTTTACCTATTTGTTCTTGCACCGCGATACTTTGACCCTATCGATGAGCCCGACGCCAAAGGCCGCGCGCAAACTTGGCGAGCATTCATTTTCTATGGCATCGTGACGACAACGATAGCCTGGACAACGGGTCAAGGTAATACATTGGAAGCGTTCAGCCAAACACTCAGGTGGAAGCAATCGCTCGCGATTCTGATCCCCGCTTGCGCGCTGGTCTATCTATGTCATCGGGCATGGCAGGCAGTACATTGGCCCAACCAAGGGAAGTCCAACGAGGATCGCCCGACAGGGAGCCACGACGAATCAAGCCCGACCGAGTCTGTCTACGGCGAAGATTCGACACCCTTCATTGAGCGAGATAATGCTATTCCAGTGCTGATTCGCCCCAGTTGGAATGAGGGTGGACTATTCAACGACCGCACCGGTGAAGCCATCGATCATCCGCAACAAAGACTAGGCATTTCAGAGCAGCAATTCGACTTAGTAGGTGATTGGCTGTGCTTGTGGCGCGATCATGCGGACGCTAGCGATCCGCAACGCCATGCCCTACTGCATCCGGATTCCCTTCCTTTGATTGAGGCTGCAGGTCAAGCACTCGCCGAAACCTTTAGGGGAATACTCGGAGCCGAGAGAGTCAGCTTCAGCCCGCTGGCTCTGCCTTGCCCACCGAAAATGCAAGTCTCGGCGTTACGATTGATGTGCGACTACCAGTGCAATGCCCTGTGGTTTGACGGTGATGATGAAGGCGTGGGCGATATTCCGACAGAACAACTGGGTCTGTCTTGGGCCTTGTCTCGCGATCTTGACGCCTGGGCCCTAAGCTTCGATGAATCTTTAGATATCACCGATCCTGGCGGGCGTCGTCTTTGGAGCAAGCAACAAGATGAAGAACATGAACGCGAGGGGCAGGCCTTGCTCGCGCGCTTACGTAATGAGCTGGATGCCACCGAGCGTGCATCGGTGAGGATACGCCAATAAACAAATGCGCTACCGCAAGCCTTTAAAAAGAAGCTAAGATAGCTTCATCACAAGTGCTAACCTGAGATCAGCACATTCAAAAATGACAATCGAAATTTCTAAAGAAGCGCGAGCCACCGCAATCACATCCATCGAACGCTATTTCGCAGAGAACATGGAGGAGCGTATCGGCAACATCACGGCCGGTGCCCTACTCGGCTTTTTTCTGGATGAAATCGGGCCAGTGGTGTACAACCAGGCCGTGAAAGAAGTACAAGTGCGTCTACAAGCTAGGGTTATGGAAGTCGATCTTGAGGTGTATGAGGAGGAGTTTCAGTACTGGGGAAAGCAGCGGCGTCGTAAATGACTCGGGCATGACGCTCGTAGCTAAAGTAAGCCCAGGTCCAGTTGATCATCACCAAGATTCGGTTGCGAAAGCCAATTAAGAAAAACACGTGGGCTGCCAACCAAAATGCCCAGGCCAACATGCCGGAAAACTTAAAGCCGCGCAGATCAACCACGGCAGCGAGGCGCCCAATCGTTGCTAAGTTTCCGAAGTCTTGGTAGTGAAAGCGCGGCGTCGCGGCACCTGCGGTGGGGGCTGCTTGGCCATCGCGTAGTCGCTGGCGAATGATCGTGGCCACGAAACCACCCATTTGCTTGGCAGCCGGGGCAACCCCTGGCACCGGTTTGCTGTCTTGGGTGACGCTCGCCAAATCGCCCACCACGAAAATATTGGGCTGGCCCGGCACGCTCAGGTTGGACTCGACAATCACTCGGCCTGCGCGATCCAAGGGCACCTGTAAGGCCTTACCCAAGCTTGAGGCTGCGACTCCCGCAGCCCAGAGCACGGTGCGGGCAGCGACTTTTGTCTCACCGAGTAGGTACCCATCAGCGCTAATGTCTTTCACTGCAACACCGCAGCGCACATCGACACCAATTCTTTCAAGCTGTTGACTTGCGCTGCGCGAAAGACTCTCGGGAAAAGTCGCCAAAATTCTCGGCCCAGCTTCAATGAGACGAACCTTGGCACTGGCCGGGTCAATATGGCGAAACTCATTCTTTAAGGTATGGCGCGCAATCTCCGCCAAAGTACCTGCCAACTCAACACCGGTCGGTCCACCACCGACCACCGCAAAGTGGAGCCAAGCCTCGCGCTCCTGAGAGGTTTGAGCAGATTCCGCTTTCTCGAAGGCCCATAAAAGGCGACGACGAATATTGAGCGCGTCATCAAGCGTTTTGAGACCGGGCGCGTACTCGGCCCAGTGATCATTGCCAAAGTAGGCATGACTTGCGCCGCTAGCAAGCAGCAGGTAATCGAAGGAGAGAGACTGACCATCCTTCAACCCAACGTGCTTGCGCTCAGCGTCGATGCTAATTACTTCCGCAAGCCGCACCTCCACATTGCTTTGCTTGCGCAAGATGTGACGAAGCGGCGCGGCAATGTCGCCGGACGACAAACCTGCTGTAGCGACCTGGTAGAGCAGGGGTTGAAAGAGGTGGTGATTCTGGCGGTCCACCAAGACGATATCAAGCTCGCATCTGGCCAGCGCACGGGTTGCCCATAAGCCGCCGAAGCCGCCGCCGACTACGACCAAGCGCGGTCTAGGGGTGGGCACAGTCATACTGGACGAGCCGCTTCTCACCGGCCATTCGATTTTGTAGTTGAATCACGAAAGGCATTTTAACGGAATACGCCGCAAAGCGGATTGGGCCGAGTCTTGTACCTCAGCCTTTGTTGAGTGATGCCATAATCGTCCTAGAATCAGCCAATGCCTAGCGCCGCCACCTTGTTTGGAGTAATGAGAATAACCATGAACTTTTTCAAAGCTTCTAGATGGCACGGCAGACTGAGCATCTTGCTTGTCAGCCACGCCATGGTGGTACTCGGTCTCGGTGCGGCCGGTCTGGGTACGCCCTCTCCAGCCTCAGCACAAACCACCTACCCTGAGCGCCCGATCCGACTGGTGATTGGTTATCCGCCAGGCGGCTCGGTTGATTTTGCGGGGCGCATCGTCGGTGAAGCTTTGGCGGCGATCCTCAAGGCGACCGTCGTTATCGAGAACCAAGGCGGTGCCGCGGGCGCCATCGCCGCCCAACGCGTGGCCACATCCGCTCCCGATGGCTACACGCTTTTACTAGGTTCCAGCAACGAGCTGGCAGGCACCGGTGCCGTCAACCCCAACCAGAAATACAATGCTCTGAAGGATTTCACGCCGATTGGGCTCGTGGCCATAGCGCCAGTATTACTAGTCGCCGGACCTAAGACTTCCGTCAAAACCCTCGACGAATTCATGCAAGTGGCCAAGGCCAATCCGGGTAAGTTCAGCTATGGCTCCTCTGGCGTCGGATCTTCACTTCACTTTGCAGCCGAGTTAATGAAACGGCAAGCCAATATCTTCATGACTCATATTCCCTACCGGGGCGTCGCGCCCCTCACCAATGACTTGGTGGGCGGCGGTATTGAATTCGCTGTGATGTCGATACCGGCAGCAAAAAGCTTTATGGCGAACGGCAGGCTGACGGCGCTTGGCGTCACCAGTGCCCAGCGCTTGTCGGGCTTACCAAAGATTCCTGCGCTGAGCGAGCATGTCTTACTGAAAGGGTATGAGCTCAACGGCTGGTTTGCTCTGGTTGGCCCACGCAATATGCCGAGTGAGCTCAGCCAAAAACTCACTGGTGCGTTGCAAGCCTTACTGGCCGACCCGGTTGTCAAACAAAGGCTAGAGGACGGTGGCAATATCGTGGCGACGGGAAAGGAAAATCTTGGCGAGGTGATGCGCAAAGAGGCCATTAAACTCAGTCAGATTGCTGATTTTGCAAAGATGCGCGAACAATGATTTGCGGTGAGGCTCGCTAGTTAAAAGTCCAGTAGCGCTTTCACGGTCTTTTCAGGACAATTACTCCACGGCTATTGATTGACCACGCTTTCACAGTCACCTTTGATTGAGTGATCATTGACATACTTGCGAAGCATAACTCGGTTCTTATAGGTTAGCTGACCCCAGTTATTCTTCCATGTGGAATATGCTGCCCAAGAGTAGCCCTTCTCCTTCTTTCTAGACATCGTACGGAACGAGCTTTTAACTGCCGATAAATACACCTCTTTAAGCGGAGTGCCATCGAGATCCATGACGCATCCAAGACGAATTAACCAGCCAGCCAGGTGGTCATACTGAAGAAAGGCACCGGACTCTTGGGTGAACTCAAGTTTTCTCTGAATCAAGGTTTCGAACAACTTGATCACATTCGCACTCTCGACTCGCAAGCCCGTTGATGAAATGGTTGCCAAAATTTCGGAGAAAGATTCGTCTTGCTTAAGATAAGCATCTTTATAGATTTCTTTTCCATCTAAAACGCTTTGAAGAAGGTCTTTGGACTTTTTTACGCTTGGCTCGATCAGATCGTACTTCTCGTCGATTGCTTTTATCAACTCTAGAATACTCGTTTCATCGATTACCCGTAAACCATAGCTTGCGTCGTAATAGTCCTTCACATGTTGCGCTATTTTAGCTCTACTTAGGTAGAACAAATGCTGTCGGTTAATGCTTCGAGCACCCGAATACCGATGCGCATTCAATATCGACTTAAAATTTATGTCGCCGAGGGAGTAACCAATAATGATTGTGGTATTTTCTTCTAGGAGCGAATCAAGTTTTTTGGAAAAATAGTTCGGTGAGTTTATAAAGGCATAGTAATCGTCGGCAGTGACAACCATTTGTTCCGCGAGTTTATAAGACCCGTGGATGTGGAAAATTTCGTGATGGATTCGTTGCCGACTAATTGGAGACCCTGGAGCAAAAGACGTACATCGTCCCTTGAGAATGCCGTCTTCAATAAGGTGATCGTAGTTCGTCGTAATAAATTTTAATGTCGCGTGCTTTAAAGCGAAGTCTTGTAGCGGCTTCGCAATCATCGGATTGACCTTTAGTTTTTTTACTTCTGCTGCAATCTCAACATAGAGGCTTTTCCCTTCCTTAATCATTTGAAGTGAGATAACGCTCGCACATTCTTCGAGTGGCATGATAGCTCTTCCATCAGGGAATAGCTCTTCAAAAAGGCCTTCAGAACTCCGTAAAGTTCTGCAGCATCGCTGTAAAAGAGTTTGCCAATCGGGTGCCTTCCCATCTGTCAAATGCTTAGAAAAACCAGTTCCTACGAATAGGGACAAAGAACCCGATGCAAGTGCATAAGCTAACTCGTAAGTTGGAAGCATAGTTTCAACTAGCCCCGAGTCCTCAGCGGAAGAAGTCGAATTCGTGTCCGCTGCGGATCAATGACGAGCAAGGCCCCTTCCATAAGTTCGGTCTGCATTTGACGCAGCGCAGATATCACTTGCTGGCTAATTATTTCGGGGTTGACATTGTCAGAACGGATTTGGACAACACTGGGTTTGTCGCCATTGGTTGTGGCCAGTATCGCACTGAAGTCTAAGTCATGACTTAGAACGATATAGCCGTGTGCTCTAGCGTGGGCCATGATCTCAGTATCCGGCGCTTTGAAAGAGCCAACATTGGACCAGTGCACCGCTTCAATTCCCGCCTCGACCAGGACAGATACCCACCGAGGCGAAAGGTTCATGTCGACGATAAGCCTCATGTGCCGGACAACGTGACCTCTCGCTCATCGGAACGCCAAGCGGCATAGCGCAGCGCTTGAAGGATATCCTCCCGTTCTAAGTAGGGGTAATCAGCTAAAACTTCATCAATGCTCTGGCCGACCCCGATTTGCCCAACAATCATTCCGACGGTAACGCGCATCCCACGAATGCAGGCTTTGCCGCCCATCACTTCGGGTTGCTGCGTAATACGATCAAGCTGTCCCATGTTCATTCCTTATCATCGCTCGCTGAAATCTTAACAGAGCCTTCGCAAAGCCGCGAACCTATTTTGCCGCAGACCTTATAACCTTCTCAATCACGAAATTCAAACAAACTTTGATAATGCGACGGGCGAAAAGCCACCTACCTGCCCAATGCCTGCGACTGGCTAGCAAACACTCAACGAGGCGCCCAACCCCCACACACCGGAAACACCTGCCCGACAAAGCAATTGGCAGATTCGCCACACAGGTAAGCGGCAAACTCCGCGTCTTCGCGAGCCTCCACCAAGCGTCCGAGCGGCACCTCCCATTTCAGGCGTTCCTTAAATTTTGGGTTTTGCTTAATGCTTTCTGGGAAATAGGTGGGGGTGTCGACGAAGTTCTGCGCCATGACATTGACCTGTACATTGTGCGGCGCCATCTCCACGCCAAGCGCCTGAGCGTAGGCAATCTGCGCGCCACGGGCCGCACTATAGGTCGAGGCGCGCTTCATACCGCGCAGCGCTGCTGCACTTCCGAGCACGAGAATCTTGCCAGCCCGGCGCGCAATCATTGCAGGTAAGGCCGCCTTGCACAGGCGCGGTAAGGGGTCGACCATGGAGGCGAAGGCTTGTCGCCATTCTTCTTCACCCACGTCCACCGCATGCGTGCTCGGTGCCGGGGTTGCCAAGTTGGCCACCAACACGTCAATGTGTCCAACGCTGGCGATGAGTGCGGCCGGTTCGTTCGGATCAAGCAGGGCGGCATCGTTGGCGATCACGATGGCACCGTGCTCAGCCAACACCTCGCACAACACTGGACCGATGAAAGCGTGAGCATGGGTGACGAGAATTCTTTTGCCCTGAAGGCGTAAGGCTGACATGGAAACTCCTTTTAAGTGGATGCGAGCGCCTGCGCTCCGCGAACCAGCTTTCCCGGAAGGGCGCCGGTTGATTCACCGTCCCGATAAATCACCGTCCCCGACTTGATGGTCGCTACATAGCCTTGAGCGCGCTGCAACAGTCGGCGTCCGCCCGCAGGGAGATCATCTGCCATGACAGGCGCCATGACTTTCAAACGATCCATGTCGATCACATTCAAATCGGCCAAGTAACCTGGAGCAACCAGCCCACGATCATGCAGGCCAATCACCCTGGCGGTGTCCAAGGTTTGACGCTTGATCAGCCAGCCGATGTCAAAGCGTCCGTGCGCGCGATCACGCCCCCAGTGGCTCAGTAAATAGGTGGGGAAGCTCGCGTCACTGATGATGCTGACATGTGCCCCGCCGTCACCCAGACCCATCACGGTATGCGGATGAGCGATCATCTCCCGGCAGGCATCAAGATGGCCATAGGCGAAGTTGGCGAACGGTGCAAACAAGAAAGCGCGGCCCTCGTCCTCCAAAATCATGTCGTAAGCCGCCTCAACAGCGCTGACCCCACGTTGCTGCGCGATGGCTGTCACGGCCTTTTCGGCGGGCGGCTCATAATCGGGGGGATCACCAAAGGCGTAGATGCGATCAAAGGCGACCAGTCGCGGCACCAAGGGATCGGGCTGCTCCAAAGCGGCGGCCTGCAATTCGGTAAGAATTCGGGTACGCAATTCGGGTTGGCGCATCAGAGCCACCCGCTCAGCGAGGGGTTGATGTGCGATGGCTATGTAAGATGCGCAAAAGCTAAAGGGGTTGCGACTACCCTGCAAGCCCAACAACACGCCGACGGGGCGCGGTGCAATTTGCGCCGTGATCGGTAAACCTTCAGCTTGGGCTGCATCGGTCATGGCCAACAATTTGCGCCACCTTTCGGGGCCGCGATGGGTCTGCGCGAGTGAGAACGACATTGGCCGTCCGGATTTGCGCACCACTCGTTTGAGCATTGCAAATTCTTCAAACTCAGATGGCCTGGAAAAATCACTGATGAATTGCAAGACACCGCTCCCGGCATCGGACAAGCCCATCGCGATGGCCTGGAGTTCATCTTCGGAGGCACGCAGTCCTGGTGTGGGCTCCCCCTTGATCGAGCGATGGTTCAGCGAACGACTTGAGGAGAACCCGAGGGCACCAGCACGCATGGCCTCAGCGCTAAGTCGGCGCATCTCAGCCCGATCTTGTGCTGTTGCTTCTTCAAGAATGGCGCCACGTTCACCCATCACGTATACCCGCAAGGCACCATGAGGCAGTTGGGCGCCGATGTCGATGTCGCGCGGGCGCCTTGCCAATTCATCCAGATAGTCAGCGAAACTTTCCCAATGCCAGGATAGGCCTTCATGAAGGCAGGCGCCAGGAATATCTTCAACGCCCTCCATCAGCTCGATCAGGCGCTGACGATGTTCGACCCGCACAGGTGCAAATCCAACCCCGCAATTGCCCATGACGGCGGTCGTCACGCCATGCCAACTCGATGGTTGCACGCGGCTGTCCCAGGTGGCCTGACCGTCGTAGTGGGTATGAATATCCACGAAACCCGGCGTCACTAATTGATCGCGCGCATCGATTTCTTCGCGGCCCCGAGCTGCAATGTTGCCGACCGCCGCGATACGGCCGTCCTGGACGGCAACGTCTGCTTGCCGCAGTGCGGCCCCGGTGCCATCGGCCAGCATACCGTTTCTGATAATGAGGTCATAAGGCATAGAAGCCTCCTAGCGTTGATGCAGAACCTGCATCATGCATGGTTTCGGTCGTCTGGCCCTGGCGCCGTCTCAACTTGAAGCACTGCTGCGTGCTTAGCCCTATTTGAATACGACCGTCTTGTGACCATTGAGCAAAATACGATGCTCCGAGTGCCACTTCACTGCTCGCGTCAGCACAATGCATTCGGTATCGCCACCCGTCGCGGTAAGCGTCTCTGGGTTCATCGCGTGGTCCACCCGAGCCACATCTTGTTCAATGATTGGGCCTTCATCAAGATTGCCCGTCACGTAATGAGCGGTCGCACCAGTTAACTTCACGCCGCGATCATGGGCTTGATAGTAGGGCTTCGCACCTTTAAAGCTGGGCAAAAACGAGTGATGAATATTAATGGCCTTACCATGCAATTTCTTGCAAAGATCGTCTGACAAAATTTGCATATAACGTGCCAACACCAGTAATTCACCACCCTCGGACTTAAAGATGTCAAGAAGCTTCGCTTCAGCCTCTGGCTTGGTTTTCGCTGTCACGGGAATATGGTGAAAAGGAATATTGTAGGAGGCTGCGAGCTGATAGAAATCGCGATGGTTCGAGACGATCGCGCGCACGTCTAAGTTCAATAAGCCAGCCTGATTTCTAAAGAGTAAATGATTCAGGCACTGGCCGTTTTGACTCACCATGATCACCGTAGGCGTGGGGCGAGCCGCGTCGTAAAACTGGGCTTGAATATCGAAGCGAGCGCGTACCGGTTCAAAGTCGGCCAGGAGTTTGTCCGAGGCGCTCGGCAAATCAAACTGCACCCGCATAAAGAACAGACCGGTGGACTTGTCGTCAAACTGAGCCGCTTCGGTGATATTGCCTCCTTGATCCATCAGAAAACCAGTGACTGCATGGACGATGCCGCGTTGATCGGGGCAGGACAGCAAAAGAATGTTGGAGCTCATGTTCTCGATTGTAAAAGGTTGCAATGCAGATTTCAATGCGGGAGTCAGTGGCGGCTTTGGGACCAAGCTAGGATCTTCGCACGACTCCGTCGCCGACTACACCCGCACCTAAATACTCTGGTGATTTGTAGAACGCATGCTCATCTAGCCACGCATGCAGCATCGCAGTGGAATCAAAGCCCCAGAAGATTGGGCTAGTCGGCGAACGCTCTGTGGCCTGCACCACGGCACTCGGTACTCCGAACAAGCCTTTGGCAAGCGCTTCCTCAGTATTTAGACGAATTCTGTCTTTCACTTGAGCATTTTCCAAGTCTGAAGTTTTGACCCCAAGCTCTGCTAGCAGAGCATTCCAAGCCTCAGGCTCATCGGGCAGATGCCCATCACGCCACACATAGGCAAAAAGCCGATCAACGACTTGGGGGGCGCTGCCTAAAAAGGCGCACAGTCGCAGTACAGGCAGGGGATTAAAAGGGTGTCGCGATGGCCAAGTCAGCTTCAAGCCCTCGCGCTGTGCATACCAAGCGACTTGTTGATAAGTGTAGGTACGCTTGGTCGCCATTTCGGCCGGGCCTTTTTGGCCCCAGTGCTTGAGCAGACCGGCAAACAAGATCGGTGTGCAAACCACCTCGGCTCTGGCTCTTAAGGCGTTGAGCTGCGTGCTCTGTAACCAGGCGTAGGGTGAAATGAAGTCGAAATACCAGTGGATCGTAGTCATTGGGCTTAGGGGTAAGAATAACTTTCGAAGCGGATCAGTCACGCCTGATGTACGAATTGACAATGAATATACAGCGAATCTCTAGTCTAAACTCACTGCAAGGCTCGCTGGGATACAAATAATTTGTAGGCGCTTTTGTTGTAAGGTATGCTTTTCCGCACAACTCGAACAGGAGAGACTCTGATGAAGTTAATTGGATTGTTTGCACTTGGATTGTTAACGCATGCAGCCATGTTCATTTCCTCAGCCGCCCAGGCTCAAGGCTATCCGAATCGACCCATCAAGGTCATCGTAGACGGACCGGCAGGTGGTATCAATGACATTTGGACGCGGCGCTATACTCAAAGGCTGAGCGAGGTCTTTCAGCAGCCCGTCGTCGTTGAAAATCGGCCAGGCGCGTCGGGTAGCATCGCCGCCGAAGCCGTCGCAAAATCCCCAGCGGATGGCTATACCGTGATGTATGGCGGGATGAATCCGCTGGTCGCGTTCCCTGGGGCAGGTGGCGCGGTGCGCTATGACCCTGTAAAGGACTTCAATGGCAGCGCGATGGGAGCCATGGGCTATCCCGTTTTTGTGGCGAGCGCAGCGTCAGGCATTAAGTCCATACCCGACCTATTGAAGCTTGCTAAAGCGAAGCCGGACGAGATCACTTGCGGCACTAGCGGCCAGGCTGGCGTGCAACACTTTGCCTGCATGATGGCTGCTAAAGCACTTGGCATTCAAATGCGCCCTGTGCACTATAAAGGCGGGGCAGCGGCCTTGTTGGATGCAGCTTCAGGCCAGATTACCGTATCGGTCGGCTATACGGCCGAGACTGAGCCCTTAGTGACCAACGGCAAGCTGATCCCTCTGGCGGCCTTCGCGCCGAATCGGCTACCTCGTTTCGCTGCAGCGCCTACTTTCGCAGAGGCGGGCTATCCCGGCGTGGAGATGCCGAGCTTCTCTGGATTCTTCTTCCCGGCCGGGACACCTCCGGCGATTATCGAGCGCTTCAATATTGAAGTTGTCAAGGCCATGGCGAGGCCCGACATGGGAGAGTTCATAAAGCAAGCAGGCGGGTTCTACATACCCATGAAAGCGCCTGAGTTCAGTGACTTCGCGGCCAAGGAGTTGGCAAAGTGGAAGCGGATGTCGCAAGAGACGGGAGTTCGCGCTGAGCAATAATTTTTAGTCAGTCAGGTTACGTTGACGAGAACGCATGCGCGAAGTACTCGCCTAAGGATGCCTTCTTATCCATGCCCACCTACTCCTGCAGCAAGGCAATAAACTCATTGAGCTCGGTCTGACGACTGAGCATTTCATGTCGTAAGACGATTAAGATGAGCGCCATGCCAGACGCCATTGCTCGATCAACCTGAGGGTCAAAATCGGATAAGCTCAGACGCTTGCCGACCATCTGTAACAACTGCCATTGAAGGGGGCTTGCTCGGTCTCGAACCAAGCCCTTCGCACGAAGGAGCATCGGTACAGGCCCGCTCGCCAAAGCCAGTAAGGCTTTCGATACTCTCGGGAGATCGAGCGGGGTCTCAAGCTCTATGGCTAAACTCTCGAAAGCATCCGCGCTTGGGCGCGAAGCTAGGTGAGACGTTCCAAGGACGGAATAGCTCGCACCCGCTTTGGGCTGGGTCAACCAGCTAGCTGAGTCCAGCGATGTCGGCTTCACCCAGGTTTGTAAGGTTGCATCCCGAGTGCCCGCAGTCTCTTTTAAGGTGCCCAGAAGCCAGTCGCAAGAGTATGCGGAGCTAGGCACAGAGACAATCGGACCCGAGAAGAGCGCTGTCACATCGGGAGTATTTTTCGCCGAGGTTAGTAACTCTGTCTTGGTCAGCAAGACGCAGTCCGCCTGCTGGAGTTGCTGGCGCACTAGATCGCCAACGTAAGCATCTTGTAAATGATGCGTGAGCGTTTCGCTATCGGCCAACACGAAAATCCCATCAAGCGCGAAGCTTTGGCTCAGTGCAATCGATTGCGCGATGGGTTTTGGCAGCGCCACGCCACTGGTTTCGACGAGCACGTGATCAAACTGCGTGGGTAGGGCCGCTAGCTCAAACAAGGCCTCCATGAAGTCGCTGCCAATCGTGCAACAGACGCAGCCTCCAGCCAGATTAAGCACCGTATCGGTTTGCGATTCAATGAGAGCAGCATCAATATTGATATCGCCAAAGTCATTGACCAGGACGGCGATCTTGCGCTCGCCTCGCGTCTTCAGGCAGGCATTAATCAGAGTGGTTTTACCCGCACCCAAATAGCCGGCAATGAGCGTCACCGGTGTTTTTTCGTCTGTGGGCTTCATTGATACTACTCGCAGGCACCGTATTCAGGGGCAGCTAGGTCAGCGGCACTTATCCTAGCGCGCCCTAACTCAGCGGAACTGACCACCAGCAACATCAATCGGCCTTGAAAACCCGTCCACCCTGCACTGTTCCCCACACGGCAATGTCTTTCAGCTTGTCAGGCGCAACCGTAAAAGGGTCAGCTTCAAGGACTGCAAAGTCGGCATGTTTACCGGTTTCAATCGAGCCGACTTCATGATCGAGCTTGAGGGTATAGGCGGGCCCCAAGGTGATGGCATGCAAGGCTTGTTCTACGCTAATTTTTTCAGCCTCACCCTGCACTCTGCCGCTAGAAGTAAGGCGATTCACGGCACACCAAGCGGTGAACAAGGGGCCGAGTGGCGTGACCGGTGCATCGGAATGAATGGCCAGGGGGACACCTTCGGCCAAGGCGGTCGCACAGGCATTCGAGCGCAAAGCACGCTCAGGGCCCATCGTGACCGTATAGTGAGCATCACCCCAATAGAAATGATGATTGGCGAAGAGATTGGCGCACAGGCCAAGCGCTTTCATCCGTTTGAACTGTGCCCGGCCCAACATTTGGCCATGCTGGATCGTAAACCGGTGGTCTGCCACCGGGTGAGCTCGCAGGGCCACCTCAAAGGCGTCAAGCGCCATATCACTGGCTTCGTCGCCATTGGTATGGGTATGAAACTGAATACCTTTTTGCAAGGCCAAGGCATAAGCCGCCTGCAACTGGGCCGGTGCAGCATACCAAAGACCGTTCGGCGCGCCATTGAAATAACCCGGCCATTTCAGGCGCGCGGAAAACCCCTGAATCGAACCATCAGCGACGGCCTTGATGATCCCGAGCCGCAGGCGATCTGAGGACTGTGCCTTAAGCTCGATAGCGCGCTCCACCATTTGAGGTACCGGCTGAGTAAGAAACCGTAGCAAGGACACGATGCGAACTGGGTAGTCATCGCCTGCACACACTCGCTTCATCATCTCCACCGCCTCTTGCGGCAGTGGGTTAGCAAGATCGGTGGCCGTCGTGGTCCCGGTGCGTACCGCCAGCTTTGCAAAATCAATCAGGCCGCGCTCGTCGCCTGCGAGTACATCGCGCTCCACGCCGAGTGGCTTTTGCACCAAGGCCATGGCCTCCGGGCCTTTCATTTCCCCAGACGGTATGCCATCGACACCCAAGGGAATACCTAAGTGGTCAACACCGCTTTGCAGTAAGCCCGCACGCATCAAAGTTTCGCTATTGACATTGATGATGTGCAAGCTGGCATGCCAAAGACCGACTGCCAATTTTGAGTTGAGGCCCTGGTCCACGCGATCAAGATCGGCGCGCTGACAACGCGTGCCTCCGAAATAGATCGGATCGAATCCCCATCCGATCAAGGTCTCGGGCGCTTTGCCGACTCCCTCGCTAGCGGCTCGCGCCAGCACTACGTTGCGCAATCGTTCGACCACCTCATCGATACTTTTCAAGCCTGACCAAATCTTCCCATCGGGCGCCATACGATCGTGGAAGCCGCAATACACAAAGCGCCACAGCACGCCCTCAATCAAATGGCTATGGCCCTCGACGAAGCCCGGCATCAACACCTGATCGGCAAAGCGAGTATCGAGTTCATACTCGCCCCAGCCCGCCAGCTCCTCCAAGCGACCCGCCCCCAGAATGCGGCCATCCCGAACAGCGACATGGCTCGCCAACGGGTTCACGGCATTCATCGTAATGATCTTGCGGGCACTAAAGATTCGAATGTTCGACATGGCTTTCTTTTGGCGAAGGTGCGCAGATCGCGCGGTTCAGCAGGTCTAGGACTGGCTACCCAAAAAATCCATCTTGCCTAGCTCCACACCATTGTGGCGCAAGATGTTGTAGGCGGTCGAAACATGGAACCACATATTGGCCATCGCAAAGTGCTTGAGATAGGCCTCAGCTTTAAATGCCATCGGCGTACCGCGAATTGGCACTTGCACGTCCTTATCTTCCGTCCCATTCAACTGCTCAGGGGTGATGGTTTTAAGGAAGGCAATGGTGGCGGCGATACGCGCTTTGAACTCGGGGATACTGGTTTCGTTATCGTCAAATTTTGGCGCTTCGATGCCAATAATGCGTGATACTGCAAACTTCGAGGCATCGCAGGCGATGTGAATTTGCTTACTCAGGGGCAACATATCGGGGGCCAATCGCGCTGCCAGCAACACACTCGGCTCAATTTTTTTGGCGATGCAAAAGGCCTCGGCCTTATCTAAAAACGTGCTGAGGTTGCCGAGCATACGAATGCAAACGGGAACACTCGCGGTGTACATGGTCATGGCCATAGAAATTCCTTAGGTGATGATTGAACTACAACTGAAGCTTTGTGAGCCTGCTGTTTTCAACCAGGCTCGAGAGTTGAGACCGGCACTATAAGCCAAGTGAAGCCAAGTGCGCTGACAGGCAGGTGACTTAGAGCCAAGTGGCGATTTCCGCTAAAGACTTCTTGAGGCCGCCATGCACGGGCACTTGGCAGCCAGGTTTAGGATAGCCCACAACCAACAAAATACTAGGCTTTTCATTACTCGGGCGCTCGCATATCTCATTTAAAAACCCCATCGGGCTCGGCGTATGGGTGAGTGAGACCAAGCCAGCGTGGTGAAGTGCAGCAATGAGAAAGCCCGTAGCAATGCCGACCGACTCCGGCACGTAGTAATGCTTGACCTGCTGCCTCGAGGGCGTCAGGCCAAATTTTTGGGAAAAAATGGCGATCAATAGGGGCGCTTCTTCTAAAAAGGGTTTGCTCGCGTCCGTTCCCAAGGGCGCAAGCGCTTCGAGCCAGGCCTTGGGCGCTTTCCCGCTGTAAAACTCCTTTTCTTCTTTCTCGGCTTCCTCGCGGATGCGGCGCTTTCGCTCCGCGTCTTCGATCACCACAAAGTGCCAAGGCTGCAGGTTGGCACCGGAAGGCGCCGTCCCAGCCGCTTTTAAAGCGTTTGCTATGACCTCGCGAGGCACGGGCCGAACGTCAAAATCGCGCACGGTCCGGCGGTTTCGAATGGCGGTATAAAACCCCAACGATCGGGTCAACATCTCAGGTTCAGGATAGTGCGCCTGCTGGGGTAAGGGTTCGAGAACACAGGCTGCGCTCGCGGGGATAAAATTTGGGCTCATCGGGCGTATTTCGCTTTTGTCACTCAATAGACAGTCATCTTAACGGTGCCGGGCGTAAAATTCATCTCTTAACCCAAGAGAACCATCCATGACCGACTTGTCCGACGCCAAGCAACTTGCGCAATATCGCCCCGCCAACAAGGTCCGCTTCGTGACGGCGGCCTCCTTGTTCGACGGTCATGACGCCTCGATCAACATCATGCGCCGTATTTTGCAAAGCATGGGTACCGAGGTCATTCATCTGGGACACAATCGCTCCGTCGATGAGATTGTGACCTGCGCCCTGCAAGAGGACGCGCAGGGCATTGCCATCAGCTCTTACCAAGGAGGACATGTCGAGTATTTCAAGTACATGATTGACCTGCTGCGTGAGCGCGGCGGCGCCCATGTCAAGGTGTTTGGCGGCGGCGGCGGGGTGATTGTACCTGCCGAGATTCGTGAGCTGATGGCCTACGGCGTGACCAAGATCTATTCGCCTGAGGACGGACAAAAGCTCGGGCTGCAAGGCATGATTGGTGAGATGGTGATGCTTTGCGACACCGATCTTTCGCCGCTTGCGCCTGCGACACTTTCCGCCATTCAAGGCAAAGGCGCAAGCCGGGAGTTGGCCCAGTTACTCACCGCTTTAGAAAATGGCAAGGTCAACCCAGACCTGCAAAAGGCTGTGCGCCAAGCAGCGGATCTCGCCAAAGTGCCAACGCTGGGCATTACTGGCACAGGCGGCGCCGGAAAATCCAGCCTGACCGACGAATTGATTCGCCGCTTCCGTCTCGACCAAGACGACGCCCTCAATATCGCCATTATTTCTATTGACCCCTCACGCCGCAAGTCGGGCGGCGCCTTGCTGGGTGACCGCATTCGGATGAACGCGATCAACCCTTGGAGCAAGGGCTCCAAGGTGTTTATGCGCTCGCTCGCCACCCGTGATGCGGGCAGCGAGATTAGTCAAGCCTTGCCGGACGTCCTAGCGGCTTGCAAAGTGGCGGGTTTTGACCTCATCGTCGTCGAAACCTCCGGCATTGGTCAGGGAGATGCCGCCATCGTCCCGCATGTGGATTGTTCGCTCTATGTCATGACCCCCGAGTTTGGTGCAGCCAGTCAGCTCGAAAAAATCGATATGCTGGACTTTGCGGATTTTGTGGCCATCAACAAGTTTGATCGTAAAGGTGCGCAAGACGCCCTGCGTGATGTGGCCAAACAGGTTCAGCGCAACAAAGAGGCCTGGACCACGTCGCCCGAAAAAATGCCGGTGTTTGGCACTCAAGCCTCGCGCTTTAATGATGATGGCGTAACGGCTCTATACCAAAGCTTGGCTAACAAGCTGACCGAGTTTGGCCTGAAGCTCAATCCCGGCACTTTGGCGCAAGTCGCCGTGCGCTTCTCGAGCGGTGCCAATGCGATTGTCTCGCCCGCTCGCTCTCGCTATCTGGCAGAGATCGCGGACACGATCCGCGCCCACCATCGCCGCGCGCAAGAGCAGAGCCAAATCGCCCGCGAGGTGCAGCAATTGCGCGAGTCTCAGCGCATGCTCAAAGCAGCTAACCCCGACAAGCATCGCGCACTTGAAGCCCTGGGCGAGCAAGCTTCAGTACGCGAAGACCGTCTACATGCCGAAAGCAAGCAATTGCTGACCGCCTGGCCAAAGTTGCGCGAGCAATACAACGCTGACGAGTTAGTCGTGAAGGTCCGCGACCAAGAAGTTCGCTCACCCCTGGTACGTACCTCGCTTTCGGGCACCAAGATTCGCAAGGTTTCCTTGCCGCGCTGGGTGGATCACGGCGAAACCCTGCAATGGCTCATGATGGAGAATGTGCCGGGCAGTTACCCATTCACTGCGGGCGTGTTTGCCTTCAAGCGCGAAGGGGAGGACCCCACCAGAATGTTCGCCGGTGAGGGCGATGCCTTCCGTACCAATAAGCGCTTTCGGATGCTCTCCTCAGGCATGCCCGCGAAACGACTGTCCACGGCCTTTGATAGCGTCACACTCTACGGTCACGACCCCGCGGTACGTCCGGACATTTATGGCAAGGTCGGCAACTCCGGCGTGAGCATTGCCACCCTAGAGGACATGAAGGTGCTGTATTCAGGCTTCGATCTCTGCTCGCCCAGTACCTCGGTGAGCATGACCATCAATGGCCCAGCACCCACCATCCTGGCGATGTTCATGAATACCGCTGTCGACCAACAGGTAGATGAGTTTGCGGCCAAAGAAGGGCGGCCGCCTAATGGCTCAGAACACGCCGCCCTCAAAGCGCGTACCTTGTCCACCGTGCGCGGCACCGTACAAGCCGATATTCTTAAAGAAGACCAAGGCCAGAATACCTGCATCTTTTCAACCGAGTTCTCGCTCAAAGTGATGGGCGACATCGCCGAGTACTTCATTGAGCATGATGTGCGCAATTTTTACTCCGTCAGTATTAGCGGTTATCACATCGCCGAAGCTGGCGCTAATCCAGTATCACAGCTCGCCTTCACGCTCTCCAATGGTTTTACTTTTGTAGAAGCCTATCTCGCGCGCGGCATGAACATCGACGACTTTGCGGTTAACTTAAGCTTCTTCTTCAGTAATGGCATGGACCCGGAGTACACCGTGCTCGGTCGCGTCGCCCGCCGTATTTGGGCCGTCGCCATGAAGGAAAAATACGGCGCCAATGATCGCAGCCAAAAGCTCAAGTATCACTGCCAAACCAGTGGTCGTAGCCTGCACGCCCAGGAGATTGACTTCAACGACATTCGCACCACCTTGCAAGCCCTTATTGCCACCTACGACAATGCCAATAGCCTGCACACCAACGCCTATGACGAAGCCATTACTACGCCTACCGAAGAAAGCGTACGTCGTGCCATGGCGATTCAGCTCATCATCAACCGTGAGTGGGGCTTGGCGATGAATGAGAACCCGAACCAGGGCGCCTTCATTATCGATGAGCTGACTGATTTGGTGGAAGAGGCGGTGTTGAAAGAGTTTGAGCGTATTGCTGAGCGTGGCGGCGTGATTGGCGCCATGTAAACCGGCTACCAGCGCGGCAAGATTCAAGATGAGTCGATGCTTTACGAA
>JAYVKZ010000156.1:0-5632 GCA_043767985.1 Betaproteobacteria bacterium
CCGTTGAAGTACCGTGATGGCATGTTACGACGTGAGACAACGCGAGGCAACAAAAAACCCGCAACGCTGGGGAAACGTGCGGGTTTTGAAGTGAGGTGAACCCGGGTGGAGTGTTCACTTGGTCCCGGCAACAGGAATCGAACCTGTATCTGAGTCTTAGGAGGACCCTGTTCTATCCATTGAACTACAGAGAGTATGCGGCAGACGTGTTGCGGCGTATTCTAACGGTTTGTGAAAGCGCGGTGATTTTTCTTGAAAACGCTTTTAATTGTTTGGTATTCGCGCACGGGCGCGAGTGAGGCTTTGGCGGCGGCCTGTGCTGAAGCGGCTCGTCTGGAATTTGGTGATATGGGTCAGGGGCCGGTCCAAACCGACTACCAAGCCGTGCTGCAACGTTGTGATCTGGTGGACGACGAGATCTTAAACCGCGCGGACGCGCTTGTATTCGTTTGCCCGGAGAATCTCGGCACTATGGCTGGCGCGATGAAGGAGTTTTTTGATCGACATTACTATTCTGCGTTGGGTAAGCTCAACGGGCGAGCGTATGCCTGCATCGTCGCTGCGGGGTCGGATGGCGCGGGCGCAGTGCGTCAGATTGAGCGAATTGTCCAGGGGTGGCGCCTCAAGCGGGTGGCGCAAAGTGTCATCGTCAATACGCTGGCGCAAACTTCTGAGCAGATTTTGACGCCTAAGCGCTTGAGTCTAGATCAGATCAAACCCGCACAAGAGCTCGGGCATATGCTAGCCGCAGGTCTTATGATGGGCATCTATTAGAACGGCGGTACGTTACAAAACGATAAGACAGGCCGGCGCTGCTTTGCAATGTTTCGCCGCCTTCTGACATCTCCCAAATCTCAGGATCTATTGCGGGAAAAAAGCTGTCTCCGGGTATTTCAAGATCGATTTCAGTCAATTCGATTCGTTGGACGTGTTGGATGGCCTGCTTGTAAAGTTGCGCACCCCCAATGATGAAAACCGGTGAGCGAGGGTATTCGGTTCGCGTCATCGTCAGTAGGCCTTGCGCGAGCGAAGGTGCCGGATTCTGACTAAGCGCTAGGGCAGCTTCCAAGGAGTCTGCGCACTCCACACCTGCAATCGATCTCAGTGACGTCGTGGCGCTTTGACGCGTGACTACGATACTGCGACGATTGGGCAACGCGCGACCAATCGACTCAAAGGTTTTGCGGCCCATGATGATGCAATGGCCGGTCGTGTGACGCTTAAAATGGGCGAGGTCTTCCGGTAAGCGCCATGGCAGGGTATTGTTCACGCCGATCACCCCGCCTTTTGCGCAGGCTACGATCAGCACCGTCTCAACACGCGACACCACCATCGCCCCTAGACCGCCACTGGCGCTTTAATGGCCGGGTGTGATTGATAGTTTTCAATCAAGAAGTCGTCGAACTTATAGTCAAAGAGGCTGTCAGGCTTAGTTAAGATTTTGAGTTTGGGCAGGGCATGCGGCTGCCTCGCCAGTTGTGTTTTGACTTGCTCGAGGTGGTTGGAGTAAAGATGGCAATCGCCTCCTGTCCAGACGAAATCACCGGGGATGAGATCGCACTGTTGCGCGATCATCTCAGTTAACAGCGCGTAAGAGGCGATGTTAAACGGCACACCGAGAAAAATATCGGCACTGCGTTGGTACAACTGGCAGGACAGCCTGCCCTGGGCCACGTAAAACTGAAAAAATGCATGACAGGGGGCCAGTGCCATCTTGGGTAAGTCGGCAACATTCCAGGCGGACACAATGAGGCGGCGTGAATCTGGATCCTTTTTAAGTCGTACCATCAGTTCGCTGATTTGATCGATCACCTCCCCATTTGGCGTCGGCCAGCTGCGCCATTGGTAGCCGTACACTGGGCCTAAATTGCCTTCTGAGTCGGCCCACTCATCCCAAATGGTCACGCCATGGTCCTTGAGGTATCGCGTGTTGGTTTCACCCTTGAGGAACCATAGTAGCTCGTGAATAATCGACTTGGTATGCACTTTTTTGGTCGTCACCAAAGGAAAACCTTGACTGAGATCAAAGCGCATTTGCCAGCCAAATACGGATTTTGTACCCGTACCGGTACGGTCTTGCTTAAGCACACCATGTTCATCAACATGGCGCATCAGATCGAGATATTGTTTCATTTAGGGTGCGCTCAGGCCGTCGAAAGTCACGCGAACCATGGAGTTGACGATGCGCTCGTCGCTCATCGAGCCACCACTTTTCAAAAATTCTAAAGTAGGGTCACAGGCGCGGGAATAAAAGTGATAAAGCACAAATTCGTCAGCCAGTTGGGCGTTGATGCGGCCAGCACTTTTCGCACTCACAATCACGTGGCCAAGGTCTTCGGAAAGCGCCATCAAGGCGTTCAAGTAGTCCTTATTGCCCATCAAGGCTGCCCGCAGTTGAATGCTCGCCGAGGGCAAATGAGGCACCTGGCCTTTCAGACGAGCTTTCAGGATCCATTCCAAGAGGGCTTCAAGTTGGTTGATCGCAGGGCGCTCCGACAAGGACTGGAGCACTTGGTGGGTTTGTTTGAGTAACTGCAGCATGACGGCTGCGGCCAAGTCTTCTTTGCTTTGAAAGTGGCGATAGAGGCTACCTTTCGCGATACCTACTTCTGTGGCGATGTCGTCCATTGCCATTTGCTCGTAGCCTTTTTCGGAAAGCAAACGGTTAGTCGCTTCAAGAATGGCTTGCTCGCGAGACTCGAATTGAACCTTCTTAAAACTCTTTTTGACCGCAGAGATGGGCATTGCCGAGGGGGGCATGGCCGGGTTGGCAAGGAAAGACGTCGAGGAGCCAGGGTCTTTAAAGGGCGTTGGAGCTTCGATAATCCTCATGAGAGACCTTTAGGGGGGACCTTGGTAAATATCCGCTATTGTAGTGGCGTTGGAAATTAGCCTTCTAATGGGAGGAAGTCGCGGTTCGCCTACGCCACAAGCCCGAGGTGCGGGCCTATTGCGGGGGCGGCGCGCCAGTCGGCGGCGGGCCATTCGGTGGGGGCATGGTCGCACTCGGATTGGTCATGATGCCGGGATTGATCACTGGAGGCGGCGATAATATCGACGCGGGTGGCGGCGTGATTGGGTTGCTAGGGTTGGGCGCCTGTCCTGAGCCAGGTATTTGAAAGGCCGCTGGGGTTGCTGACGGACTTGCCGAGCCCGAGGCCTTGGACGGACCTTGGGTCAGGATGCTGACTTCCGATTTTGGTGGAGCAGCGAGCGTTTGGCGATTGGTGCCACCGTCTTGCCCGAGCGTGATTTGCCGGATATCGACTGAAACAAGCTTGAGTTGCCCATCGACGGTGTCGCCAAGCATGTAGACTTTGCCGGGTTTGCCATCAATCGCCAAAACGGCTGAACCCTTTTGACCTGCAGCTAAAATTCCGAGAACCTTAATGTTGCTTGGGGGTGCAACCGCAATTTGCGGAGCCGCCGTGATGATCTGACCGAAAAGACCTTGGGCCTGACCCAAATTAATCTGCCCGGACTGGTCGCTTAGGCTACCTGCTGGTGCAATTCTGACGGCTGGCGCCAGCCAAATGGAAGCCCAGTAAGCTATTGCTCCCAAAAGGAGACAAAGGCTTAGCGTGCAACCTAACCACCACGTCCATCCTTTGTTTTCGACCATTGGTCTTCGAAATTTCATCGTTCAACACCTTTGTGAGCAAATTCCTTCTAGTCTTCCAACGAAGTCGCGCTGGTAAACTTCGCTCATCCGAAATCCACAATATCACGATAAGACTCTCATGACATCGATTGCAACGTTCGCGACCTTAGCGTCCCCAATGAAAACGCCACTAGCCTCAAAAGTCAAATGCATTGGTCGGTTGCTTGGCCAATCTGGGCCTGCAAGGATCCGTGCGAGTTCGAACTCCCATCTGAGTCGTCGCGCCAAGCGCGGCTTTACATTGATCGAACTCATGGTGGTGATTGTTATTTTAGGCGTGCTCGGCACCTTGGTCGTGCCGCGCCTCATGAGCAAACCAGACGAGGCGCGGGTGACGGCGGCAAAAACGAATCTGTCGTCCATCATGCAAGCGCTCGATATGTATCGGTTGGATAATCAGCGCTATCCTACGGCCGAGCAAGGCTTGGCGGCCCTGGCCGTACGCCCTACGGCAGCTCCCGTGCCCAACAATTGGAAACAGTATCTTAAAGAGGCTCCGGTCGATCCCTGGGGTCGGCCTTATGTGTATTTGAATCCCGGCATTAAAGCTGAGATCGACATCATGAGTTATGGGGCAGACGGTCAACAAGGCGGCGAGGGCGTGAATGCCGATATTGGCTCCTGGGCACTCAATCGCTAAGTCGCGCCTGGATGTAGGTGGCTTCACCCTTATTGAGGTGATGGTCACCCTGTTGATCGCCAGCGTGGTCTTTGGCATGGCCATGCTGTCCATTCGTTCTTTGGACCGCAGCCTTCAAATTGAAGCACAAAGAGTGGCGCAACTGCTTTCCTTTGCTCGCGATTACGCACAAATGCGAGGTCGGGCGGTACGCTTTGAGGCCGATGAAACCGGCTACCGATTTATCAGCCGCAGTCAAGGCGATTGGGCCCTAATTCTAGACGAACCCATTTTGCGTGAAAGAGCCTGGGACAGGCCCACGCAAGTGCGGCTTGAGCGCTTTGGGGCGAATCCTTTTTCAACAGAGGCGAACCCCTTGCTTGCCGACACGGCTAAAACGAGCGAATCGTCCGCGCCGACGTCTTCTCCTGCCAATCTCGGAAATATTATCGAATTTGGGCGTGACTATGTGGATAGCCCTTTCACCGTTTGGCTCTCTCAAAGCACCCAAAAAGTGAGTATTGCCGCCAACGGCCTCGGCAAGTTCAGCGTGCAATCGGAGGCGACTCAGTGAGACGGCGGAATCGGCCCCGCAGCCCCCAGGGCTTCACTTTAGTGGAAGTCTTGGTGGCCCTTGGCGTGGCCGCGATCTCACTCACTGCCTCGCTCAAGGCCACCAGCTCCATGGTGTCAAGCAATGAAGAGTTGCGCATGCGGCTTGTGGCGACCTGGAGTGCGGAGAATCGTATGGCGGTGATCCGACTCGAAAAGCAATGGCCGGATGTCGGTAATACTGAGTTTTCCTGTGATCAGGCGAACTACAAGTTACTTTGCAAGCAAAAGATTACGGCAATGCCATATAAAGAGATTCGCGGTGTCGAGCTTGAAGTGTTTGCAGAAACAGGTTTGCGCGTTGCCCGCCTGGTTGGTTTTGCGAAGTCGGGTCAATAGGCCGATGAGCGCTCGCCAGCCGTTTGCAACAATGTCTCGTCTTCGGGCTGCGCGAGTCACTGGCTTTACGCTCATCGAGATATTGATTGCGATCAGTTTGATGGCGGTGTTGACGCTGATGTGCTGGCGAGGTTTGGACAGCGTGATTCGCGGCAGAGACCGGATTCTCGCGACGGGAGAGTCAATGCAGTCGCTCAGTACCACCATGGCTCAATTGGATGAGGATCTACGTCGATCACAGGTTTTACGCCTAATTTTGTTACGTGACCCGATTGCTTTGCAAAGAAGCGAAAGTGGTCCGATACTGGCGGTGGATCGCCCTTTGAGCGGTGTTTCTCAGGGCATGATCCAGCATGTGGAGTGGCGAATTCAAAACAATAAATTAGAACGCGGTTTCGCTG
>JAYVKZ010000157.1:0-9660 GCA_043767985.1 Betaproteobacteria bacterium
CTTGTAGCCATTGGTACTCACGTTGGCTAGGTTATGAGAGATGGTGTCAAGCTGCGTTTGCTGGGCATCGAGCCCGGTTTTCGCAATCCAAAGGGAACGGTTCATCGCTTCACTCCTTATCCAGTGTGGCCAAGCAGGCTCTGCGCGCGTTGCTCATTTTGCTCGGCAGTCTGCATCATTTTCATTTGCATTTCGAACTGCCTGGACAAGGCAATCATGCCTACCATGGCCTCGACGACGTTCACATTACTTCCTTCGAGAACCCCTTGGGCAACGCGAACATCGGTTTGAGCGTTCGACTGCTCGCCGTCAACGCGACGTAATAGTCCATCGGCTGATTTGCGGAGCTCGCCGACCGGGTCATTGGTGAGTTTTAGGCGCCCAATTTGGGTCGGGGTTTGGGTACCCACCTTGCCGCTCACTGTGCCATCCGGGCCGATACTGACTTGTGCCCCGCTGGGGATGACCAAAGGGCCGCCTTCGCCAAGCACCGGTAGGCCATTTCGGGTTTGCAAAGTGCCGTCAGGGCCCACTTCAAACGCACCGTTACGGGTGCCGGCCTCTTTACCGTCCAGTCCTTGCACCGTGAAATAGCCTTGGCCAGCAATCGCAAGATCGAGGCTACGCCCGGTCTGCATCGTGGGGCCTGCGCTCGAATCAAAGCCAGCGGTTGCTTCCATGGAAAACACTCGGGTCGTCGCGGTGCCTTCTTGGCGCGAGGGAACCGCGCGAAACGCCATCAGGTCGGCCCGAAAGCCGGAGCTGCCGGCATTGGCCAAGTTGTTGGACAGGGCTTCCTGCCTTTGCCCGAGCGCCTTGGCGCCGCTCATCGCGGTATAGACTAATCGATCCATGGTCAGACTCCGATTGCAAGGCTAGCGGCCTGGGCCGTTAACGCAGGTTCACCAGGGTTTGAAGCACCTGGTCTTGGGTTTTAATGGTTTGGGCGTTGGCTTGGTAGATACGTTGCGCGGTGATCATATTGACCAGCTCGGCCGTCATGTCGACACTGGACTGCTCCAGCGCACCCGATTGCAAGAGCCCTAAGTTACCGCTGCCTGGTGCACCAATGACGGGTTGGCCCGAAGTACTGGTTTCGGTCCAACTATTGCCACTTTGCGGTGACAGTCCTTGCGGGTTGATGAAGTTGGCGAGTGCGACTTGGCCCTGCGACTTAGACTTTCCATTCGAGTATCGCCCAAGAATGTCACCATTGGGGGCGACCGAAAAACCGGCTAACCGTCCCGTCGAAAAACCGTCTTGCGTGAGCTCATTGACACCGAAGCCAGAACCATATTGCGTGACTTTTTGCAGATCAAGCGTAACCGCTTGATTGCCTCCTGCGTCAGCGCCAACCGGCACGCTCAGGTTAATCGTGCCACCGCCTGTCAAAAGACCGTCGGTGCCGAAGGTGAGGTTGCCGGTCGGCCCAGGCGTGATCAAGGCGCCATCCACCGCAGTGTGAACATCCCAGCCATTGCTCCCGCTCTTTCGAAAATACATTGACAAGCTATGGTCTTTGCCGAGTGAGTCGTAAATGGTCATCGAGGTTGCGCCGGCGTAGGTATTGGCATCGGCAAGATTGAAGGCCAGCGCGGCTACCGGTGTACGTGCATCGAGATTGACTTGCGCCTTGGTGAAGGAGGTCGCGGTCGGTGATATGTCGGCCATATTGAGCTTGAGATCGCCGGGCACACCAATCGCGACCCGGCCCTGAGCATCAGGTAAAAATCCAGTCAGCTTGGCGCCTTGAGCGTTTTGCAAATAGCCGTCCTTGTTAATCTGGAACTGGCCGTTGCGGGAATATTCAATCGCACCACGATTACTCAGGCGAAAAAAACCCTGACCATTAATGCCCATATCGAGCGGGTTGTTGGTCGTCGTCAGATCGCCTTGAATAAACTGTTGGGATACGGCGGCCACGTTCACGCCCAAACCGGAGGTCGCCGAAGTGGCGCCGGCCAGCGAGGTCGCATAGACAGCGGCGAATTCGGCACGAGCGCCCTTGGCACCCACGGTATTTGAATTGGCGACGTTGTTGCCAATCACGTCTAGGTTACGAGCGGCAGCATTGAGCCCGCTTAGTCCTTGTTGAAAACTCATGTCGAACTATCTCCTGGAAAATTCTATTAGATGAAACCTTTGATATCGCTCTCGCTCTTCAGGCCAAAGCCCGCGAGATCGATCTTTAGGGTGGCTTGATTGCCCACCACTGCGTTGACTCTTGCGGCCGTGAGCGTCGCGATCGAGCTCTGGGCCGCACCAGGATTGGCGACCGCCTGAAAGCTGTAACGGCCGTCCGCTAGGGCCTGACCTTGGTCATCCTTACCATCCCACGTCACGGGCTGAACGCCTGCGGAGACATTACTCATTGAAAGGGTTCGAACGCTTGCGCCAGCCTCGTTCACGATCTTGATCTGTACTTGCTTGGCATCCGCGGCCAGGTTGAAGCCAAACTTCGCGATACCGTCCTGGAGATCGACTTGGTCGCCCGCAATCAGCGCGGATTTACCGATCAGTCCGGCCGCATCCACGGCGCGTAAGCCGCTTGATTGCTCTTTGAGAGCATCGAGATTCGTATTCATCTTGCCAATACCTTCAACGGTACTGATCTGAGCCATTTGGCTGGTGACCTGGGCGTTATCGAGTGGATTGAGCGGGTCTTGATGACTCATCTGTGCCACCAAAAGTTTCAAGAATCGGTCCGTCTGCTCGTTCGCAGTATTGGTCAATTTTCCGTCTTTGACTTGGGTGTTTGAGCCTGCGTTCAATTGATCAATCAGCGCTTGTCGATCGGCTGCGCTAGTTGCTGTGCTTGCTGTACTTGTAATGCCTGTCATGAATTTTCTTCTCTTAAAGTAGCTGAGCAGGGTCACTGACCGAGCTGTAAAGTTTTGAGCATCATCTGTTTGGCGGTATTCATCATTTCGACATTATTTTGGTAGGACCGTGAAGCCGAAATCATGTTGACCATCTCCTCCACCACATTGACATTGCCGTGGGTGACGTACCCCTCTTTATCCGCCAAAGGATGATGAGGGTCATGCACACGTTTGCCGGGTGAGTTATCCTCCACCACGCGCGACACGGCCACCCCGGCGGTGCCTGGTGGCCCCATGGCTTGCGATTGAAAGACCACCTGACGCGCTTTATAGGTACTGCCATCTGGGCCTGCAACCGCATCGGCATTCGCCAAATTGCTAGCGACCACATTCAGGCGCTGACTCTGCGAAGAGATCGCACTGCCCGAAACATTTAAAATATTCATCAGTGACATGCCATTCTCCTTTGAGTTAATCGCCCTTAATGGCGCTTAGCATTTGTCGCAAGTTGCTGTTCATGAAGCGCAATGTGGATTCATAGCGCAGACTGTTATCTAAAAAATTGGCTCGTTCCCGATCCATATCGACGGTATTGCCATCGACTGCTGCTTGCTCGGCGCGGCGATAACTCGCTTCGACCGACCGCGTAGTTCGGCCCGGTGAATCGCTATTGGCATCGCCCGCCCGCTTGAGGTGAGTCGCCGAGGTACCTTGCAGGCTCAAGGCGTTTTTCACAAGCGCATTGGCCGCAGTGGTCGCTGGAGACAGGGCCTGAGCGCTTTTCATTTGAGCCAGGGTTGCTGAAAAATTGAAGTCGCGCGCCTTATAGTTCGGCGTGTCGGCATTGGCGATGTTTGAGGCGAGCAAGGCCTGACGCTCGGAGCGTAAGCGCAGCGCATCCGCGTGGAAGTCAAAGTGATTCATCATGCGATCCAACATTTCAAGCTCCCCTATAGAAAAGGCGTTTTGCTTCACAGGTATGAGATGCATTATTGGCGCCCGCACAAAAACTTAAGCCCTAAAAAGACTGGCTTTTGGGGTGCTTCTCTTGTCTCTCTTTCACTGGCTGAGCGATATGCTTGGCCTCACAAAGTTGATCCACCCACCAGGAAAAGACATGCGCGCTCTCGCCACTTGTTCTGCATTCACGATCCGTTCAGTTTGGCGATTCGCCGGCTCGATTCCCCTAGTCTGCTCGCTAGTCTTTGCCAAGCCCGCCATGGCGACCGAACCAGTCAATCCCTGGTCCGCCCAACTGGAGGAAAGCGTCAAGCGGCACTTTCAGCAACAACATGCCCAACCAGGGACGGTTGACGTACTCGCGGCAACCGACAAAGCCCGCGCTGGCGGTCAGACCCAAGGTATCGGCGGCTTTCAGGTGGATGTCAATCTAGGTGCCTTGGACTCACGTCTACAGTTGGCGCCCTGCCAAAGGATTGAACCTTTCCTGCCGAACGGTGCGAGACTTTGGGGTCGCAGCGTCATTGGGGTACGGTGCCTAGCCGGGGCGAATTGGAGCGTGACCCTGCCGGTGCAGGTCAACATCTCTGGACCCGCGCTGGTGGCGAGCCACGCACTCACTGCGGGTAGCGTGCCTAGCGAGCAGGACTTTCAACTGGCCTTCGTGGAGTTGAGTCGGGAACCCGGTATGCCGATCAGTGATCTGGCCCAGCTCAAGGGCCGAGCGCTCACTCGAGCCCTGACCCCTGGTCAGGTGTTACGCGCCGACCATCTGCGCGTGCTGCCCACCGTGAACATCGGCGACCCCGTTCAGGTAAAGCTGATTGGACAGGGTTTTACTTTAGTCTATGATGGAGTTGCGATAAACGCCGCAGCAGACGGTCAAATTATTCGTGTTCGTGCGGAAAACGGCAAAATCTTGAGCGGCCCGTTGCGTGCACGAGGTCTTCAAATTCAGTTGTAGCGGCGTGAAAGTCGTCATATATGGTTAATTTGTCGCCTCCGAAGATGGGATTTCCGCTTTTGTTTGGCGCATTCTTTTGTTTTTGCCCTAAAGTTTCCCCTTGGCCCGCCGAAAAGAGAGTTACCAAAATTGTTTTCCACCTTTTTTGCTGCGTTTTTGCTTCGAATACGCAGAGGAAGTGTTGGGGAGAGTGAGAAACTATGAACATTCGAAATCTACCTGAGTCATCACAAGCCGTCGGCACCAAGCCGAAGGCGAAGTCACCCGCATCCACCACGTCCTCACCCATGCGCGCCGAAAGCTCTAGCGCTGACGGCGTGGACAAAGTCGCCCTGTCGCAGACTTCTCAGCAATTACAAAAGACCGAGCAAGGAAATGTGCCGGTGGACGCCCGCAAAGTGGCCTCGCTGAAAGCAGCGGTCGATCAGGGCAGCTATCAAGTCAATAGCGAAGCGCTTGCCGACAAACTGATTTCCCATCAGGCCGATTTGATACGTGCCAGTAAACGCAATTCCTAAGGCTGGGCGATCCTGTTTCCAGATCTTTAGAAGCGCATGATCACTGTTGAGGAGTTTTCCATGAAAATCTCAAACGATGCCTTGATCGCGACCATTCAAGGCGCGGTGGCGGAGCAAAAGTCTGCCACCTTGGCCTTTGACCCCAGTCGCTTGGCCGCGGCCAATTCGCGACTCAGTGAGGCTTTGGGCCATGCTCAAGAGGCCATTCAGCGAAACTCGTTTGAGGGCGTGAGCGCCCACCCCGAGTCCGTCACCAAGCTTCGCAATGTTCAGGACAGCTTGGGCATTAATGCTGAGTTAATCCATCAAGCCAGCGCCGCCAATGGGCGGTCCTTGGCAAGCCTGCCGATTGAAACCGGAAAGGCCTATGTGTATGGTGCAGACGGTGCGACGAGTCAAACGCAAAGGTCTCGCCCCTTGGGCGAGGCCTAAAGTTCACACCATTGCACCCGCTAGCTTCACGCGCAGGCGACTAATCGCTTGGGTGTGCATCTGACAGACCCGCGATTCGGTGACTTGCAAGACCTTGCCGATCTCTTTGAGATTGAGTTCTTGCTCATAGTACATACTCATCACTAATTTCTCACGCTCAGGAAGTGCGTTGATCGCCTTGATCAGCGCCTCCCGAAATTGACCCTCCATTAACTGCTCGAACGGATTTTGAGCATGATCAGCAAAATTTCGATCCACCGAACTCTCCTCAGATTCGGAATCAACGCCAAGCTCATCGAAGTAAATCAATTGCGCACCCCGTGCCTCACCTAGCATGGCTTGATACTCGCTCAAACTCACGTCGAGCTCGACAGCAATCTCAGCTTCCGAAGGAGGCCTAGCCGAGCGATGCTCTAAGGTTTGGATGGCCTTGCCGATAGACCGTTGATTTTTACGAATGACGCGGGGTATCCAGTCTGAATCGCGCAGTTCGTCGAGCATCGCACCCTTTATTCTCGGCGTTGCAAAGGTTTCGAACTTAACGCCCTGCGCGGGGTCGTAGCGCGATTGGGCATCCAACAGTCCGATCATGCCGGCCTGAATAAGGTCATCCAACTCCACGTTACTGGGCAGCCGCGAAATGAGTTGGGCGGCAAGCCGTCTCACCAGTTTGCCGTGGTCTTCGATAATTGTATTGCGTTCTAGTAAGCCCTGAGCTGTGTACATTTAGTGCCCCCCAAGCGCAGCGCAAGCAACGTTTAAACGAGCCGTTTCCGTCCCCCTGCTGGGTAGAATCTCTGGCCACGGCCAGGGTGCCAACTGGCACTCTAAAATAGCCGATGCAATCTGGTCAAAGGTTGTCGCCAAGGCACTATTGGGTGCATGGCTAAAGAGCGTACGGCGCTCCAAAATGGCCTGTTGCATCAATTTGTCTTTTGCGATACCAGCCCAAAACGCAAGCTTTAAGCCACCCGATTTCTCCAGCGAGTGCGCCAATGAGCAATGGCTTTTCTCGCATTGGCTGGGGTCGTAAACGCCTCCGTAAATCATGTGCAATTTCCTATTACTAGCTGGCATTTTTACGCCCTTTATCCGTGAAAAAGTCGAACTGAGCGCCATTGCCTGGGTGCCTGACACCATCCACATATCGCCAAGCTCCTCACCAAGTATTTGTTGCAAGGTCTCGTGAGGCCCCACCGCTAAGCACAAATCAAAGCGAGGCCCCTGGGACAGTGCATGCGTGAACCCTTGGCGAAGACTCGGCGAGTCGTGAATGCGCTCTAGCCCACTGGCCGCAGACATCACGCCAATACCTTCGTTGGAAACTTTTAGGATCTGGGCGAACTCACACTCGCCGTTGAGCCAATGGTTTAGGCCATACCTCAGATGGATGCCAAACCAAGAGCCCAGTAGCACACGGCCGGCGTCTATGATCAGTACCCGTTGGCCTTGGCGAGCCAATGACATCGCCAAATGCGCCAGGATCGGCGCCTGCTCAGGGTCGCCCGTATTGCCAAGAATAGGTAATACCCGAGCCGGTTTGCGGTCGGCCAGTAAACGCAGTCCTTGGGCTTGATCATTCATTCTCTCAAGACTAAACATAGGCCCACTTTTCATGCGCTTCTGCGCTTTGTAATCTAGACATTGCAATGGGTTCCTCGTATTGCCAGGGATCGTCGTCGGGATGAAGGAGTGCTTGGCGCGCTAAATAAAGCGGGTCAGGGGAGCGCCAGTCTTCGGGAACGCGTTGGCCATCGGTGAGCCCGGCAATGGTCAACCCATGCCTCACCACACAATCAATGGCCGGTCCCAGACGCTCAACTTCATCGAGCTTGGTGAGAATGATCGGATGGCCTTTCTCAACGCCATGCGCTCGCAAGGCTCGATCAATCGTGTCGCCTTGGGTCGCCGCACTCGTGACAAATATTTTTTGTAGTTTCGGCAGCTCAAGTGAGTGCAACAAATCCTGCAACTTGTCGTCTTGCGTCGATACACCCACAGTATCAATGAGTACGATTTTTTTGTCCTGAAGCTGTGCGAGTAAAAGCGCCAGGCTGGTTCGATCCTTAGCTTGATAGACGGAAACGCCCAACAAGCGACCATAGACTGCCAACTGCTCAAAGGCCCCAACCCGAAAATTATCTAAGGTAACCAGGGCGACACGGGCCGCGCCCTGGCGGAGCACGGCTCGCGCGGCAAGCTTGGCAATCGTGGTGGTCTTGCCGACACCGGTAGGGCCCACCAAGGCGCAAACGCCGCCCGCAGTGAGCAGTTGGGAAATGATGGGGGATTTCTTGCAGTTTCTCTCCAATGTCTGCTCAAGCCAGGGCTGTTCCTGCTCCACGTCGAGATCAGCGGGCATGTGTTCCACCAAATAGCGAACCAGTCCGGGCGATAATCCTGCATCGAGCAGTTGATGACTACGACGGGCTCGAGCTGACTGCGCCGAGCCGCCCCCTAGCCAAGTGGCCGAGTCGACCTGACGCATCAACATCGATTTGACTTCGCGTAGTTCTGCAAGAAGCTGGGGGCTATCACCAGACACCGCCTGATACGGCTCCACCGCCAGTGACGGGGGCATGTGCTCTGGTGTGGGTCGACCTCTCCAAACAGCGGGAGACTCATTGACATCAGCCACGCTGGGCAACTTGGCGACGAAGTATGGCACCGGCTCCCTCGGGCCTTCGGACTCGCTACGGGGAGTCAAGGGCAAAGTTGGATCATTGACGGGTTCGTTGGCGGGGCTCTGAGATTGGGCAAGGCGCTCACGGACATAGTCTTGAAACGAGACCGTGCTCATGGTGGGTTTGTGGGTCTGCGCCGGTTTTACGGGCACCGCTTTCTTCGCAATGGCCAGAGGCTGCGATGCCTTCAAATCCGCAGGACGCGAAGCGCTCGATTTACGCGTGAGTTGATCAAACTTTGGGTCAAGCGTGGCTAGAATTTCAACGCCATGCTCGGTTTTACGATTGGCCAAGACCAGTGCATCTTCTCCCAACTCCGCCTTTAATTGAAGCATCGCCTCACGTGCGCTGGGCGCTAAGAAACGTCGAATATTCATTTATGTTTCTCCAATCAAGCGGCCGATGCGAATCGCATGGGTGGCCGGAATTTCTGAGTGCCCCAGCACCCGCATGCGCGGCGTGATGCGCTTTAAGTAGCGCGCCATCGGGACTCGAATCGCATCGGGTACGAGCAAGCAGGCCGGGTAGCCTTGCTCTTCTTGGGCGCTTTGGGCCTGAGTCGCAGCCTGGTTCAAAAGCTCCGCCACACCGGGCTCAAGTGCATTGCTTGCCCCGGGGGTCATGGCCTGGAGCAATAGTGTTTCCAACTGCGGCTCGATGGCGACCACGTTCAACTCTTGCGATTGACCATAAATTTGTTGGACGATGGCGGGGGCGAGAACTTGCCGAACCGCCCGGCTCAGCTCACCCTCATCTTGAGTATGGGGGGCATGCTCAGCCAACACTTCTAAGATGCTACGGAGGTCACGAACCGGCACACCTTCGTCGAGCAAGTTATGCAAGATTCTTTGGAAAAGCGCCAGGCTCAGTAGTTTTGGAACCGTCTCTTCGCCGATCTTGTTGGCATAGCGATTGGCGTGTTCTAGCAGTTGCTGCACTTCACCGCGCCCCAAAAGCTTGGAGGCATGGTTTTGCATCAGGTGGTGCAGATGCGTTGCCATCACCGTCGCTGGATCCACCACGGTATAACCCAGTGATTGAGCATAGTCCCGTTGATTCATGTCGATCCAGTAGGCGGTTAGGCCAAAGGCTGGGTCAGTCGTCGGCGTTCCGGTTAATTTCTGCTGAGCATGCCCTGGATCAATGGCAAACAACATGCCAGGATTGACCGTACCTTGACCCACAACCACATCTCGCAACAACACGCGGTAGTTGTTGGGGTGCAGGTCGAGGTTGTCGCGAATATGCACGGGGGGTGGCAAGAAGCCCACCTCCTGCGC
>JAYVKZ010000158.1:0-8631 GCA_043767985.1 Betaproteobacteria bacterium
ACTAGGCGGCGACGTCCACAGCCAATGGATCGGTGACCTCCGACAAAACCCGCAAGACAACAAGAGCAAAATCATCGCCACCGAACTGTGCGGCACCTCCGTCACCAGTAGCTCCGGCATCACTCAAAAACAAGCCGAACGCGCCATGAGCGAGAACCCCGCCATACGCTACGGCAACGCCGAAAAGCATGGATACAATCTGCTAGAAATCAAAGCGAAAATCGCCAAACTAACCCTAAGAGTAAGCGACGACCTAAGAAACCCCGACGCACCAATCTCCACTCTAGCCAGCTTCATCATCGAAAGCGGACAGCCCGGTGCGATCAAAGATACCCATTCCTAGTGCGATCCATCCTGGGTAACGCAACGATCTGATCAAGGCGAAAGCTTTTTGCCATCGATATCAGTGCAACGATCTGATCAGGCAGGCGTAGCGCTCACCGTAGCGGCATAAAGGAGTTGGAGCAGGAAAGTTGGCGCATGCGCCAACCTGCGGAAACGGGTCGCGCCTGCCAGCGCGACCCAGAGCGCAGCGGGGGACAGCCGCGGAGGTGAGTGCTACGTCGGACTGATCACACCAAAACACCCCCTAAGAAGACTGCAACAACCTCCCTAACCGCTCAGCCGTCACCGGTTTCAAAAGCACCGTGATATCAAGCTCTCGAGCCCGGCTAGTGGTCTTAGCATCGCTATCGCCCGTCAACAAGGTTAAGCAAGCATGCGGACTGAGCCCTCTGAAATCAGCGACAGCATCAAGCCCTCGGCCATCAGGCAGCCAGTTATCCACCAAGATGTGGTCAGGCTGCTGGGCTGGGCCTAAGGTGCCAAGATGCAGTGTAGTCGACTCAATATCGGCGAAGCCTCTGACTTCTTGGCCCCAGGTCTCGAAGAGCGCCTCAAGGCCCGCGCGGACATCGTCATCATCTTCCACCACCACGATTTTCAAGCGCCGCTTGGCTTGACCCTCCTCGTCATAGCCAGGACCATGAGCCAATACTTTCGTCGACTCCAATGTCGGCTGGCTAGTGATCAGCGAGGTAACTTCCAGGAGTAACTCGAGACCACCACCCTCGGGCCGATGGAGTTCGATATGCGAACCGAGCGCATCCGCCAGTCGCTTGGCGATGGACAAGCCCAAACCATAGCCCTTCTTTCTGTCACGCCCAGGATTACTCAGTTGAATGTAGTCGCCGATCACCTGATGGCGAAGATCATCAGGAATGCCTGGCCCAAAATCTCTAATCGACAAAAAGGCCGCGCCCGCCCGATCGATGGTCGACACTATAATCGGCCGGGCCCCCGCAAATTTAATGGCATTGTCTAAGGCACTTCGAACAATTCGACTCACCATTCTTGGATCGGTGAAGAGGCTCAACACCGGTAGCTGCGATTGAATGCTGGTGCCACTCGCTTGACACTGCCCTTCAAACTCTTGACAGAGTTGTTGAATCAGAGCACTCAATTCAAAAATTTCCGCTCGAGGCGCAAAGTCGCCAGTCTCCAAAGCGGTGATGTCAGACATCGATCCCACAATAACGTCTAAGGTCGAAAGATTTCGATCAAGCTTCTCAATCAACTCTTTGATCTCAGCGTCGTCGCCGAGCCTGCGCTGGAGCTTTCTCTGGAGAACACCGACGAAAAGTGAAATCGCGGAAATAGGCTGACGTAGGTCATGATTTGCCGCGCCGAACAATCGCAACTTCTCCACGCTAGCCCGCTTCAAGCTACTCAACGCATCCTCCAAACTGCGTGCTGCATCCTCGGCTCTCATACGCGCCTGATCCCTTTCGATCTGTAGGCTTAGGGCCCTTCTCAGGATCCGCCCGAAATTGAAGGTCACGACAAAAAGAAACCCAAAGAAAACCAAGGTGAGTGCTGCCATCGGCCATTTAAAATCATAGTGAGTGTTGATCCAATAGGCGGCGACCGACACGCCATTGATCAAGCCAAAGGAAAGAACGGACCAGGGAAAAACGCTGTGCATCACAGCGAAAATCAAGCTGTAAGCAATCACGATAAGTGTTGTTAGCAGCTCGGCGTAGGCGCTTAACGTCGAGCCGGTCAGCCAAGGACATAGCGCCAAAACCAGTGCAAGTGCAGTGTGCACGACAAAGCTTCGCAAGAATGCGCTTTGTACGAGTTCCAAGCTTGGGTTCCCCCGCAACGCTCGCTCGACCTGCCAAACATTGGCTAAGGACACACCAATGTAAAAGCAGGCCACAGCAATGAGCCAGGGCAACCCCGGTCGACCTAGATTCAAAAACCCTAACGCCAGAAAGACTCCGCAACCTGCAATGAAAGAGTGCCGTACTGCCGTCGACAAGCTTCTCAGCAGCTCCTGCCCGAGCGGTAAAGAGCCCGGCAACATCAGGTTGCGCAATCGATTGATTCGCTCAACACTCAGCCTGCGGGTCAAAAAAGTCATGGAATTGCTTTTTGCTCCGAGGAATACCACTGGAAGAGTTCGATCCGATTGCGGCAAAAGGTGCGGCTGTAGATCACTTTGATATGGGTCTTGACGGTGGCCTCGGAGATACTCAGGGACTTCCCAATTTCCTTGGTTGTCGCGCCTTCAATCAATAACCGAAGGACGTCGCTCTGGCGCGTCGATAACTCCACTTTAAGTCGAGAGTTTCTGGACCCAGACAAAGGCAGAAAACGCGCCAGCAAGCGCTCGACCACTTCATAGAGCGCCTCACGATTGCCGCTCTTCATCACAAAATCGCTAGCGCCCGCACGCAGACAGGCGCTGCGAACCGACTCGTGCTCTTGCCCGGTATAGACCACGATGGGAATGTTGGGAAACTCAGTATGGAGCAAGGCAAGACCATCGGTATGCTTACTATCCGGCAAACTAAGGTCTAGCAAAATGATCGATAGCCCTGACGTGTCGCGGCAAATCCCTATGGCGTTCAACAATGTACGTGCCTGCAAGACCTCACATGCGGGGGCAATCTCATGAATCATCGCCTCAATGGCGTGAATGATCATTGAATGGTCATCGACCACTAAAACCTTAGGCTTCACAGACTTTCTCGTTCATTGTTTGGACAAGTTTGAGCCTTGCACATTTTAGCGGTTTTGTCACCCACCGAAAGGGTGAAACAACGGCCCATGCGCAGCGTTCATTCAACCGGGCTGAGTGCCTCGCCTCGGGGTCAAGTGACCGGCGGCGGTGCCCGCATAAAGCGCCTCCACGAGTGCGGCGCGATGCTGCAATACAGCACGTTGATTGATCGAACCCTTATCGGTGATCTCGCCATGATCGATCGAGGGGGCGTCTGTCAAAATGACCGCACGGCCCACCCCGCTCGAGCTACCCGTGCCCTCTTGCCACAAGCGGTCGATCAGGTTTTGAAAATGGGCGAGCACGTTCGAGGCGCCCAACACCTGCGACAAGCTGGCCTCGCTGCCTAATCCTGACAACATTCTGCACTCATCTAATCTAGGCAAAATAATCAGACCGATCTCATCACGATTGATACCCGTCACCACCGAGTCTTGCACCAAAGGCGCACCCCAGCCCATCACCTTGGCGCGTAGCGGCCCCACACTAACAAAGGTGCCACTGGAGAGTTTAAAGTCTTCCGCAATCCGTCCATCGAAGAGCAATCCTTTTTGCGGGTCTTGAGGGTCAATCCATTTGACTGCATCACCCGTGCAGTAAAAACCTTCTTCGTCAAAGGCCTGCGCGCTTTGCTCTGGGTTTCGCCAATACCCTTTCATGACATTGGGCCCCCGAAAGCGGATTTCCGTTTTACCCTCAGTGGGCACGAGTTTCGCGACGACACCGGGATTCGGCAAACCCAGATGACCAGAACGAACGTCAGGGCCAACTGCAAATAGATCGGCAGGCGCCGTCTCGGTCATGCCCAATCCTGTCAACATCTGAATACGCTCACCTACCGTACGTTCTGCGAGCGCATGCAGGCGATCCCAAACCAATTGGGACAGGCCAGCACCGGCGAACATAAACGCCTTGACTCGCTGAAAGAAACGCGCCGCCAAGACCTCATCCTTCTCCATCGCCGCAACGATCTCCTCGAACCCCTTGGGGACATTGAAGTAAACCGTCGGGGAGATATCGCGTAGGTTACGCAGGGTCTCGACCATGCCTTGGGGCGTGGGCTTGCCGTCATCGATGTAGAGCGTGCCGCCGTTGTAGAGCACGATGCCAATGTTGTGGTTGCCGCCAAACACATGGTTCCACGGCAACCAATCGACCAGCACCGGCGGTTCACTTTTCATAAAGGCCATCACCTGCAAAATCATCTGCTGATTGGCGCACCACATGCGATGCGTGATGGGCACGCCTTTGGGTAACTTGGTGGAGCCTGAGGTAAACATAAACTTGGTAATGGTCTGCGAGCCAACCGCCTTGCTAGCGGCCTGCAGCGCCTCTGTAGGCTGAGTGCTCAACAAGCTGCTGAAAAGCGTACATTGATGTTTACTATTCGGCGCAAACGTCTTGGCACCGATCACGACCTCCAGTTCTTCAGGCACCGCCGCCGCAATTGCTTTGGCGTAAGCCGGACCAGAGGCAAATACTAGGCCAGGTGTCAAGGTCGCAATAATATGTTTCAGCTTCGCGTAGTCGCTTGAAATCAGGGAGTAGGCTGGCGAGACCGAGCAATAGGGAACGCCGACCCAGTTGGCGGCCAAGCCAAGGCTTAAGTGCTCCAGATCATTGTCAGAGAGAATCATGAGTGGGCGCTCGGCCGAGAGCTGTCGCTCAACAAGAGCTTGGCCCAGCGCGAGCATCCGCGTCATCATTTCAGAGTAGGTAATGGTTTGCCACAGGCCTTGATCATCGCGCTGAGCCACCAAAACCGCATCAGGCTTAAGCTGCAACCAGTGCTCGAAGCGCTCGTTCATGGTTTCTGGAAAAGCCTCAAGTGCTTCACTGACCTGTATCAGGGTCGAACCATCTTGGCGCGCTTCAATCTCGCAGTGGAGGCTGTCATGAACAGAGATGTTGCGAAAACGCGGCACCGATGCCGACAGCGGCGCTTGGTCAATCGTCGTCATGTTCTACCCCTGCCTCTCAACCTTGGCGGCACGCTTATTTAAGAACGCTTGCAAGCGGTCACGCGCATCATCCGTACTTTGCGAAATGGCCGCCATCAGCGACTCCGTCAACATGCCCTCAGACATCGATTGATCGGCAATACGAGGTAAAGCCTGCATGATGGCAAAGTTCGACATGGGAGAATTACCGGCAATACGTTCGGCAAGTTGCAAAGCACGAGGCATGCCCTCGCCCGCGCCGACCTGATACTGGGTGAGTCCAATGCTTTGAGCCTCTAGTGCATCATAGACTCGGCCGGTCAGCATCATATCGGTCATACGGGCCACACCAATGAGCCTGGGAATTCGCACCGAACCACCGCCGCCGACAAACAGACCCCTTGTGCCCTCGGGGAGCGCAAAAAAGGCGGATGCCTCCGCGATCCGAATATGGCTGGCGGCGGCTAACTCCAGACCTCCGCCCACCACGGCACCCTGTAACACCGAAATCACCGGGACCGTGCCAAACTGAATCGCATCAAAAGCTTTGTGCCAGCCGAGCGAATGCCACATACCGTGCTCAGCACCGCTTTTGCCAACTTCACTGAGATCCAAGCCCGCACAAAAATGCTCGCCTTCACCACTCAGGACAACCACTTTAGCCTCGCCGGGCAAATTGATAAACGCCGTATGCAACTGCTGCACGAGCATGTCGCTAATGGCATTTCGCTTGGCGGGACGATTCAGGCGAAGATGCACAATCGCGCCTGCAATTTCGATTTTTAGCTGATCTAGCCCAGCCAAGAGGCCGGTACTCGGGGAAAAAGGGGTCATGGTTGAGCCTGGTGCTGTGTTGACGACGCGCTAACAACAAGACTATTGAAATCGCCGAACAATTAGTTCATTATCTTAACTATATAATTCTTTAATTGCAATTGCCTGGGCGTCTAGTGAGCCCGGTATTGAAACCGATCAAGAACTCAGGACAAAGCACCTATGGATATCGACAACCTTATCGCGATTGACATTCACACCCACGCAGAAGTGTCATGCCGCAACCCCTTTGATGCCTACGGCGAAGAGTACGACCGTGCCGCCGACAAATACTTTGGCTCAAACCACCGTCCAACCATCGATGAAACCATCGCCTATTACCGCGAGAAAAAAATCGGCCTGGTCATGTTCACGGTCGATTCAGAATCGCAACTCGGACGCCGCCGCATTCCCAACGAAGAGATCAGCGATGCAGCCGCCAAGAACAGCGACATGATGATCGCCTTCGGCTCCATTGACCCCCATAAGGGAAAGATGGGCGCACGCGAAGCCCGTCGGCTGATTGAGGAGCATGGCGTCAAAGGCTTTAAGTTCCACCCCACCGTACAAGGCTTCTTGCCGTATGACCGAATGGCCTGGCCGATCTACGAGGTCATCGCAGAATACAAACTGCCCGCGATTTTTCACAGTGGCCATTCTGGCATTGGCTCAGGAATGCGTTGCGGTGGTGGTTTGCGTTTGCAAAACAGCAACCCGATGTTGCTGGAAGATGTCGCCATTGACTTCCCAGATATTCAGATCGTCATCGCCCATCCAAGCTGGCCTTGGCAAGACGAGGCGCTCTCCCTCGCCTTGCACAAGCCCAATGTGTGGATCGATCTCTCCGGCTGGAGCCCAAAATACTTCCCAGCCCAATTGGTTCAATACTCAAACACGCTGTTGAAGGATCGCGTGCTCTTCGGGAGCGACTATCCGCTGATCACGCCTGAGCGCTGGATGAAGGACTTCGACGAGGCGGGCTTTAAGCCGCATGTCAAGCAAGGCATTCTCAAAGACAATGCGGTGCGCTTGTTAGGCTTGGGCAAAAAGGAAGCTCAATAAGATCGGTTGATGACGCACGCTGATGAAACGAAGTTCAAAGCGCGTTTACTAAGTTGAGCTTGTCATGAAGGAGCCGCACACCCCCTCAGGCAGACTCAAAGAGAAGGGCCTGTATCAGTTGCTCGGCTATCAACTCGCTCAGGCGAGCATCACCACCAGCGAGGTCTTTCGAGCCTGCTCGGCCAACTTGGGGGGACTGAGGCCGGTAGAATTTACCTTGCTCAGCTTAATCGCAGAAAACCGAAAAGTATCCTCAGCGCGACTGGCCAGAGCCTTAGCCGTGACCAAACCCAACATCACGATGTGGGTGGACCGCCTGGAAGCCAGCGGCTGGGTCAAACGGCAACCCAACCTGGAAGACAAGCGCGCCACCGAGCTGCAAATTACCGAGGCAGGCCTCAAGCTGGTAGGGCGCGCCACGCGAGCGCTTCATCAGGCAGAACTGAAGGCCGCTAAGGCGCTAACCAGCACGGATCGAGACACACTGATCGAACTACTGCACAGGCTGGCCAATTCTCGGGCTTAGTATCTAGACGCCAATTCGGCCTTAAGACGCCGGGCCGCACAAGCAGGCGAGCCCAGCTTGTCAGTGTTTGGCCAGACGACGGGCATTGCTCAGTGCACGGCCGTGCACTGGGGCCAAGCCCGCACCCAGGATTCCTAAGGCAGCCGCTTGAGCCGCCTGCGTCATGTGATTTGCAGGCCAAAGGCTGGTGGGCCAGGTTGTTAAGCTTTGCATCCAGGCCACAGACATTTCTTGTTGGGCATGCAAAGTTTGATGGCCTAGTGCCTGCCAGGACTCACAAAAAGCAGCAAGCTTCTCAGCACCCATTTTTTGAAACTCATTCTGGTCTTTAGCACTCGGACGCGCACCCGCCAACATCATGCGCGTCATGCGCTCGCCCACGACTTGCGGCACCGCCCAACTCATTTCGGCGACCTGTTGTTGTAGGTGGCGAGTGCGGCGACTTAAAACATTGGGCATAGGTATCCTTGAGAAAGCATTGGAAGCAGCGCAAGCAGAGGAGAAAGCCTAAGACCTGTCTATCCGCTGAGCATAATGCAGGAATTCATAAAATGACGGATGCCCCTACCCATCAAAACCGAGGACGCCCACTAGATTGGACTCGGCCACATCACAAGGCCGAAAACCCAAAGTGCTAATCATCAATGCAAAGTGTTAATCAACAATAAATAGCTTAGCGCCCAGCTTAGTAGAAGATCGATGTGGCTCGGCATCGTCGGCCACCTGATAACTCATCCCCGAAGTCAGTACAAACGCACGCCCATCCGCCAACTCCGTATGCAACTCCCCCTCAAGGCAAAAGAGAATATGCCCCTTAACACACCAGTGGTCGGCCAAGTACCCTGCCGTGTACTCAACCATCCGAACCCGAACATCGCCACACTGGCGCGTCCGCCAATAAGCCACGCCGGTCACGCCGCGATGCTCAGTGCGCTCAACCAACGACCAGTCAGTAGTCCCAAAAGGAATAGAAGAGATCTTCAAAAGCAACCACCGTCAAAAGACCCGCCACGAAAGGCTAACCGAACAAAAACGCTGCTTCAAAGTGATCGCACAACGACGCTGCTTCAAAGTGATCGCACGAACACGCTGCTCCAAGATCCGGACGGCGCGGCACTCGGCGCAGCGGCATAAAGACACCGTTATGATTGTCAAGCCCCCTCGCGCTCTAGATGATTTGGATCGAAGGGTTTTCCTGAGCGCAGGACCCCGTAGGCAATTGC
>JAYVKZ010000159.1:0-7372 GCA_043767985.1 Betaproteobacteria bacterium
CACGCCCAGCGGCCACCGTGTTATTGATGCGGGACGTGCCAGGTGGCTATGAAGTACTCATGACCCGGCGCTCCATGACGGCCAGCTTTGCACCTGGTGCCTTCGTGTTCCCCGGCGGTGCGCTCGACAAAAGCGATGGCTCCGCTTTAGCGCAACAACTCTCTACTTGCCGCCCCACCCAGCATGAAGAACAAAAAGCCTTCACGGTCGCCAGTATTCGCGAAGCCTTTGAGGAGTTGGGCGTACTGCTCGCCTACAAAGCCAATGGTGACATGGCTGGCGCCAACGAAATCGCTCAATTGAGCCGCGAGCGCGATGCAGACTTCTTGGCAGACATTCAAACTAGCGGACTAAAGCTAGCCGTCGATAAAGTGTACTTTCTATGCCATTGGATCACGGATCGCGATCTACCCAAACGTTTTGACGCCCGTTTTTTTGCGGCACGTATGCCTGAAGGGCAAACACCCATTGCCGACGAAGGCGAGCAATTTGAGCCAGTGTGGGTATCACCTAACGAGGCGCTCGCACGCCATGCACGCGGTGAGTTTTCAATGATCTTTCCCACCATTCGCACCCTTCGCTGGATGGGGCGTTTTGCTTCTATCGATGCGCTGATCGAAGCCTGTCAGGGCGAAAAGCCGTTATTTGTATCCTCACCCAGGGCGGGCTACCTGAAGGGAGAAGTTGAACGCTTTTCAGAGCATGAAGCGGCTTATGGTGAGCTAGAAATGGTGGTGCCGGACGGTCAGATTCGCCATAGCCTTGATTGGAACTACCAAGAACCCGTCGCTCTGTTGCGCAACGTTTTTCGCCTCACTTGCCCCAACCCAGGCATGATGACCGGCGCGGGCACCAATACCTACATCATTGCTGGACGAGCCACGGATGCTCCCGATTCCCCCATCACCGAATACGCAGTCGTTGATCCCGGACCAACAGAGCGTGCCCACGTTGAACGGATTGCTGCGGTGGTCGGCAGTAAGCTCAAGTACATTTTGTGCACCCATGCACATCTCGATCATTCGCCGGGCGCGGCCCATTTGCAGGAGCTGACCGGCGCGCCCATCTTGGGCCGTCAATGGCTACCCTCTACCTTCGGCAAACCAGATTACGGCGATTTTCGCCCCAACCAAGAGGTTCAGCACGGCGAGCGCTTCAAAGTGGGTCACACCACGCTTCGCGCTGTCCACACCCCAGGGCATGCGTCGAACCATCTTTGTTTCATCATGGAGGAAGACGGTTTACTCATTAGTGGCGACCATATCAATAACGGTTCAACGGTGGTCATCAACCCGCCCGATGGCAATATGCTCGCCTACATCACGGCCTTGGATGCCCTGGCAAAAGAGCCGGTGGACTATATTTTGCCGGCTCACGGCTGGGTGCTCGGCCCTGCAAAACTGGCCATCGAGCAATTGAAGGGGCATCGCCTGGGACGCGAGGCGAAGGTGTTTAAGGCGCTACAGGGCCACAATCATTCCACAACCAAGGCGCTCTTGCCGATTGTTTACAACGATGTTCGTCCCGAGCTTTTTCCAGTCGCAGAAAGATCACTGATTGCACACCTAGAGAAGCTAGTTGAGGACGGGCGGGTGAGCTTGAAGGCCGACGTTTATTCCTTGGTCTGAATCTTCGCAACCTGCTTAGCAAGCACGCGTTGAAGATCTCCCTTCGGCTTAACAACCACACGGTCAAGTGCCAGCCAGCGTGCCATTAAGCGGAGCTCCTGGGCAAGCTCAACACATACGTGAGCCTGATCAATATCGGGTTCCCCCCATGCAGCTTGCACCAATAGTTCGCCTGCTTGCCGATCGGCCTTGAGGTCCACCCGCGCGACCAGATCCTCACCTAACAAAAACGGTAAGACATAGTAGCCATGCACACGCTTGGGCTGAGGCACGTATATTTCGATGCGATAGCGCATACCAAAGAGTTGCTCCGTGCGGCCACGCTCCCAAATCAGTGAATCGAAAGGGCTCAGCAAGGCCCGCGCCTCGACCCGTCGCGGCAACTTAGCCTGTGGATGGAGAAAGGTTGGCTCTCTCCATCCTTCTACGTCCACTTCGATGAGATCGCCGCTTGCCGCCAACTCGGCCACCAATGTTCGGGCTGCTGGAACATTCAGGCGGTGATAGTCGGCCAGGTCTCTTGCGGTACCAATGCCAATGCATCGCGCGGCAATACGAAGCAACTGTAGCCGCGCCTCTCGTTCATCCAATGGTGCTTCTTTTAGAATGTGCGCTGGGAAGCGTTGCGACGGCACCATGTATTCACGCTCGAAGTTGGGTCGCCGCCGCCCCGCCACTTCACCTCCCCAGAAGAGCGCTTCAATGGCCGTTTTAGCATCATCCCAACGCCAGCCCCAATGGTCACCCACCTGGCCAATACGCATACTTAGTTCGCTGGCCGCCACAGGGCCTCGGCGCTCGACTTCACGGAGCACTTGCGCTAACAATTCAGGCTTCTCGGCGCGCAGCTTGGCGATCCCGCCCCACACCTTATAGTCGCCGGTTCGCGCCTGCTCTTTTTTCCACCTGAACAAGGGCTCATGCTGGACGGGTAAGAGTGACGCTTCATGCGCCCAGTACTCAAACAACTCACCATCGGCTTCCATATCGCGTACGAGATTGCGGGGATGGGGACCGAGCCTTGCAAAAATAGGAAGCTCCTCCGAGCGCGCCAAGACATTGACCGAATCCACTTGAAGCACGCCAATGCGATCAAACACTTTTCGAATGTGGCGGCGGTCAATGTTGCCGGTCGGTTTTGGCGTGGCAAACCCCTGGGCGGCGAGCGCGATACGTCGCGCCTGAGAAATCGTGAACTTTTTCAAGAGATCAATCGTCTTGTAAGTATTCTGGCGCTTTGACGAACACCAGGCTGTTTTTCTCGAGATACATCGCTTTATCCGCTCGGATCACAAACGCTTCATGGGATTCATTGTCTTGAAGCTCTACCGCACCGGCACTGACTCCCAGGCTACCCTCGCTCCAGTGATCGCCCTGGCTTGAACACGAGGCTGAAATTCGCTCGACGAGACGATTTGCTTGAGCCACCGAGCAACCGGGGAGCAGCATGGCAAATTCGTCGCCCCCCAGCCTAAAGCTTCGGTCCACCCCAGCGCGGCCCGTTTTCATGAGCACTTGAGCGAACTCGCGCAACACCTGATCGCCAAAAGAGTGACCGAAACGATCATTCACCAGTTTGAATTGATCCAGATCCAGATACAACAAACTTAAGGGGGTCTTAAAGCGCTTGGCACGACTGCACTCCTTGGCCACCCCATCCTCGAAGGCGCGCCGATTTTCCAGACCCGTCAGGGTATCTTTGGTTGCAAGGTTAAGCACATCTCTGTGCTCGCGCTTGATCCCGATCACTAAGACAAGAATCACAATGCCGCCGATGGCCTCAGTGATCCACTCGCGGCTCGTATTGGGAAGTCGCCCGCTCGAAATCCACCCAACCAAAAGCGGCGACAGGGGTAGAACAAATAACCAGCGTAAATCTCTAAACATTCTGTGCGGAGCAGTATCCAGTTTCCTGAGTCGCAGTATATCGTCAAGCGCCAATTCAAGAACGCTCTTAAACTCCGGTACGCCCCCTGGATTCACGATAAAATGCCCTCAAGGAGACAAAAATGAATGCAAGAGAAAACCTATCTCAAGAACTAAAAATTACTCCCTATTCACCAACTGTGGGCGCGCTCGTCGACGGCCTTGATCTGAGCAGGCCGTTTAGCGATGACAACATGCTGCAATTGCGCGCAGCCTTGCGCAATTATGGAGTCATCTTTATACGCGACCAGAAAATCACACCCGAGCAGCATATTGCCTTTGCGCAGCGCTGGGCACCCATTGATATCAATCGCTTTTTTGCGGCCGCGCCCAACTACCCGGAGATCGCTCTGGTTCTCAAAGAGCCAGAGCAAAAAACCAATATCGGCGGCGGATGGCATACCGACCACAGTTACGATCTCGTGCCCGCGATGGGCTCAATATTATTGGCACGGGAAACACCACCAAGCGGGGGTGACACGCTGTTTGCGAGTATGTCAGCCGCCTTCGATGCGCTTTCCCCAGGCTTAAAACAAACACTTCGAACGCTGCGCGCCGTCCATTCGAGCAAGCATGTTTTTGGCGCTGCAGCCGGCTATGCCAAGCTCGCCGATCTTCAAGGTCGTATTGGCAATACGGCGAAAGTCACCCCCGATGTCGTGCATCCGGTCGTGATTCGACACCCGGAATCGGGTCGTGAAGTGCTTTACGTGAATTCGGCCTTCACGATTCGGTTTGAGGGCTGGACCGCCTCAGAAAGCGAAGCCCTGCTCAACACACTGTACGAGCATGCGAGCCGCCCAGAGTTTAGCTGTCGTTTCCAATGGAGTGAAGGCACCATCGCGTTCTGGGACAACCGTTCAACCTGGCATTACGCCCTGAATGATTATCACGGCTCGCGCCGCCTAATGCATCGCATCACTGTGCAAGGCTCTCCAATTGAAGGATCGGCACACTGCGACTAAAGTGCCACGATGACCCGACCATCGGAAGTACCCGCCAGGACGCTTTCCAGGTGAATCGGTAATTCGTCCAAGGTCATCGTACGGGTTTGAGCGATCAAGCGGACCGGCTTCAGGTCGGAGGATAGGCGCTCCCACAAGTGCTCCTGTAGTGCGATCAAAGTCATGACTGATACGCCGACCAATCGTACGCCTCGTAGAATAAAGGGCAGGACATTGGTGTTGAGTGCATTGCCACCGGCGTTACCAATCGACACGACGACACCAAGCGGTTGAGTGGCGCGCAGCAGCGAATCTAATGCCGCGCCGCCCACCGAGTCAATGGCACCGGCCCAAAAGGACTTCTCTAGCGGTTTGCCGCTATCTTCATGAGCCGCGAGCACCTGAGCCGCGCCTAGCGCCGTTAAGCGCTCCTTCGCACCTGTTTTGCGGCTAAGCGCGTGAACGGTGTATCCGAGCCGACTCAACATATCGATCGCATGGCCCCCCACTGCACCACTTGCACCATTGACCGCGACCGGACCTTTGGCAACCTGAAGGCCCTGGGCCTCAAGTTGATGAATGCACAGCGCCGCGCTATAGCCCGCGACGCCAATCGCTGCTGCGTCTCGCAAGCTCAAACCCGCAGGCAGGGGCAACACAGACTCAGCAGGTAGACGGGCAAACGTGGCAAAGCCGCCATCATGATCTACACCCAGGCCGCGTGAATGCGCAACAACCTCGGCACCAGCCTGGAAACGCGGATCCTCTGAGGCCACGACCACACCCGAAAAATCTAAGCCACCGACTCGCGGAAAATGACGAATCACCTTACCGTGCGTTGTCGCGGCGAGCGCATCTTTATAGTTAATGCCGGCGAACGCAACACGTACCAGAACATTGCCTGGGCTGAGGTCAGCCACCTTCATGTCCACGACTGCCCCGCTCACCTTGGCTTCGGCGCCCTGACCCGTCTGATTGATGCGATAGGCCCTGACCGACTGCCGGTCAAAAGCACTGAGACTATTTTCTGACATTGTATTGCTCCAATCGAACCCTCGGGATAGTATCAAGAGAGACAAACAGGAGACAAAATGCACCCAACGACCGACAAAGGCAAGCGCCACTTTTTAAAGAAACAGACCGTAGCGCTCACGAGCATCGTCATGATGTTCACAACAGCGCCTGCCAGGGCACAAGACAGCGACTATCCGAACAAGCCCATCCGAATTACGGTCCCCTACCCTGCCGGCGGCGTGGTGGATATTGTCACACGGGTGATTACCGAGCGCATGGCGCTCAGCATGAAACAACCCTTTATCGTCGAGGCCAAACCCGGTGCCAATGCAAACATCGGCACAGATGCGGTACTCCGCGCAAGTGCTGATGGCTACAATTTGCTCGTGGCGGCTCCCTTTCTGGCAACCAACCCCTTGCTGACGGCAGGCACGCGTTGGAAAGCCAGCGATTTCGCAGCGATTGGCCTCATTGGTGCCCCGCCCAACGTGTTTGTGGTCCCTGCAAGCTCCTCCTTCAAGACCTTGCGCGAGGTCATGGATTACGCTCGGAGCAACCCCAATAAACTCAATGTTTCTATTCCAGGTACGGGTACCTCCAACCATCTCGGGCAAGAGTTACTGTTTAGCCAAGCAAAAGTGGACTTAATCAATATTCCTTACAAAGGTCAGCCGCAGATGATCCCCGATATTATTTCGGGGCAAGTCCATTTTGGCCTAGTGACCCAGGCACTGGCCGAGCCCCACATCAAGGCGGGAACGCTCCGGGCCTTAGCGGTGAGTGCACCGAAACGCGCAGCTGCCCTCCCCGAGGTGCCAACAGTTGAAGAGGCGGGTTATCCCAATGCGAGCTTTCTTCCGTGGTTTGGCATGGTCGCCCCGGTGGCAACGCCTAAAGCGATTCTTAAGCGTTTGTCGGATGAGATGCAATTAGCCCTCGCCCATCCCGAGGTCATCAGCAAGCTAGAAAGGATGGGTACCCAGCTCACGCCAGGAAGTGCCGAAGAGTTTCAGGCGCTGATTCAGCGCGAGGTCATTCAGTGGGCGCGGGTGATCAAGGAAAGAAACATCAAGGCCGACTAAGTCCTTCGCGTCTAGGCCCATGCATAATGCCTTCTGTAATGCCTATCCTGCCCCTCCACACAGCCTGATGAAAATTTCAAAATGAACAAGTTACGCCGCCAGATTCTCACCTCGACCCCAGCCATCGCCCTGGCTGGACCAAGCTTCGCCCAAGCCCCGAGCTTTCCAAGTAGACCCGTGAAAATCATCGTCCCGCAAACGACCGGTGGTGCGTCAGATGGGCTGTCGCGCATCATCGCGCAAGAACTCAGCGTTCGTTGGAATCAGAGGGTCGTCGTCGAGAACCGCGCCGGTGCAGGCGGCACCATTGGCACCGACGCCGTGGCCAAATCTCCGGCCGATGGCTACACCTGGCTGATGAGTTATTCGGGCACCCATGCGATCAATCCCTGGCTTTACAAAAGTATGCCCTTCGATACCCTCAAGGACCTGACCCCGATTGCGGCGCTCGCCACCTTGCCCTTCCTGCTAGTGATCAATCCAAAGGTACCGGCCAAAAACCTCGCCGAGTTTGTCGCGTATGCCAAGGCCAACCCCGATGCAATCAATATGGGCTCCTCAGGCAACGGCTCGGTGAATCATCTGATTGGCGAGATGTTTAATTCGGCCGCTGGGATTAAGATGACTCACATCCCGTACAAGGGCGCGGCCGGCGCACTCACTGACTTAATCGGCGGACAGGTTCAGGCCTTTGTCGCAAGCGCACCTTCGGTGATTCAACATATTCGCTCCGGTGCGGTACGGCCGTTGGCGGCGGCAGCCACCAAGCGTGCGGCTG
>JAYVKZ010000160.1:0-18739 GCA_043767985.1 Betaproteobacteria bacterium
CATCACGAAGGCGTCGTTCACCGACACACACCAAATCTCGTCAACACCCTTAGCTTTCAAGGCATCGTAGTTTTCCAAATAGCTGGGCACGTGCTTGGCAGAGCAGGTGGGTGTGTAGGCACCGGGCAAACCGAAGATCACGATTTTTTTACCCTTGACCAAGTCAGTTGTTTTGAACGCGTTTGGGCCCAAAGAGCAGCCATTGCCTTCGACATCGAAAAACTCGGTGAGCGTGGCTTCGGGAAGAGTATCTCCAACTTTAATCATGAAAGTCTCCAAAAAAGGAAGTAGAAAAGAGGGCGTCAAAGACGGCCAAAACGATGGCTCAAAAACGACTCAGAACGCGCTGAGGGACTATTTTAGCCCCTCAGGTCGATTCAGCAGAAATCGCGAGAAGTTTCCCGCTTAGTCCGCTTGGCGGCGCAGGAAGGCGGGGATATCCAAACGCTCCACGCCGCTTTCTTCTAAAGCCGCCACTTGTGCAGCCGCTTGGTTGCGGTTATTGCGCCATACGGATGGCTGGTCATAACCATTGCCAGACTCTGTTTGACCGACACCCACCGAGGGCGAATGGCCAGACCCGGACGCAAACGCTGGCGCCATATTCGTGGGCGCGTCATAAGTACCCGTACGTTGCGAAGTTTGCGGTACCAATACGGGACGCGCATTGCGCTTACCAATACCAGTAGCCACCACTGTCACCCGAAGTTTGTCGCCCATCTCGTCATCAAACACCGTGCCATGAATAATGGTGGCATCTTCGGCGCAGAAAGCACGAATGGTGTTGATGACTTCGTTGGTCTCTTTCAGCTTTAAGCTGCGATTCGAGGTGATGTTCACGATCACACCGCGCGCACCTTGCAGGTCGACGCCGTCGAGTAGCGGTGAGGCCACGGCTTGCTCGGCGGCAATACGCGCCCGATCAATACCGGCGGCTTCGCCAATCCCCATCATGGCCTTACCCTGTTCGCCCATCACCGTGCACACGTCCGCGAAGTCGACGTTGACCAAGCCAGGAACATTGATGATTTCAGCGATACCGGCCACCGCGTTGTGCAAGACATCGTCCGCGCGCTTGAAGGCATCCTCTAAGCTCGCATCTTCGTCCATCACTTCGAACAACTTTTCATTGAGCACGACGATGAGCGAATCAACATGCTCCACCAATTGTTCAATGCCCGATTCAGCGATTTGCATCTTGCGTGAGCCTTCAAAACCAAAGGGCTTGGTCACCACGCCTACGGTCAAAATTCCCATCTCCTTGGCAATCTTCGCCACGGCGGGAGTCGCACCCGTACCGGTGCCTTTACCCATACCCGCCGTCAGGAAGACCATATTGGAGCCCTGGAGGGCCGCGCGAATTTCTTCGTCCGCCTCTTGGGCTGCAGCAAAGCCTTCCGCAGGTTTAGCGCCAGCGCCAAGACCCTTGTCACCCAGTTGAATCGTTAGGGTGGCCTGCGAGCGATTTAACGCTTGTTTGTCGGTATTCATCGTAATGAATTCGACCCCCTCCACACCACGACTCACCATGTGGTTCACGGCATTACCGCCAGCGCCACCAATACCAATGACCTTAATCACTGCACCTTCGACTTCGTTGTCCATCATTTCAAACTGCATGGTAGTTCCTCCAGTAAATCAAATCTAAAATTCCAAATCATTCCCAACCCCGACTTCCGACTGACACCGCAGCTAGAAGTTGCCCACAAACCAATCTTTCATGCGTCGCATCGTGTCCTTAAATGAGCCCGACTGCTCCATCACCTTGCGGCCGCGTAAGTGCTGCAAACGCGCCTCCTCAAGCAAGCCCACGGCGGTCGCAAAACGCGGCGACCGCACCACATCGGCCAAGCCGCCGCTATAGCTCGGTAGGCCAATGCGTACCGGTTTCAAAAACACGTCCTCGGCAAGTTCGACCATACCGGGCATCATGCTCGTGCCCCCCGTCAACACCACCCCAGAGGACAAGAGCTCTTCATAGCCCGACTCTCGAATCACCTGTTGCACTAGAGAGAAAAGCTCTTCAACCCTTGGCTCAATCACGGCTGCCAAGGCTTGGCGACCCAAGGTACGCGGTCCACGATCACCCAAGCCGGGCACTTCGATGCGCTCATTCGGATCGGCCAACACTTGTTTGGCCATACCGTGACGCAACTTGATGTCTTCTGCCTCGGTGGTGGGCGTACGCAGCGCCATGGCAATATCGTTACTGATTTGATCACCCGCAATCGGGATGACAGCCGTATGGCGAATCGCCCCGCCAGTAAAGATGGCGACATCGGTGGTACCCCCACCAATATCTACTAAGGCCACGCCAAGATCTTTTTCGTCGGGCGTCAGCACCGCATTGCAAGAAGCCAAGGGCTGCAAGACCAGATCGATCACCTCCAGGCCACAGCGCCGCACACACTTAATAATGTTTTGTGCAGCGGATACCGCACCGGTGACGATATGCACCTTCACTTCAAGCCGCACGCCACTCATGCCAATTGGTTCACGGATATCTTCTTGGCCATCAATGATGAACTCTTGAGGCAAAATATGAAGCACTTGCTGATCGGTGGGTATGTTGACAGCCTTCGCCGTCTCGATCACCCGCATCATGTCCATCTCGGAGACTTCCTTATCCTTGATGGCCACCATGCCGCTCGAGTTGAAGCTTCGAATGTGGCTGCCAGCAATACCCGTATACACCTGCTTAATTTTGCAATCCGCCATCAGCTCTGCTTCTTCAAGCGCTTTCTGAATGGAGTTCACGGTCGCATCAATATTGATGACCACCCCTTTCTTTAGGCCCTTGGATTCATGCTGCCCGAGGCCCACGATTTCATAATGGCCGTCGCCGCGCATCTCGGCCACCACCGCCACAATCTTGGTGGTGCCGATATCGAGACCGACAATCAGGTCCTTGTTATCACGGGTCATTGCGTAGTCCTACTTTCCGAAACATTAGTGAGCTCGCCCAGGGCAAAACCATTGGGGTAACGTAAATCAATTAACTCGGCACGGCCGTTTAATTTGGCCCTGGCCTCTGGATAGGCACCTACCCATCGCCTAACGCGTTCTTCAATCGGAAGGCCCTGCTCGCGCCCCATCAAGAGCTTCGAGCCGTCATTGAGCTGGGCCTCCCAGGCTTGGCGCGACGATAGCGTTAAGGCAAGCGGTTGAACATTGAGCGGGACGAGTAAGCGCCGCAACTCTGCATAACGCGAGACCACCAGGCGCTCCGTGCCAAGCGGGCCAGAAAATTCGGGCAGCGCACCTTCTTCTTCGGCTTCGTCCAAATTGGCGCTAAAAAGCTCTCCGAACGTATTGACAATGCGACCATCATCCCAAAGCGCTAGAGCCTCATGCTCTTCGACACTGATCTCCAATCGATTCGGCCACACCCTGCGCACGCGAGCATGTCGCACCCAGGAGGCTCCCTCAGAGAGTTCACGTACCTTATCCAAGTTGAGCATGAAGAAGCTGGCGGTTCGCTCTGACTCAAGATAGCCTTTCAGCTGCTGCTGCAACGGACCGAGTGCAACATGCTTGAGTTCAAACCCACGGGTTGCCGTGACTCGCACCTCCTTGATTCGAAACACAGGACGCTCACTCAACCACCAGGCCGCCGAACCCATAAGCACGAGCAAACCCAGGGCCGTGAACGCGTTCGCAGCAAAACTCACCCAACGCGGGTTATTCCAGAAGACACTCAGGGTGCGGGCCACGACTTGCATTAGCGTGTCACCTGCTTATTTTTGAGGCTCGCGGTCGAGGCAATTTGCATCACCAACTGTGCGTAGCTCAAACCGGTTGCTTTGGCAGCCATGGGCACCAAGGAGTGGTCGGTCATACCTGGCGAGGTGTTGATCTCGAGCAAGAAAAGCGACTGATCCCGTTGACGAACCATGACATCCACCCGCCCCCAACCGCTACACCCCAGACTTTTGAAAGCGGCCACAGCCAAGCCTTGAGCTTTGGTCAGGAGCTCTTGCGGCAGAGGTGCCGGGCATAAGTACTGAGTAGCATCGCTGTGATATTTATGTTCGAAATCGTAGTTCCCGTTGGGTGCTCGAATCTCAATCACAGGTAGGGCTTCTACCTTACCGTCTCGCTCGAGTAGAGCGATGGTGAGCTCCGGGCCCTCGATGAACTCTTCTGCAAGTGCACTGCTGTCGTACAGGTGCGCAAGTTCGATCGCCTTCTGAATCTCGCTGGCACGACCGACCCTGGTCAGGCCTAAGGTCGAGCCTTCATGCGGTGGTTTCACAATCAAAGGCAGCCCCAAGACATGCTCTAATCCGGCACTAGAATCACCCGGATAGAGTACCCGGCTGAGCGGCGTTGGAATACCCTCTGATGCCCAGATGCGTTTGGTGAGAATCTTATCCATCGCCACGGCCGATGCAGTGACGCCGGAGCCGGTGTACGGGATGCCAAGGAGTTCCAATGCACCTTGTACCGTCCCATCTTCTCCGAAGCGGCCATGTAGCGCAATAAAGACGCGATCCACGCCTGCGTCGTGCAGCTCATGTACACCGCGAAGGGAGGGATCAAAACCAATCGCGTTCACGCCCTGGCTTTGCAAAGCGTCCAATACCATCGTGCCCGATTTCAGTGAGACTTCGCGCTCAGCGGAGGCGCCACCGAACAAGACGGCGACCTTGCCCAGTGTGGCAGCGCTTGGGATAACGGGACGAGACAGGCCGGAGGTCTGACTCATACTTTTACTCCAACAGTATTTTCTCCTGAGATTGTCGCCTGCCCAAGCAAGTCCCGCACCAAGCCTGAGACTGCGCCAATCGAGCCGGCACCCATCGTGATCACGACATCGCCATCGCGCGCATTGTCCGCAATGATTTGCGGCATCTGCGCGATGTCCTCTACAAAGATTGGCTCTACTTTGCCCGCGACCCGTAAAGCGCGCGCGAGTGCGCGTCCGTCCGCAGCTACGACAGGCGCTTCGCCGGCCGCATAAACATCAGCCAAAAGAATGCCGTCTGCATGGCCTAGGACACTCACAAAGTCTTCGAACAAATCACGGGTACGGGTGAAGCGGTGAGGTTGAAAAGCAAGAATCAAACGCTTGCCTGGGAAAGCGCCACGAGCGGCTGAAAGGGTTGCAGCCATTTCAACAGGATGGTGCCCATAATCATCGACCAAGGTAAAACTGCCACCGGTCTTTGCAGCGATTTCTCCATAGCGCTGAAAGCGCCGTCCCACACCATTGAATTTGGCCAGGGCGCTCTGAATCGCACTATCACTCACCCCCAATTCATCAGCCACTGCGATGGCCGCCAGCGCGTTTTGAACATTGTGTCGACCTGGGGCATTTAGAACAATTGCCAAAGGAGACTGGTCTTCGCGAAGCAGCGTAAAGCGCATCTGACCACCCGCTTCGGCAATCACATCCACGGCGCGGAACTGTGCGCCCTCAGCAAAACCATAGCTCAGCACTGGCTTGGAGACGAAGGGCAAGATCTCGCGCACACCCTGATCATCAATACAGACAATCGCGGTGCCATAGAAAGGCAAGCGCTGCGTGAACTCAACGAAAGCTTGGCGTAAACGGGCAAAGTCATGACCATAGGTTTCCATATGGTCCTGATCAATATTGGTGATCACAGCGATCATCGGCGCCAAGTTCAGGAAGGAGCCGTCCGATTCGTCCGCCTCGACCACAATCGTGTCGCCCGTGCCCAAACGGGCATTGGCCCCAGCACTATTCAAGCGACCGCCGATCACGAAGGTTGGATCCATACCGCCTTCGGCAAGGATTGATGCGGTCAGGCTTGTGGTGGTGGTTTTGCCGTGAGTACCGGCGATGGCGATACCTTGCTTGAGCTTCATCAGCTCCGCCAGCATCATGGCGCGGGGAACCACCGGCACGCGCTTGGCGCGTGCGGCAATCACTTCCGGGTTATCGCCTTTCACGGCAGTCGAGGTCACCACGCAATCGGCACCGACAATATTGTCGGCCGCATGGCCCTTCATGACGTTTGCGCCCAGCTCGGCGAGGCGCCGAGTCGCGGCGTTGTCTGAGGTATCGGAGCCACTGATTTTGTAGTTCAAATTCAAGAGCACCTCAGCGATGCCGCTCATCCCGGAGCCACCGATGCCTACGAAATGAATGTGTTTTACTTTGTGCTTCATGAAAGTCTTGTCGTCAACTCTTAGGGGCGGGCCACGGCCACACAAGCATCCGCCACCGCTTGGGTGGCCAGGGGTTTTGCCAACTTGCGAGCTTTCTCGGCCATTGCAAGCAGCGTCGGCCGATCCAAGCCACGCAGTAACGTCGCAAGTCGGTCCGGGGTGAACGAGGGTTGATCGATCAGTACACCCGCACCCGGCTCACTCAAATATTTGGCATTGGAAGTTTGGTGATCATCCACAGCAAAGGGAAATGGGATCAGCACGGAGGCAACACCCGCTGCCGCGAGCTCCGACACGGTCATGGCACCAGCCCGGCAAATGACCAAGTCGGCCTGAGCATATTGCCCCGCCATGTCATCAATGAAGGCGACCAATGTGGCGTCGACACCAACTTGTCGATACTCTTTTTCGAGTGACTCCAGATGCGCGTTGCCGCTTTGATGCGTCACAGTCGGACGCTCGGCCTTCGGGAGCAAGGCAAGCGCGCGCGGCACGGTTGAATTTAAAGCTTGAGCGCCTAAACTACCGCCGACCACCAAGATTCGCAAGGGCCCAGTTCGGCCTTTGAAGCGCTCCGCTGGCGGTGCTAAAGCGAGCAAGTCACCACGCACTGGGTTACCGGTCCATACTGCGCGTTTGAGTGCATCAGGGAAGGCCACCATGACGGTATTCGCAAGAACGGCCAAGAGCTTATTCGTCAGCCCAGCAATCGAGTTTTGCTCATGAATCACGAGCGGACGATTCAGTAGCCTCGCCATGACCCCGCCAGGGAAGGCCACATAGCCACCCATGCCAAGTACGACGGCCGGGCGCACTCGACGAAGCGCCTGCATACTTTGCCACAGCGAGCGAGCCAAGCGAAACGGTAGCAAGCAGAGCTGACGCAGGCTTTTGCCTCGCGCTGCAGCAACACTCACCGGCTCAAGCGGAATGCCACGCTGCGCTACCAACTCGGCCTCCATGCCCTTCGGATTGCCCAGCCACACCACATCCCATTGGCGGCGCTGCATTTCAGCGGCGACTGCCAATCCAGGCATCACATGCCCGCCCGTGCCCCCTGCCATGATCAGAATCGTGGGCATCAGAACAAGCCTCCGCTTCGCCCGCCGGACACTGGTCTCATCATGCGTCGGTTCTCAAAGTCGACGCGTAGCAAGATACCTATGGCAATGCAGTTCACCAGAATGCCACTGCCGCCATAACTCATCAGCGGCAAGGTCAGGCCCTTAGTCGGCAATAAACCAGTGTTGACACCCATGTTGAAGAATGCCTGAAAGCCAATCCACATCGACAGTCCTTTAGCCACTAGCCCTGAAAAGGTTCGATCCAAGACAATCGCTGTACGCCCGATCTCAAAGCCCCGGTAAATGATCCAAAAGAAGGCCAGCACGATCATGAGCACGGCAACCATACCCATTTCTTCGGCGATCACTGCCAGCAGGAAATCGGTGTGAGCTTCGGGGAGGTAATGCAGCTTTTCAACCGACCCGCCCAGGCCCACGCCAAACCATTCGCCGCGCCCAAAGGCAATGAGCGAGTGCGAGAGTTGGTAGCCTTTACCCAAGGCATTGCTTTCATCGAAAGGGGCCAGATAGGCAAACATACGTTCACGTCGCCAAGGCGAGAGCGTAATCAGCAAGGCGAAGATGCCCGACATCAAAAGCACCAAGGCACTGGCCAATTTGGCATTGACCCCACCTACAAATAGAACGCCCATCGCAATAAAGGTGATGACGATGAGCGCGCCCAGATCGGGCTCAAGCATCAGCAGCAAGCCAACGACTGCCACGGCAATACCCATGGGCAGGAAGCCCTTCTTGAACTCCTGCATATATTCTTGCTTGCGCAGAGTGTAGTCAGCAGCGTAGAGCACCACAAAGAGCTTCATCAGCTCTGACGGTTGTACGTTCATCACGCCGAGCGATAGCCAGCGGCGCGCGCCATACACCACTTTGCCGACCCCGGGGATGAGCACAATGATGAGCATCACTAAGCCCACGATGAACAGCGGGAAGGCAAACTTCTGCCAACGATCTAAGGGTACACAAAAAGCCAACATGCCGGCGATCACGCCCAGGCTCATCGCAAAACCGTGACGCATCATGAAGTGGTGGGGCTTGTAGAGTGAAAAGCGGGCGGCATCAGGCAAGGCAATGGAGGCGGAATACACCATCACCCAACCGAAGGCCATCAAACCGGCCACCACCCACACCAGTGCAAGATCGTAGTTCCTGTTGCCGGAACTGTTCGATCGCGAATGATTTGCCCCAGAATACGAAGCGCCACGCGCACTCGCGGAACCACTCACTTTGGCGCCTGCGGCCGAGCTTGCCTGCAACCAAAGCGGCAGGCGAACACGACTCAAGCCCGATGCCAGCGCGCTCATCCAAGAGCTCAAGGGCGCAAGCAACTTCATGCGCTCACCTCCCGCAAAGATTCACCTACTTGACCGCGATCTTGGGCCAATGTGTTTACGAGCTCTTTGAACACCTGGCCACGATGCACATAGCTTCGGAACATGTCAAAACTTGCGCAGGCCGGTGACAGCAAAACAGCCTCGCCTACTGTGGAACGAGAGGCCGCTTCCGCGAGAGCATCTGCAAGTGAGTCGCAATAGACGGTTTCAACGCCGCTCGGTGCCAAGGTGGCGGCAATGAGTTTGGCATCACGGCCGATCATTAACAAAGACTTGGCGAACTGGCGAACCGGCGCGAGAAGAGGCGCGAAGTCTTGACCCTTGCCCTCACCCCCCAAAATGAGATGACAAGGCTTGCCGAGACCCAACAGACCTGCCACGCTTGCGCCGACATTCGTACCTTTGGAATCATCGATGTATTCAACGTCGTCGATGATCGCGACTAATTCGCAGCGATGCGGCTCGCCGTGATAGTCACGCAAGCCGTGTAACAGCGCCGACAAGGGCAAAGCGAGAGCACGACACAGCGCCAAGGCAGCTAAGACATTGAGGTGGTTGTGTTGGCCCCGAATTTTCAGTGCGTCGGCGGGCATCAGCCGTTTGATGATGAGTTCCGTCTGCACGCCCTTACGCCGTGTCGGGATGTCCTCACCCGGCGTGCCTGCTGCCAACCACCTAAGCGACCCGTCCTGCACCATGCCGAAATCGCCAATGGCTGGTGGCGCTCCGGAGCTAAAGCGCACCACGCGGCTCAGAAACGGCGGATCGACGGTCATAGCGGGGGCGGGTACCGCTTGAGCTGCGGCTTTAGCAGCCAAGAAACGACTCGGCTTGACGGGCTCGGGGAGGATCTCCTTGTACATCAGCGAAGTGTCGTCCCCCACAATTTGCACCTTGGTGGCCATCAACAGCTTGACCTTGGCTTGTTGATAGCTGGACATTGACTCATGCCAATCCAAATGGTCCTGGCTGAGATTCAGAACGGTCGCCGCATCGAATATTTTTTGCTCGCCCGTCAAATGGGAGGCGGCCACTTGGAAACTCGACAACTCCAGCACCCAGACTTGGGGCAGAAGCGCTTCCGTTTGCATCCAAGCGTCGAGCATCGATGGTCCAATATTGCCCGCCGCTTGGGCGCGCAGCCCTGCTGCCCTGCACAGATGCGCCGTTAATGCGGTGACTGTCGTCTTGCCATTCGTACCGGTGATACCCAATAGCTTCGGACGATAGCCAGATTCACCTTGGCTGGCCAGTACCGATAAAAATAGATCCAGCTCGCCATACACGGCAATGCCCAGCGACTTGGCGCGCGCGTAAAGCTGTGCGCTCTCGCCAATTTCGATCGAAAGACCAGGGCTCCAAGCCAGAAGATCATAGCCCTCACAGGAAAATTCCCCCAAGCTCGCGTGGAGCAAGCTTGCCTGCGGCACGCTCGCAAGCAAGGAGGCCTTTCCGGGTGGCTCGGCGCGACTATCCAAAACGCTTAACTGAGCACCACACATCGACAACCACTTGGCCATCGCTAAACCGGATTCACCTAAGCCCACCACGAGTGCTCGTGCACCTGACCACGCAGGATCCAGACGCGACACCGGACTTTGGGCAAGCGCCTCCGCCCCCCCTATGGGGCTTGGCATTTGCTCCCTCGGCGCGTGCATTTCACTGAGGTCTGTAATGTTTTGAATATCGCTCATAGAAGCACGCTTAGCGAAGTTTCAAAGTAGATAAGCCGAACAGCACGAGCATCATGGTGACGATCCAGAACCGCACAACCACCTGTGACTCTTTAACGCCGCCCACCTCAAAATGATGATGAAGCGGTGCCATTCGAAAAATGCGCCGCCCTTCGCCATAGCGCCTCTTGGTGTACTTGAAATAACTTACCTGCAAAATAACCGACACGGTCTCGGCGACAAACACACCGCCCATGATGAAGAGGACAATTTCTTGCCGTACGATCACGGCGACGGTCCCGAGGGCGCCGCCTAATGCCAAGGCACCCACGTCCCCCATAAACACCTGAGCGGGATAAGCGTTGTACCAAAGAAAGGCCAAACCTGCGCCCGCCATCGCCCCACAGAACACCGCTAACTCACCGGCTCCTGGAATGTAGGGGATCAATAAATATTTTGCGAACACAGCATTGCCATGGGCGTAGGCAAAAATGCCGAGAGCGCTTCCCACCAGAACGGCAGGCAAGATCGCCAATCCATCGGCGCCATCGGTCAGGTTCACCGCATTACTCGTGCCCACGATCACAAAGTAGGTCAACACCATGAAGCCGAAGGCCCCTAAGGGATAAGCAATATTTTTGAAGAAAGGGACAATCAAATCCGCCTTGGGCGGTAGGTTCATGTTGAATCCGCTCGCCACCCACTTGAAGAAAAGGTCGATTGCATCACCTGCGCTGGCGGCAGGAATGGCGAAGGTCAGATAAACCGATGCGATCACAGCGATCAGTGATTGCCAGAAATACTTCTCTTTGCTGCTCATGCCCTTGGGGTCACGATGTACAACCTTGCGGTAGTCGTCTACCCAGCCTATCCAACCAAAACCCACCGTAATCAACAGCACTATCCAGACGAAACGGTTCTGGAGATCCGCCCAGAGCAAGGTCGACAGACCAATCGCAATGAGGATTAAGACGCCACCCATGGTTGGCGTGCCGCTCTTGGTCAAATGGGTTTGAGGGCCATTCTGACGGACCGCTTGACCTATTTTGAGTTCGGCTAATTTGCGTATCACCCAGGGCCCAAAAAATAGACCAATCGACAAAGCAGTGAGCGTCGCCAAGACGGCTCGCAGTGTTAGGTAGTTAAAAACCGCAAAGGCACGAATGTCCTTAGCTAACCATTGGGCGAGATCGAGCAACATGACTAGTGCGCCCCCTCAGCCGTTTGACGGGTAATTCCTAATGCCGCGATGACTCGCTCCATCTTCATAAAGCGTGAGCCTTTCACTAACAAACTTCCCTGCATCGATTTCAATTGATTCATTAGCGCTTCGAACTGCGCGAAATGCTCTGCCTGCTGCCCCAAGAGTGGCGCAACGTCATACGAGTTTGATTGAGCTTCTCGCGTGGCATTAAACGCAAGGACCGTTGCACGTGTCGCCTCCCCCAAACAATAGAGCCGATAAATACCCTGCCTTGCCGCATACTCGCCGACTTCGCGGTGGTATTGGTCGCCTTGCGCCCCAACTTCGCCCATATCACCTAACACCATCACTCTTGGCCCCGGCAAGCTCATCAAGACATCGACCGCTGCTCGCACAGAATCGGGGTTGGCGTTGTAGCTATCATCAATGACCCGTAAGCCACTATTCAGTAGGTGAGTCTCAAGGCGACCGCTGGCAGGTCGAAATGCCTCCAGACCTTTTCGAATTGCCTCATAGGGCAAACCAATCGCCTTCGTACAGGCGGCCGCCGCTAAGGCGTTCCGAATATTATGCTGACCCGCAATGTTCAAGGAAACCTGAACAGCCTGATCTCCAAACATCACAGCAAACTGACTTGGACTTGCATCGGGGGTCGCCCAAACCTGGAATTGGCCCGCTTGCTCAGCGAGACCAAATTCAATGCTTCGGCGCTCACCCAACAGTGCTCTCCAAATGGGTGCGCAATCGTCATCCCCTGGATACACGGCGACACCGTCCAGCGAAAGCGCCGCAATCGAGGCGCCATTTTCTACCGCGCTCGCTTCGACCCCATGAAGAAACTCTTGATGCTCGCGCTGGGCGTTGGTGATGAGAGCGACGCCAGCGCAGGCATAGGCCGCCAGCTCACCAATTTCACCGGGGTGGTTGGTACCGAGTTCCACGACCCCTGCCAAATGCCTCGCACGCAAGGCCAGGAGGGTTTGCGGCACACCAATATCGTTATTGAGATTGCCACGAGTCGACAAATAGGCGCCTTCACCATAGTGAGCGCGCAGGATTGCCGCAATCATTTCCTTGGTGGTCGTCTTGCCGTTGCTGCCCGCCACACTGATCAAGGGCAGGTCAAATTTCAGGCGCCACGCGCGCGCTAGTGCGCCGTATGCTTTACGGGTGTTGCTGACCATCAGTGCGGGCAGCTTCAGGCCGGGAACCCAACGCTCGACCATCACGGCCGCCGCACCACTGCGCTGAGCCTCAGGCAAGAAATGATGGGCATCAAAGCTCTCGCCTTTTACGGCGATGAACAAACAGCCTTCGCGAATGTGCCGCGTGTCAGTCGACACGCTCGAGATCAACTCGTCTCCGCAGCCCAAGAGTCGCGCCGCGTCCAAGGCGCAGAAGGCCTGCCGCAGTGTCACGGGTGCCGAGTTATGCACTTTCACCCCCTACCGGCTTAAAGACCCGTCGCTTGCGAAGGGTGGTGGGCAGTTCCGGGGGCGGCGCAGGAGTACGCCTGGCAAGCGCCGCTTTGGCAACGTCGACATCCGAGAAAGGATGCTTGACGCCCTCGATCTCTTGATAGTTTTCATGGCCCTTACCCGCAATCACCACGATGTCGCGCCACGGCACGGTGGCTAAAGTCTGCTCAATGGCACGTTTACGGTCAGGCTCGGTCAACCAAGGCTCTTTGCGAAGACCAGAGCGTAGGTCCGAGAGAATCTTAAAGGGCAACTCAAAGCGCGGATTATCACTCGTGAGCACGACAAAGTCGGCCAATCCTTCTGCCAAGCTGGCCATCTGGGGACGCTTACTTTCATCACGATTGCCCCCAGCGCCAAACACGATCCAGAGATCGCCGCCACGTAACAAGGCGGCAGGTCGAAGCGAGTCCAGCACCTGGGCAATGGCGTCGGGCGTGTGCGCATAGTCGACGATCGCGAGCGGCTTACGATCCTCCTGGATAAGCTCCATGCGGCCGGGCACCGGAATGAGTTTAGTCGCGAACCCCATCACCTGCTCGTAGCTCATGCCATAGGCCATCCAGGTGGACATGACAGCCAGTAGGTTCGACACATTGAAGCGGCCCAGGAGGCCCACTTGCAAAGTCTCTCGACGACCCTGGAAGTTTAGGTAGAAGCTCATGCCCGTCTTAAGCGGTGACATCGGACTGGCGTAGAGCCACTGCGACTCAGGATTACGATAGTTATTGTCGTAAATGCTGTAAGCAAAGAGCTTCACCCCGACGGCGACTTCAGCGCGAATCGCTTTCACCTGATCGTCATCCCAGTTAAGAACCACTTGTGAAAGCTCAGGCCAACGAAACAGTATTTTCTTGGCCGCCAAATAGGCCTCCATCGAACGGTGATAGTCCAAATGGTCTTGCGTGAAGTTTGTGAACACGGCAGTATCGATACGGGTCTCGGCCATGCGACCTTGTTCAAGGCCGATCGAGGAGGCCTCCATCACAACATACTGCACGCCTTGGCGAACAAAGCGCGCCAGAATGGATTGCAGCGATACAGCGTCGGGCGTGGTCAAACCCGTGCTGATCGTAGCCTCTGACTGACCGAGAATATGCGCCCCCAAGGTACCAATGATCGCCGCGCGCTGCCCCGCCATATGGAAGCCTTGAGCGATCCAATGGGCGCAAGATGTTTTGCCGTTCGTGCCGGTCACGGCGATGACTTTAAGTTGGTGGCTGGGCTGTTGATAGTACGCAGCGGCGAGTGCTGCGGACACCCCTGCCAAACCGGTAACGGCCTTCATCGGTACGGGTTCCTGGGCACCAGGATGTGGAATACGTCCTTCCGCACCCTCCTCTTCATAGAGAATCGCCTTGGCGCCTTGAGAAATGGCCCGCGCGATGTAGTCGCGACCATCGCTTTGCGCACCTTTGATCGCCAAGAATACGTCGCCTGGTAGCACCCGACGACTATCTATCGTAAGCTCGGCGCCTGCTGCTTGCGCGTCGCTGCCAAGTTGCGCGCGCAGCCAAGCCACTAAGCCGTTCACGAGGTCTGAAGAAGCGGGCACCATTACTGTGACCCTCGACTTTGCGGGCTTCGACTTGGGGCGCTCCGATCAAGGGCAGACACCGGCAATATCGCAGTGGAAAATACAGAGGGGCTATCGCTCAACCCCAAGTCTGAGGTTTTCAAAGGCAGCATTGGCGCATCGGGTGAAACCCGTAAAGCGCGCAAAGCATCATTGGTAATTCTTGAGAAAATCGGCGCCGCCACATCGCCGCCAAAATAGATTTTTCCTTTGGGATCATCAATCATCACCGCCACCACCACCCGTGGCGCGGAGACCGGAGCAAAGCCAACGAAGGACGACACATACTTGTTCACGTATTTGCCATTTTCTTGTTTGTGGGCGGTGCCCGTTTTGCCTGCAACCCGGTAGCCCTGCACATAGGCCTTAGGCGCCGTACCACCAGGACCGGCCGCCATCTCCAGCATCTTGCGAACTGCACGAGCAGTTTCAGCCTTCACTACGCGCACACCGGGCGCTGCTTCCGGCTGACGCAGTAAGGAGACGGGTAACAGCTCTCCGTCACGCGCAAAGACACTGTAGGCGCGTGCAAGCTGAATGAGCGAGACCGACAGGCCGTGGCCGTAGGACATGGTGGCTTGCTCGATGGGCTTCCAGCTTTTGAAGGGGCGAATACGTCCTGCCGCTGCGCCGGGAAAACCCAATCTTGGTGCCTGCCCGAGGCCAAGATTGGCATAGAAGTCCCACATCTCTTTGGGTTCCATTTGCAACGCCATCTTGGCCGTACCAATGTTCGAAGACTTTTGAAGAATTTCTTCGACCGAGAGCATGCCATGGGCATGGGAATCATGAATCGTATGACTGCCGATTGTCATTTTGCCGGGTGCCGTTTGAATCATCGTCAAAGGCTTCACACGGCCAGTTTCGAGGGCGAGCGCGGTCGTGAACGGCTTCATGGTCGAGCCCGGCTCAAACGTATCGGTCATGACGCGATTGCGCAACTGTTGCCCGCTCAGTCTACTGCGCTGGTTCGGGTTGTAGGTCGGCCAGTTGGCGAGTGCCAAGACCTCACCGGTAATCACATCCAAAACAACGACTGCACCGGATTCGGCGTTGTACTGTTTGACCGCTTCTTTCAAGGCCGCAAAGGCATGAAACTGAACCTTGCTGTCAATCGACAACTGAACATCTTGTCCATTGACAGGTTCGCGCAAGGGAATCACGTCCTCAACGACGCGCCCGAGATTGTCTTTGATCACGCTACGGTGACCGGCATGCCCGGAGAGGTCACGGTTCAGTGCGAGTTCGATACCTTCTTGGCCGCGATCTTCAATATTGGTGAAGCCGACGACATGGGCCATCGTTTCGCCCTCAGGGTAGTAGCGCTTATATTCACGCTGCCTGTGAATGCCGCGAATCCCGAGATTGGCAATCTGTTCCGCGACTGATGCATCCACCTGTCTTTGCAAATAAACAAAGCTACGATCCTCGTCTGAGAGCTTTGCGTCCAATTCCTTCGGCGATAAATTGAGCAACTTGGCAAGTTGCAACTTTTGATCGGGACGAGCGACGAACTGATCAGGCTCTACCCAGACCGAACTTGCCGGCAGGGAAGACGCCAGAACCGTGCCGTTGCGATCCACAATCTTGCCACGTGACGCGGGTAGGTCGATGGTTCGTGCATAGCGAGCCTCACCTTGCTTTTGAAGGTAGGTGGTGGAGAACGCTTGCAAGTAGATGACCTTGCCCGCAAGCGCAAGAAAGGCAACTGACAGCGCGCCGAAAACGATTCTTGTGCGCCACTCTGGGAGCTTAACTTTGAGCAGAGCATTATCACCAAAGGACCCCTTGCGCCTAGTGCTCGCCCCTGCGGAGCGGATACGCGTGCCCACATTGGAAAGCTTCGCCATCTCAGCGCTCACCCATCGACAGGGTCGTCCACGGCGCCGAGGTCAGCGACTTAGTACCGCCCGCTTCACTCGATGCGGGAAGGTTTGGAGATGGCGTCTTTTGCTCTAAATGCACCAGGCGATCCGCAGGAACGGCCTGCATGTTCATGTCCTTGCGCGCCTTCGCATCGATCAGTGAAGCTTTGGCAAACTGAGTTTGCTGCAATTGCAATTCATTGGCTCGGACGTCAAGTTGCTTGGACTGAGCACGTGCACGCTCATGTTCCACAAAGAGCTTTCGAGCTCTCGCCTGGGCCGTCACTAAGGCGAGCGCGCAGCCCAAAAGTAGCACAGCGAGAAGAATATTGAGTCGATTTAAGAACATAGCCTCTAGCCCTGAAGAGAAGATTCAAGGCGCATCGCGCCGCGCAACACCGCCGAGCGGGCGCGCGGATTGATGTCTCGCTCAAGCTCAGTCGGCAGCACTTTCTTAAAGACCTCGACCTGTAGCGCAGCGGTTGGCAAACGCACTCCCGTCACTGGATGACGAGGCGCAGCCTGCATACTGTGCTGATTCAAAAACTGCTTCACGATACGATCTTCGAGAGAATGAAAACTAATCACCGCCAAACGCCCACCAGGCGCCAAGCGGCTCAAAACACTGGCTAAACCGGCCTCGAGCTCCTCAAACTCTTGATTGATGAAAATCCGTAGAGCTTGAAAGCTGCGGGTGGCCGGATCTTTGCCCATCGTCGACCGGCCTTGGCGGCCGATGATGACGCCCGCCACGAGACGGGCAAGCTCCCCGGTAGTTTGTAATGCGGACTCGCCGTCGTTCCGGCAGCGAGCAACAATCGCCTTTGCAATCTGAAAAGCAAGCCGTTCTTCCCCATAGCGCTTTAGAACCTCTGTAATGTCAGTTTCCGACGCGGCCAAAAGCCACTCTCGAACCGATTGCCCATGGGTCGGATCCATGCGCATATCGAGAGGGCCATCATTTTTGAAGCTGAATCCACGCTCCGCCTGATCGAGCTGGGGAGACGAGACGCCAAGATCAAACAAGGCGCCGTCGAGCTGTTCAATGCCCGCGCTATCGAGCGCACTGGCGAGTTGCGAGAAGCGGCTATGGGCCACCGCGAATCTCGGATCCAACCGAAGCGGGCTTTGCTCGCGCGCGAATTGAATCGCCTGCGGATCCCGGTCCAAGGCAAGCAATCGCGATTGAGGCCCGAGTCGCTCAAGGAGCGCAGCGCTATGGCCACCGCGCCCGAATGTGGCATCGAGAAAAACGCCTTCGGGTCGGTCCTTTTGAGCGTTATAGGCATCCGCCCCAAGCCCAAGCGCTTGAAGGCACTCATCGAGCAGAACGGGGCGATGAAGTGTGCGCTCATGGGGCTTAGACATCCGGGTCCAGTTGCAGGCTCATGAGGGATGGTGGCCGAGGCGCTGATTTCAGCTCGGCCTGCTGAGCTGCCAAATGACCGGCTTCCCAAATCTCAAAATACCCGCCCACGCCAAGCAGCATGACATCGCGCCCGTCGTCCTTCAAAGTGAGCGCGAGAGGCTTGCGAAGCTCGGGAGCGATCAAAACACGGCCGGTGCCGTCCATTTCGCAAGGCATGGCATTACCTAGCAACATGCGACGAAAATGGGCGGACTCACTCGGAAGCGCTGCAATACTCGGGCGAATTTTTTCCCAGGCAGGACGGGTATACATGAGCAGGCAACCCTCGTAGGAAAGGGTGATCGTGAGACGACCCTGAGCCTGCGCCATGATGATGTCGCGATGACGCGCCGGCACGGTCATGCGACCCTTGCCGTCTAGAGCGAGTGCAGAACTCCCCTCGAACATCTTGCTTTTGCCCCGTTTTTATCTTTACTGTAGCTAATTCTAGCCACTTAAATGCACTTTTGCACACAGATTTGCACTGTAAAGAAAAAACCTATCTCGGTCAAGCCAGGGACCAGAAAAACTCAATCAGGTCAAGGACTTAGCTCAACTTCATGAGATTCGAAGCGTAGCCGACAAAAATTAAATTTTCAATTAAATTAGTAAGTTGGGGTTATTAGCTCATGTGATGGTTTAGACAAATCTAATTTTTAATCAGATGCGTACTAAGTATATGAACATCGTTCTGCCCTTACAAATTCCAGGGCCCAGCTTCAACTCACCAGGACAATCAGCCATGAAAAACCAGACGTTTTCGTCAAGCAATGTTTCGCGCAATGTCGCTTTTGGACTTATCACTTCAGCGATATTTTCCGGCTGCGCTAGTAACATGACAATGAACATCCCCTCCCAAGCAATGTTTTCACAAAGCGCCCTCCCTGATCCGGTCAAAGTACCAGATGGTCACAAGGTGATGCTTGAAACCGTTGGTGTAGGTGAGATTACCTACGAATGCAGAGCAAAGACAAGCTCGGA
>JAYVKZ010000161.1:0-3489 GCA_043767985.1 Betaproteobacteria bacterium
CGTCTTTGAGCGACATGCTGGGCGCGCTGCTATAGAACGAATGGGCGCCATCCATAGACGTTTCCTCCAACCCGGTTGCAGCGTTTGTGTAAAGCGGCCCGAGCCGCCTCACAAGCTCGCGAGCGACTGCGGGCGCTGGATCAATCAATTGAACGCCTGGACCAACCATCTCCCTTATCAAGGGTGCCAAAAAGGGATAATGGGTGCAGCCCAGTACGATCGTGTCCGCACCTTGGTTGATTAAGGGCCTCAGGTAGGCGGAGAGCTTAGAACGCAGGGCCGCCGAGCTCAAATCTCCCAACTCGATATGCTCAACGAGCCCAGGACAGGCTTGCAATAACACTTGGACTTGATGATGGTAGGTTGCAACTAGCTGCGCAACATTCTCGCTTGCGATAGTCTGGCTGGTCGCAAGGACCGCAATCACTTTGCTCCGACTCAGCAAGGCGGCAGGCTTGATCGCGGGCTCCATGGCAATTACCGGCACCGCACAAACGGCACGAACAGACTTGGCAGCGTGAACCGACGCAGTGTTACAAGCGATAACGATCGCTGCGACCTCTTGAGTGACTAGAAATTCAGAGAGCTGAAGCGCTCGCTTGACGATGAAGGAGTGATCTCGATCACCGTAAGGTGCGTACGCATTGTCGGCAATGTAGAGCAGCGTCGCACGGGGCAACTGACGACGAATTTCCTTCAATACCGAAAGCCCGCCAATGCCTGAATCGAACACGCCGACTTTCACGGGGATTCGTCTCGAAGCAACGCTGATGTTAAACGAGACCGCGAATGCGCTTACCAACCACTGGGCGCAGCACGAGTCGGGTGCCCGCAAGGAGGTCGATCAGGGAGCGTTTTTGTGGATCGATAAAACAGTAGGCAAAGGGTACAACAAGCAGAACAACGAGGCCAAGATGTAACCATCTTGCCGCCGCCATGACGATAAGAAACAAGACAAGGCCGGTAAGATAGCGGGTAATTGCATTGACCTGGCTTAAGGGCTGGTTTTGGCGATTGACGAGATCCAGCGAGAGGGTCTTCATCGGCAAGGTGCGCCGCCCCTTCGCCCAAAACCAGCTGAAATACAAGCCAAACACGAGTCCTGTAAACACTTGAAAGGCATGATGAAGTGCAATATTGCCGCGCTGCGCCTGGTACTGTGTCAAGCTCGAAAAAACGTAGCCAGCAAACCAAATGACGCCAAAAAGAATAATGGATTCATATACGAAACCCATTAAACGACGCCAGGGATCAGCCGAGGGAAGCGGCGAAGCTTCGGCTGCTTCGAAGGGCGAGCCAATAGGGTCAGACATGGACAAAAAACACTGACAAACCTGCTGCGGAGTTACTGCTTGACCAGGGCTGGTGTTACGCCTTTATTCGTCACCGGTGTGGCGGGCGCAGCAGCGGTTTGCGTCCCTGCGAGAGGTTTCGCTGCATCCTTTGCCAAGCCAGTTCTTGCGCCGCCATACTTGGCCGCTGTGTTGCTGGTCGAGCCATTCTCGCGCAAAACAACCCGTTGTTCATGAGTCATACCTTCGTAGCGCTTTTTCTGATCTGCCAATTCTTCCTTCGGCAATTGATTCGCCATCCGGTAGTTTGAGCGGGCGAGTCGTCTTTGCTCTGAGCTAAGTGCGGCCCAGTCTTTAATGCGTTGCTTGGCCTTGGCTTGCTGCGCCGGAGTGTACTGAGGGAATTTATTCGCCAGAGACACCCAGACGCGCTTTTCTTGAGCGGACCACGTGTTCCACTGCGCGGCGAAGGGTTCGAGCACCGAGCGTTGCTGAGGATTGAGGTCAGTCCACAAAGGTTCGACCAGCGACTGAAGGCCCGAAGGCTTATTCATGGCCACGGTTTGAGGAGCGATCTGTGCGGTTGCTGCACTCACGAGAGAGAGACCGCCGAGAGCTAAACTTCCTAGCAAAAGTGTAGTTCTAAGGATTCTGAAAAGAAGTTGGCCTTGCATCATGTCAATCCCAGGCTCGCAACCCGTTACTGTTGATGATTATTCTTGATAAACACACCGAAACCACGGTCTGCATACAAAGAAATGGGGAGATCGTCGGCCAGCATGGCCGCATCGACTTCTGCGACCTCTTCTGCTCTTTGGCGATCACTCCAATGCGAGGTTGCAAACAATCCGGCAATGACCAGAACCAGTGGGGCGACGGCGCCAGCAAACATGCTGAGCCACCCTAATTTCCCACTACCGGTGGAGAGCACTAGGCTGGACCCAGCGCCGAAGGTCGCTTGCGAAAATTGAGTGGAGGACGCCGACTGACCCATACGCGATAAAGCTAACTTTCGAGCGTTCTCCAGCCGATGAACGGTCGTATAGGGCAGGCGTTCCGCACCTTTATCAAGGGCGCGACGGATAAGGAGTGCAGTTTCTAATTCGTTCATAGCGTTATTCCCTTTGCTCTTAGTGCCTTGGCTAGGGTGTGTGTTGCCCTAGAGCAGTGCGTTTTTACGCTGCCTTCTGAGCAACCCATAGCGGCAGCCGTTTCGGCTACATCCATGTCCTCCCAGTAACGCATCAAGAAGGCTTCTCGTTGACGGGCCGGCAGCTTCTTAATTTCGACTTCGATCGCGCCTACCGTTTGTTCCCTTTCCACATAATCCTGAGCGCTGGCAGCCCGTTCGCTGCCTTCTTCTGGCCCGATGGTCTCGAGGATGTCACGGTCGCCTCCCTCTTCGTCGGAGTCAGACGACAAAGATGACAACAAGGTCGTCCACATATTTCGGACTTTTTGGCGCCGAAAGTGGTCAGTAATAATATTTTGAAGAATTCTTGTAAAAAGTAAAGGCAGTTCAGCGGCTGGTTTGTCGGCATAGCGCTCGGCAATTCTCAGCATGGCGTCTTGCACAAGATCGAGGGCGGCCTCATCGTCTCGGACAGCATAAAGCGCTTGCTTGTAGGCCCGGCGCTCTATTGAGGCCAGGAAGTCTGACATTTCTTGGCGGGTGGCCATTGATCTCGGTCGATTTGCTCTGTTTTCTTGGAATTTTGACGATAAAGGAGGTCATGCAGGCCCAGGTTTGCCTGCAAAAACACCGTTGATCGGCCTCTCAGGTGGGATGCTATCAGAGTCCACGATTTGACCAATCCTTGTGGCTCACAGTATCCTTACGGGCTGAAGTCGAATTTTTGTCTATTCTTTAGGCGAAGCTCGGCCTCTTTCAAATGCTCGAGAAAGCTCCACAAGAGTTCTTCTCGGACATCCTTGTCAACCTTTTAGGTCCTGTTTTGATGTCTGTGTCGAGGTGGGCGCTTTAAGTAGCGTGTACGTTGGTACCGGCTGGCGGGCTCCCTGAATCTTGAACGGAAGGTGTTCAATGGAAATTACTGGCGCGGAAATTCTCATCCGCTGTTTGCACGAAGAAGGTATTGAGCATGTGTTTGGCTACCCTGGGGGTGCCGTGCTCTACATCTACGACGAAATCTATAAACAAGATAAGTTTCAACACATCCTGGTGCGCCATGAGCAG